>JAILHD010000153.1 GCA_024696155.1 Treponema sp. | reverse complement strand
GCTATTTTTGTTAGGAAACTATTGAACACGCCGCTAGCGCGGCAGACAAAAATAGAATGTTTTTGCCCCATGCTCTGCTCCCTACGCCAGTATTACTTGAATAAGCACTATTTTATTTAGCAATTATAAAATCGCGAAGGTTGATTTCTTCGCGATTTTTTTTTACCTTTATGGTATGAATCTGGCCGCCATTCATGCCCAGCAGCAAATTCCCTCTTCTAAAAATGTAAAAGTTCTGCATAGCGGAAGTTCCGTTTTAGTCCGCGTGATTGCAGATAAGGGGGGCGGACAGTACGAAGGTTCAGTTGCCGGAGTTCGCGTAAACCTTAGCTCTCAAAATCCATTAAAGCCCGGTGATGTTTTTACCGCAACCGTTAATCTTAAAAACGGCAAAATTGAAGTCAGCCCGAAAACAGAGTCAGGAATTACTTTTACAAGCGGTAAGCTTATTTTTGAAAATGCCGGTGCGGTCCATCTGGAAAATCTTTTGAACTCACTGGGTCTTCCCACTGACGAAATGAATAAACATCTTGCAATGCAATTTAAGCAGCTGGGAATGAAGTTTGACGGTGGTTTATTAAGAAAATTACGTGGACTTTCAGTGCGTTTTAACGACAGAGAAAAATCTGCAGGGGAAATTGCTTCTATCTTAACGCAGAAAGGAATTGAGCCTGATGGTGAATTGATAAACTCTCTTCTTTCTCTTTTGTATGATACCCAAAATGAGGAAGAGAATGCACAGAAAAATAAAGAAGAAATTATAAAAATCATAAATCACAAAAATGGCTGGATTTTTGTTCCTTACGAAATTGTACGGGCGGATCACAAAGTTTTGGGGGACGGCATAATCAGACTTTTGTTTGACGGTGCAAATCAGCTTAAAAAACTGAACTTTAATGCAAATCTGAATCAAAAAGAATATAGATTTAATCTTGATTTTGAAAATAAGCACTTATCAAAACTTATGGCAAATATTACGCCTGAACCTTCTGCATCTCAAAAAGAAGAATTTATTTCCGCATTACAAAAAAAATTAATTCCGTTTGGAAAGCCCGAAACTTTCTGGGCAGATATAGAAACTGTAGAAGGAACTGGCTGTGAGTCGGAAGAAATTTTTATGGTAGGGGGCATTGTATGAAAAATCAGATTTTTAATTGCCCTTCCAGAGAAATTATGCAGATAAAAACTCCGCTGGAAGCTGTAGCCCTTAAATACCATGAAGGTGCTGATGTTCCTTTTATTACAGCAAAAGGGAAGGGGGAGCTTGCAAAAAAAATCGTAGAAATTGCGCAGGAAAATAATATTCACATAGAAGAAAATGAAGCTCTGGTAAATCTTTTGAGCGCAGAAGAAATAAATGCCGCTGTGCCAGAAGAAGCTTATTCTGCACTTGCTGTAATTTTTGCCTTTATTCTTGAGAGAGAGGAAAAATTATGACTTCAAAAGTAACAGGTAATGATGGTGAAAAGCGGGCTGCAGATTTTCTTATTCAGAACGGGTATAAAATTATTGATCGCAACTGGCGGACAAAAAGCGGCGAAATTGATATAATAGTAATGAAAGATGAAGTTCTGGTATTTGTGGAGGTAAAAACTCTTCCAAATGCTACTTTTGATATGCTTTCTTCAGTTTTGGGGATGCAAAAACAAAAAAGGATTGTAAAAACTGCTAAACACTTCATGCTAAAACATCGACAATATAGTAACAGTTACATCAGATTTGACGTAATTGTTCTGGATATGCAAGGTTTACCGCCTGTGTATCATATTGAAAATGCTTTCACGGAGTGACATTTTATGATCTATGGAGCAAGAGCTTCTTCGGCAACGGCCACTATGGTTTTGGAAAAGACCAGCGAGGCGGAGTTGTCTCCACGCATTCTTGAATTGCGTAAAAAAATACAAAGCTCGGAATACATTGATAATGCAATCATGCGCATTGCTCAGGTAATAAGTAACAAACTTATGGAAAATTCCGAAGAACTGAGAATCCGGAAGGAATAGCCGGGTTTTCCGGAGATTTTATGGACAGAAGACGTAATAAAAGACATCAGGGGAACTGGAAAGGACAGAATCAGAACCAGAATAAAAATAAGAATCAAAATCAAAATTCAAGCGTTTTTGAAAAAAAAGATACCTTCCGTTTTAATAAAACTCTCTACGAAAATGCCGAAGCAGAAACTCAGCGTTTGCAGGCAATTACTGAACTAAAAAGCCGTGAAAATATCTGTCCTATGTGTAATCAGCCAATAACTGAATTGGCGTCTTGTCTTGCCGATAAAGCCAGTGGAATGCCAGTGCATTTTGACTGCGCAATAGAAAAAGTGAAAGCCTCTGAACCAACTGGTGAAAATGAAAAAGTCGCATACATTGGTCAGGGACGATTTGCTGTTCTTGCTTACGAAAATATCCGTGATCAGCGTCATTTTACAATCAAAAAAATAATTGAGTGGGAAGAACGCGATAAAAAATCTGAATGGCGTGACGAATACAGCAGCCTTTACAGTAAAATCAACTAGCTTCCGATGGAAATTACTGTTCTGTGCAAGGTTGTTGATAACTTTGGCGACATTGGGGTAAACTGGCGCCTTGCAAAAAAACTCAAAAAATTATGTCCTCAAAATAAAATCAATCTTATTGTTGATAATCTTACTTCTTTTAACAAAATTTGTGATCAGGTAAACCCGAATGAGTTTTTGCAGGAAGTTTGCGGCATTTTTGTCTATGACTGGAATGCTTACGATTTCTGCTATGATAAGTTTTCTGGACAAAATAATGTACATCTTCAGGTGATTCTGGAGTGCTTTCAGTGCGGACGTCCTGACTGGATGGAAAAAATCCTTTTTGATGATGAATTAAATCATACCGTGCAGATAATTATGATTGATTATTTGAGTGCAGAAGATTATGCCGAAAGTTTTCATAAGCTGCAGTCGCTGACTCGTCGTGGAAAAGTTAAAAAAGTGAACTTTATGCCAGGATTCACTGATAAAACTGGTGGCCTTATTATTGATGAAGGCTGGGAAGAACTTACTCCGCGTAATGAAAATGGCGATATTTTATTTTTTACGTATGCGCGCAATTGGGAACCTGTTGTTAATGCAATTCGCGGGGTAGAAACCTGCGCTGGTAAAAAGATTTTGTGTGCGGCTGGCGCGGGACAGGAAAGTTTTGTAAAAGCCTGGGGCTTGGATGAGGGCATTGAAGTTCTTCCTTTTGTGAACCAGACTGATTGGGACAAAATGATGAAAAACTGTTCGTTCCTGTTTATTCGCGGAGAAGAGAGCCTTAGCCGTGCGTGTCTTACTGGTATTCCGTTTATATGGCATGCATATCCCCAGAGCGATGAGTATCAGCTTGTAAAAGTTAATGCTCTGCTTGAGCGCATGAAGAAATACTTCAGCCTGGAAGACTTTGGGAAGGTGGCCGCTGCGTGGCAAGCCATTAATTCGCCCGAAAGTGGTGAAAATGACCGCCGCCTGGAAGAAAGCGTCTTGACCATGCTTGCCATGCAGAATCAGCTTGCCGATGGATTTAGGGAATTCGCTCTTGATTTGAGGAAAAACGGAGACCTTGGGCAAAACCTGATGACTTTTATTGACGAAATTTGTATAATGTAATTGAATTTTGAAACTTGGGGCGTGTGCCCTTTTAGAAAATAGAGGTATTTTTTATGTTAATGACATCACAGTTGAAAGTTGGAACTGCTTTCATGTATGAGGGAAACGCCCTTATCGTTCAGAAGATGCTTGGTCAGCGTTCTGGTCGTGCCGGAATGGTTACAAACTTGCGTGTAAAGAACCTTGTTACAAACTCAACTATGGATTTGGGATTGGATGCAGGTGAAAAATTTGATGATGTAGACCTTGAATCACACAAAACAAAACTTTCTTACATCGACGGTGATACATACGTATTCATGGATCAGGATACATACGAACAGTTCGAGCTTCCAAAAGAAGACTTGGGCGACTATGCAGGATACATCACTCCAGAGGATGATCTTGAAGTAGCTTTGACATTCTACGAAGGAAAACCAGTTGGTATTGATTTGCCAGTTCGCGTTACTCGCGTTGTAACATACTGTGAACCAGGTGTAAAAGGTGATACTTCTGGAAAATCTATGAAACCAGCTACACTTGATACAGGAATCGAAGTTCGCGTTCCATTGTTCATCAACACAGATGACAAAATCGTAATCGATACACGCGACGGTTCATTCCTTGAACGTGCAAAATAATTTTCATATGGACAGCTTTACTGCCGTATAAAACATTTAGTCTCCCGACGCTTTGCGCGGGAGAAATTACTTTCATCACGACAGACTGCGTCTGCGTGATAAAGCATAAGAGCACCCTTTAAGGGTGCTTTTTTTATGTCTTAAAACGTTTCGTATGCTGGTGAAAATTTATGTGAGAAAAATTAATTTTTGGTTTAGCGGTAAATTGATTTTTATAAACTCTTGTGCTATGGTTTAGTCAGAGGTGAATTATGAATAAAGCGGCGATTTATCATAGAGTTGACAGTGAATACTGCTATCTTCTGGATGACAAGACTTTTGTTTTGAGACTTAGAGCTGCCAATGGCGATTTGAAATCTGTCTCGGTGGTTTATGGAAACCGTTTTGACAGAACTCAACCGGCAGTGCGTCATACAGCAAAGATGGAAAAGGTTTGTCAGGGACTTTATCATGATTATTACGAGGTTACGGTTAAGCCTGGCTTCCGCCGCGTTTTTTATTATTTTGAGCTTGAGGGTGAGGACGGAGAAAAATATTTCTATTATCAGGGGACAATCCGAAAGGATCTTCCTGAAAACTGGTATGCCTTCTTCCAGCTGCCTTACATGCGACGCGAAGAGGTTTACGATGTTCCTGAATGGGCTAAGTCTGCAGTTATGTATCAGATTTTTCCAGACAGCTTTGCAACATCGCATCGTTCCCATGACTGCAAGCCTAAAACTGGCGAATACGAAGGGTATAAACTTACTACAAAACTTGGCGGAAATATTCGCGGTATAATAGAAAATATTGATTATCTTGTGGATTTGGGAATTAACGTTGTTTATTTGAATCCTGTTTTTGTGGCTCATTCTTACCATAAATATGACACAATTGACTATAAGCATATTGACCCTGCGTTTGGAACTGATGAAGAGTTTAAGATGCTTGTTCAAGAACTTCATAAAAATGGAATCCGTGTTGTGCTGGATGGTGTTTACAATCATACTGGAACACGCTTTTTTGCATACCAGGACATTTTAAAGAATCAGGAAAATTCTAAGTATAAGGACTGGTATTATGATATGCCTTTGCCGCTGCTTCCTGATTTCAAGAGCGATTATGCCTGTTTTGCTTATGTTAAGGCTATGCCAAAACTGAACACGGGTAACCCTGAGGTGGCTGAATATTTTGCGGAAGTTGGAAAATACTGGATTGAAAAGTTTGATATTGACGGCTGGCGTCTTGATGTTGCAAATGAAATTGACAAAGCCTTCTGGCGAACTTATAAAAAGGCAATCCGCAGCGTAAAAAAAGATGCAATTATGCTTGCTGAGGTTTGGGAAGATGCACAGAACTGGCAGGTTTATGATGAGTTTGATTCTGCAATGAACTACCGTTTTGTAAACTTGTGTCGTGAGTTTTTTGCAGACCGCGTAATTGGGGCAGGGGATTTTGCCTCTGTATTTAATGAAAGTCTTATGCGCTATCCAACACCTGTGAGCTATGCACAGATGAATCTTTTGGATAGTCATGATGTTTCGCGCTTTGTGTCTTTGTGCTCTGACCGTCCAGAACTATTAAAGCTTGCTGCCGTTGTTCAGATGACTTTACCTGGAATGCCTGGCATTTTTGCGGGCGATGAGCGTGCAATGACTGGAATTACAGAAGATGAATATCGTCGTCCTTTTGTTTGGGATGATGATGGTAAAAACTGTGATTATGTTGCATGCAGACCTGGTGACATGACTGCCTTTTACAAAGAGCTGATTGCCTTGCGTCGTTCACACAAGGCGCTTACAGAAGGACGTGTTCGTTTTATTCCAACAGGAAACGAATCTGTTCTTGCTTATGAGCGTTATGTAGACGGGGAGAAAGTTTGTGTTTGGGTAAACAATTCTGACAAAGAGTGGACAGAGCCACTCTCTGGAAACACAATAAAGCCTTTTGATTACAAGATAGTTTACTAACTTTTGCTTTTAGTCTATAGTTTCTTTAATTCACAGCACACCAGACCGGTGTGCTGTAGTCTTATTTAACACAGAGGCTTTTTTATGTCTTCTTTACCGAATACGGAAATCATCCTTCAGATTTTGCTTTCCGTTGGAATTATTGTTATTGCGGCTAAGTTCCTTGGAACTCAGGTAAAAAAAATCGGCTTTCCAGTTGTTGCCGGGCAGATTGTTGCGGGACTTTTGCTGCGTTTTCTGCCCTTTTTTCAGAATTTTGGCGGCGGTGAGACAAATGTAATTTACCGCGAAGCAAATCAGTTTATTACATATATGTCAGAAATCGGTGTAATTCTGATTATGTATTCAGCCGGTCTTGGAACAAATCTTAAATCACTCATAAAATCAGGTTTTAAGGCAACTTTAATTGCCTGCTGCGGTGTATTTGTGCCTCTGTTTATGGGTGCAGTGATGGCTCTTTGTTTCTGGGGCTTTGACGGCTTTGGAACTGCTAAATTTTATCAGGCAATGTTCATTGGAACTATTTTAACAGCGACTTCGGTAAGTATTTCTGTTGCAACTTTAAAAGAGCTTGGAAAAATCAAAACAGATGTAGGTCAGACCATTGTAAGTGCGGCAATTATTGATGATGTAATCGGTATTGTTGTTTTGACTGTTGTACTTGGTGTAAGTACAGGAAGCGGCGGATACACAAGCGTTATACTTAAGACTGTTTTATTCTTTATTTGTGCGATTGTTTTTGGCTATATTATTTTCCGCGTTTTCCGCTGGTATGATACAAAGCATCCTCATTCACGAAGAATCCCGATTTACGGACTTGGAATTGCCTTTATTTATGCATTTGCCGCAGAAAAATTCTTTGGCATTGCTGATATTACCGGTGCCTATATCGCAGGTGTTGTTTTCTGCAGCCTTACAGACGCTCCTTACATGGAACAGAAAATCGATATCAATTCTTATATGATTTTCAGCCCGATTTTCTTTGCCTGCATTGGCTTAAAAACTGATCTTTCTGGCATGGATATGAGCCTTTTGTGGTTTGCCATTGCCTTTGTAATTGTGGGCTGTATTTCTAAAATCATCGGCTGTTCAGGTGTAAGCCGTCTTCTTGGTTTTGACTGGAAGGACAGCTACAGAATTGGACTTGGAATGATGGTTCGAGGCGAAGTTGCTCTGATTGTTGCACAGAAAGGTTTAAGCGTTGGTATGGTTGATTCAAAATACTTTGCGCCTGTAATCCTTTTGATTATTGTTTCTTCTATGATTGTTCCGGTGCTTTTGGGAAAAGCGTTTAAGGAATAATTTGACTTTTTGTTTTTCTAGATTTAAAATATTATAATATTTAAAAAAACGAGGTTAAAAATGGAAGAAGTTGTAGACGAATCATTTTTTATTGATGAAGAGACCAGTAATGTACCCGATATTGAGCTTCAGAAAACTGGACTTGAAAATACTTATACTGACCGTCAGGTTGGTTCTATTACAAAATCTATTGAACCTGTAAGCGGTGAAAGTTCCCTTGATATTGTTGTTGAAATGTTCAAAAATCAGGCTGATCTGGAAGCTGTTCCTATTGAAGAAACAGGTTCTGTTATTGGCGTTATTGAGCGAAAAACTGTAGAAGAGGCAACCAGCACTGCTTTAAAGCGCTTTGTTGCAAAAAACTGCCGAGACTACGTTGTTGATGCAAAATTGACATTGAATGCCCGCGACTTCTGTGAACTTGTTGTAGACAGAGTTGATGAAGCTGTTAAGGCTACCGGTATTCAGAATTTCGTAGTTCTTCTTAATAACCGCAGTTATCTTGGTATTGTTTCTGCTGATGATGTCCGCCGCCAGATTCGCTCGGTTCGCCTTCACGATTTGGAAAAGGCTAAGGTAATTCAGCAGCACCTTCTGCCTGATGATGATGCCACAAAAGACTTTCCGTTCCACGTTGCTATTTATAATCAGATGGCAAATGCTGTTGGTGGAGACTTTTATATTGCACAGAGAGTTTCGCAGACTTCTTTTGTAATCGGAAGTTTTGACGTTTCTGGTAAGAATGTTTCTGCCGCTTTGCTTACTGTTACAATCGGTTCATATTTTGCGACTTTGAAGCAGCTTGTTCATTCAACCTTGAGTGCCGTTCAGATTGCTTCTATGCTTGACCGCTTTCTTGCAAGTGTAGTTCCTGTTGGAAACTTTATTACAGGTGCCATCTGCTATATTGATGCCCTTGAAAATCAGATTGAAGTTTTGAACTGTGGGCATACAGATGTTTTTGCCTGCAAAAAAAATGAAAAAGGTGATGTTCAGATTGCAACATTAAAGCCTACTTTGCCACCTTTTGGCATGGGCGCAGTTGCAGATGCCTTAAAAACTTCTTCTAAGGCCGGTTATAAACTTGGACTTACATCTGGTGTTCAGCTTGATATGTATTCAGACGGACTTCCTGACATGCAGGATGATGACGGTGTTCGTTTTGATGAAGAAAATACAAAGAAATTCTTTATTGATTTGTACGATAAAGATGTTTCTGAAATGGAAAAGTTTACAGGCCGCACTGTAGAGCGCTGGAAACAGCATGCAATGCTTCCTGATGATATTACTGTTGTAAATCTTCGTTTTTAATGAAAGTTATTCTTATTCAACCGCCCCTTGTTCAGCTTAATTCTCCATATCCTTCCGGGGCATATCTTTCCTCATTTTTTAAGGGACAGGGATGTCAGACCCGCTGGCTTGATTTAAGTATTTCTCTTTTTTATAAGATATTCTCTTCTGCTGGACTTAAAAAACTTTTTGATTTAAGTTCTGGCAGGGCTTTGCAGATGGCAGAAAAGGCAGAGCGGGAAGGTGATGAAGGTACAGCTTTTAATCTTCGCCGTTACGTGAGCAGTGCAGATAGCTGGATATCCTGGATTGATGTAATTACGGGGATTTTGCGGGGCGCTAACCGCGAAAAAGAGCATGAATTTTTATTTTCTCCTTATGCGCCACGTGGAAGCCGAATGGATAATTTTCTTGCAGGGCTTGGTCACGAACCGACAGTTGATGATGTCCGCTTTTTATGTTCCTATGCCCTGGCAGACTTAGCAGACTATATTACCGCAGTTTTTGATGAAAACTTTTCTCTTGTCCGTTATGCAGAAAGCCTTACTGTAGATGAATCTACTTTTAGTGATATAGAAAAGAAAGTTGACTCAGCTGTTATGAAGGAATTTTACAACGCTGTTCTGGAAGAAAAAATAGAAGGTTTTACAGATTTTCTTTCTGACAGCGAAAAATTTCTTGTGGGAATTTCTGTTCCTTTTGGCGGAACTTTTATGTCAGCTTTGTATACCGCAAGATTTATAAAGCAGAAATTTGGAGACAAGGCTTATGTTGTTTTTGGTGGAGGCTTTGTAAATACAGAACTTCGCGAAGTAAAAGAACTGGCACTTTCTAAATATATTGATGCAATTTCTTATGATCGTGGCTACGGCGGATTTTACGAGTTTTTAAATAATTGGAAAGATGCTGCTTTTGAAGGGGAAATGCCTCCTGCCACTGCCGGTGCCCCGTCTGCAGCATCAGCTGCTCCAATCTACAAATTCCGCCAGTTTTTTAGCGACTGCGTAATCGAACCAGACTGGAACGGCTCAAAAGAAACTGTAGAAATTGAAAATCGTTTTACGCGCGAAATTGTTCCAGACTTTTCTGACATTGATTTTTCTATTTATCCGCGCCTGTGCGATGACAAAAATCCGATGCAGCGGCTCTGGTCTGACGGTACGTGGATAAAAGTTTATCTTGCTCATGGCTGCTACTGGCATAAATGTGCCTTCTGTGACACTCAGCTGGACTACGTCTGCGGCTATCAGATGACCGATGTAGAAAAACTCTATAAAAGCCTTGCAAAAACGGCTGCAGAAAAACAGGTGTACGGCGTTCACTTTGTAGACGAAGCTCTGCCCCCTACGGCACTCAAAAAATTTGCCCTGCTGAACGCCGGGGCGGGAGAAGGCATTGTTGCAGGGGCAGAAAGCACTGTTACTGCCAGAAACTCTCTTTACTACTGGGGAAACGTCCGCTTTGAAAAGTCTTTTACCTATGACCTTGCGGCTCTTCTTTCTTATGGTGGACTTGGCGGGGTTAGTGCTGGTCTTGAAGTTGCAACTGGAGACGGCCTTAAAAATATCAACAAGGGTACTGATATAGACTCCATTGTAAGCGC
>JAILHD010000130.1 GCA_024696155.1 Treponema sp. | reverse complement strand
TCCCGAATCCAGAGAGAATTGTCGCCATAGAGCCTGCGGTAAACCACATATTCTTCTTTTGTTTCCGAATGAAAAGCCACCGGTCTCCGCATAGCTACGACCGAGACTCGCCTACAAACTCACCTCGTGAGTTTGTTCGCTTCGCGACCGGCTCCCTATCTTCAACGATGTAATACTTGTTCTTAAAATGCTTATATATCCCGTGGATTTTTACTTCTCTTTCTGTCATGTTTTTTATTATACCATATTTTCTGTAGAAAGAACGTTCTCAACCTTGGGGCATTAAAAAGGGGAAAGAACTTTTTAAGCCCTTTCCCCTTTTAATAAATTTGATTTATTTTACCTGATACTGTGTTAAAAAATCTTTGCTTAGTTTGTTACTTACGGTTTGACGAGTCATAAGTGTTTCTTTTGCACACGCAAGCCCGTAATGAATACATCGTTTTACAGGATCGTTTTCCAAAAATCCCATCAAAAAGCCAGATGCAAAGGCATCGCCAGCACCAATGGTATCTACAATCTGAGCCGGAGTATACGGAGGTTCATTCCAGGTTTCTTTACCAATGCGAACCATTACTCCCTGTTCACCAAAAGTGATGATAAAATTCTTGTAGCCAAGTGCCTGGAATCTATCTGCAGTTTCTAAATCTGGCAGAACTGACTGCTCTCCTAAGATTGCAGCGGCTTCATATTCGTTGCAGCCAAACAAATCAATTAAAGGTGCATATTGCATGGTTTTTCGGGCAATATCCGGTGCTGTAGCATTCTGAAAGATAAAAATATCCGGATGAGCCTTTTTGTAAGCATAAAAGCCTGCAAGAGTTTCTTCAGAAATGTTTGAATCCATAGCAATAGCAGAAATATCATTTTCTTCTATAAATTTTTCTACCTTGCTGTCAAAAGCGATTTCTTTTAGAACCTGAGTTGAATATACGCAAGTGGCACTTTTTCCACGACTTGCCAGAACAGAAAAAAGCGCAGTTTTACGCTCTGGGCTTTCTCCCAGCAAAGCTGTATTTACGCCTTCTTCTTCAAGCCCGTCACGAAGATATTCACCAAAAATATCTTTGCCAACAACAGAGTGGATATAAGTAGTCATTCCAAGGTGCTTCAAATTAATGGCCATTCCGCGGCCTACACCACCCGGCACAAGCTCAATAGAACCTTCACGATATGCTTCTGTGTCGTCAACTTCGGCAGAATATGCCTTAATATCTACAGAAACGTTTCCAGAACATAAAATATTTTTCATTCTGGCCGCCCTAGATTCTTACTTCAAGATCATCAAGAACGCCGTAATATGGAGTTCCTTCCATCTGGAAAACCAAATCACCGTTGTCGCCATTAATAATCTTTAAACAGGTTTCCTTCCATTCATCATCAACTAAAACTTCAAAACGATCGCCAAATTCAATAGAAGTCAGAGGCTCACCTTCACTACCAGTTACCCAGAACTTTCCCTGAATTACATCAAATGTTAATCTCCCCTGAATTTTTTCCTTATCACTCATAATTTTCCTCGAAAAGTAAGTATAGCATAAATGACAGAAAAATTTTACTAATTTGGGAAATTTTTCTTGCTTTCCCGGGAATCTGTGTTAATATTAAAAATGTAGCAAGGAGCGAGATGAGGACGCAAACCGGCTGCTTGGGCAGGAGGCAATATGCAATTTCCGACAAAGACAGATGGCCTGGTCGAGGCTATAATACGCTAGACATTTCAAAGTAACCAGCGGCTTTACAGCTGGACATATTATGGTGCCAGTCATTAGATTGACTGTGAGCACTTTACAGGCCGGGAAACCCCCGGCTTCTTTGTTTTAAAGGCATTTATTATCTTGTGAATTTTTCCATAACTTTGGCAATGTCGGACTTCATGCCAAGAAATATTTTTACAATAGCGGGATCAAAATGTTCGCCGGCACCATCTTCAAGAATTTTATATGCCACGTCTACCGGAAATGCCTCTTTATAGCAGCGGCGCGAAACAAGGGCATCAAAAACATCTGCAACTGCCATAATGCGCGCGCATAAAGGAATTTCTTCTCCCTTTAATCCGTAAGGGTATCCCGTGCCGTTCCACTTTTCATGATGATACGTTGCAACATCTGTAGCAATTTTCATAAAATCCTTATCATCACTCATGGCAAAAACTTCTTTAATTACACGGCCGCCTTCTGTTGCGTGCATCTTCATTTCATTAAATTCTTCCGGATTAAGTTTGCCTGGCTTTTTAAGAATAATATCAGAAACAACAATTTTTCCTACATCGTGCAGCGGAGCCGACCTTTTAATGTAGTCAACAAAAGCTGCATTCACCTGATCAGGGAAAATCCCCTCTTCCAGGATTTTAGAAGAAATTAAATCTACATAGGCACTGGTTCTCTGAATGTGCTCGCCTGTATCTAAATCGCGGTTATCTACAAGGTTTGCAAGACTGCTGATTACATAACTCTGGATTTTTAAGAGTTTTTCTGTCTTTGCCTGTGCCTCGCGGGTTTTTATATCCACTTGAGTCTGAAGTTTTTTTTCTACAAGATAAACAAGGTAGGCATACATCAAAAGCCCAACAACATTTACAATTGAGTCAGAAAAAATATTTACAGTTTTGATTACAATAAGCGCTGTTTTAGAAAGTTCGTAATGCGGTTCAATATTTGGCGCAATAACTTCTAAAAAGGTAAAAAGCGCAGAAGAAAAAAATCCGTAAAAAATCGCCTGCTTAAAATGCCCGCGAAAGGTCATAAGCGGCACAATTCCTACAAGAAAGATAAAAAAGTGGAACGAAGCCATTCCGCCAAGAAAATAATCTGCCAGAATCTGATGCACAACTACTTCTGTATAAAAGAAAACATACTGCAGAATAAATGATCTTTTAGAAAGCACTAAGACCGCAAGTATAGAAAACAGCAGGACACTGTATATGTTATAAAAGAACATTGGATAAATTTGTAAAAGTCCAAACGCTACCAGAAAAGACGTATGATAAATAAGTGCAAAATAAACTGCGATTATCTGGAAGATTTTTGCGTATTTAAAATCGAGAAGAATCTCACGTATTTTATTGATTAGAGCCATCTTGGAATTTTTACCTCTATACTTTTTTTCTATATATAGAATAACACAGGTTTTCGTAAAAGCAATGATAATCAAAAAAATTGTACTACTTGTGATAGTAACACTATCACAAAGTTGTAAACTGCTATACAATAATGATATGAGTTCATTTGAAATTAAAGACACATTTTTATTAAACGGCAAACCATTCCAGATTATTTCGGGTTCAATTCATTACTTTCGCGTAGTTCCTGAATACTGGCAGGACAGACTGGAAAAACTTAAGAACATGGGCTGTAATACGGTTGAAACATATATTCCGTGGAATATTACAGAGCCAAAAAAAGGCGAATTCTGCTTTGACGGCCTCTGTAATTTTGAAAAATTCCTTGATATTGCCCAGAAGCTGGGTCTTTACGCAATAGTGCGCCCTTCTCCATATATCTGTGCAGAATGGGAACTTGGCGGACTTCCTTCTTGGCTGCTAAATACCCCGGGTCTTGAAGTGCGCTGTAAAAATGAGCCTTACTATCAGAATGTACGAGACTATTACAAAGTTCTGCTTCCACGCCTTGTGAACCATCAGATTGATAAGGGCGGAAACATCATTTTAATGCAGATAGAAAATGAATACGGCTACTACGGCAAAGACATGAGCTACATGCAGTTTCTTGCAGACCTTATGCGAGACGGTGGAATTACAGTGCCTCTTGTAACAAGCGACGGCCCCTGGGGAAAAATGTTTATCAACGGCCAGTGTAACGGTGCCCTTCCAACAGGAAACTTTGGCTCACACGCCCGTCCGCTTTTTGCAAATATGAAGCGCATGATAAAAAAGACCGGAAACCGCGGCCCTCTTATGTGCATGGAATTCTGGATTGGCTGGTTTGACGCCTGGGGAAATAAAGAGCATAAAACTTCTAAAATTAAGCGCAATATCAAAGATTTGAACTACATGCTAAGAAAAGGCAACGTAAACTTTTATATGTTCCACGGCGGCACAAACTTCGGCTTTATGAACGGCTCAAACTATTACACCAAACTTACACCTGACACAACAAGTTACGACTACGATGCTCCACTTTCTGAAGACGGCAAAATTACAGAAAAATACCGCGTTTTCCAGAACATCATCAAAAAATACCGCAACTTTGAAGAAGCTCCGCTTACTACAAACATTGAACAGAAGGCTTATGGCGTTGTAAAAGCTCAAAAAACTATTAAACTGTTTGATATTTTAGACAGTTTAGCACCTGCAAAGGCTTTTTCCGGCGAAAAATTACCAGGAATGGAAGCCTGTGGTCAGAACTACGGCTATATTTTGTATAAAAAAATCGCACAAGCTGCTTCAAATACTCTAAAAATTGAAGATGGTCAGGACAGAATCCACGAATTTAAAAACGGCGAACTAAAGGCAACTCTTTTTGACAAAGAAACTTCAAATACCGTTGAAATGCAGCTTTCTTCCGGTGATGAACTTGCCCTTCTTGTAGAAAATCTGGGTCGTGTTAATTTTGCGAACAAAATCCCGTTCCAGCGCAAAGGCATATGTGGAAGGGTTCTTGCAGACCAGAAACCGCTTACAGACTGGACTTACTATAACCTCAATCTTGATAAAACCCAGCTTTCAAAAATCGACTGGAATAAAGCTGATGACGGTATCGCAGGCACAGTCAAAATCCCTTCACCAACCTTCACCCGATTCTCCCTTGTGATAGACAAAGCCTGCGATACCTACCTGGACTTTACGGGCTGGGGCAAAGGCTGCATCTTTTTAAATGGATTTAATCTTGGACGATTCTGGGAAATCGGACCACAGAAAAGACTTTATGTTCCTGCTCCGCTTCTTAAAGAAGGCGAAAATGAAATCATCATTTTTGAAACAGAAGGAAAAACTTCCGGCAGCATAGAGTTCTTTGCAGAACACAAGCTGTACTAGCAAACAGTTAATTTTATATATTTCATAGAATCAGATCCTTCTTTTTGCTATAATTTATAAATTATGGAAAATAAAAATAGAGAGAATTTCAAATCACGAATTGGATTCATTATGACATCTGCGGGCTGCGCCATTGGACTTGGTAATGTTTGGCGCTTCCCTTATATTACCGGTCAATACGGCGGTGCAGCCTTTGTACTTTTTTATCTGTTGTTCTTAATTATTTTAGGAACACCTATTATGCTTACAGAATTTGCAGTAGGACGCGCAAGCGGCAAAAGCCCTACCCGTTCTTTTAACGCTCTGGAACCAGAAAACAGCAAGTGGCATCTTTTTGGATATTTTGCGCTGGCAGGAAACTATCTTCTTATGATGTTCTACACAACAGTTGCAGGCTGGATGCTCGCTTACGTTTTAAAAAGCGCTCTAGGAATTTTTGAAGGAAAAAATCCTGAACAGCTTGCATCGGTATTTACCACAATGCTTTCAAATCCTGTAGAACAGACAGTGTGGATGTTGGTAGTCGTTCTGCACGGTTTTTCAGTATGCCTTCGCGGCCTTGAAAAAGGCGTAGAAAAAGTCTCTACAATCATAATGACAAGCCTTTTGGGCCTTATGATCATTCTTGTTATTCGCGCAGTAAGCCTCCCGGGCGCTGCAAAAGGCCTTTATTTCTACCTTAGACCAGATTTTTCAAAAATGGTAGAAAACGGAATTGGAGAAGTTATTTTTGCCGCAATGGGACAATCTTTCTTTACCCTTTCACTTGGAATCGGTTCGCTTGCAATTTTTGGAAGCTACATTGGAAAAGAAAAAGCCCTTACCGGCGAAGTCATGCACATTATCAGTCTTGATACTTTTGTTGCCCTTATGGCTGGTTTTATCATCTTCCCTGCTTGTTTTGCATTTGACGTAAATCCTGGACAGGGTCCCGGCCTTATTTTTATTACACTTCCAAACATTTTTAACTCAATTCCTTTTGGAAGAATCTGGGGAACAATTTTCTTCCTGTTTATGTCTTTTGCAGCTATGTCCACAGTAATTGCAGTCTGCGAAAACATCATTGCATCTACAATGGAACTGTTCGGTTGGAACCGTAAAACTGCTGTATTCATAAATACAATTGGTGTTGCAGTTCTTTCTCTTCCTTGTGTTCTTGGCTTTAACGTTTTGAGCGGATTAACCATTCCTGGCATTGGAAACATTCAGGATCTGGAAGACTTCTTAGTTTCAAACAATCTTTTGCCGCTGGGAGCCCTTTTGTACCTTAGATTCTGTACCTCACGCTACGGCTGGGGCTTTAAGAATTTTATTGAAGAAGTAAATACAGGAAACGGTATAAAATTCCCTGTAAAACTCCGTTTTTATGTAACCTGGATTTTGCCGGCAATTGTTCTTATAATCTGGGCAGCAGGTTATATTCAGAAATTTTTCTAGGAGATTTTGATGGCAGACTCTACCAGTAAACTTTATGTAAAACTGATTGCTTTTGATCTGGACGACACTCTTTTAAATGATAAACGTCAGATTACAGACGATACAGTTTTAGCTTTGCGCGAATGTGCAGAAAAAGGCATTTATATTGTGCTATGTTCAGGCCGTGCAGAAGATGCAATTCTTCCTTTTGTGCGCAGACTCGAGATTGCAGGAAAAGAAGCTGGTAGATTTTTGATTGCTATCAATGGCTGCAGTATTTTTGACCTTCACAAACGAGAACAGATTTTCTGCCGTAAAGTTGAGCCCGAAATCCTTCTGCGCGCAAATCAGATTGCAGAAGAATACGGACTTAAAAGCGAAGTCTACACACCAGATACCATTTATTACAGTCAGGAAACCAAGTGGACAAGACTTGATGTTGATATGTGCGGACTAAAAGGGGCCGAAGTTCAGGATTACGAAGAATTTCTTAAAAAAGGCTTTACCAAAATGCTGATTCCAGGCGAGCCATCAGAACTTTTAAAATTGCAGGACATTTTGCGTAAAGAATTTGGCGAACGTGCCGTAATTTTTACAAGTAAACCTTATTTTCTGGAAATTCTTCCTCCAAACTGCGGAAAAGGTGAAGCAAATCACCTGGCTTTCTAATAAGCTTGGTTTTGGTGTAGAAAAATCCATGGGTTTTGGCGACAGCATGAACGACGAAAGCATGATTCGCCTTTGCGGTTACGGCGTTGCCATGAGTAACGGCCTTGAAGAAATCAAAAATATTGCGGATTTTGTTACAGAAAAAGACAACAATCACGACGGAATTGCAGACTTTCTTAGAAAACACGTGTTATAATTAATAACAGTTCTATGAAAGAAAAAAACTACAAAAAGACACTTATTGCGTGTTACCTAGGATTTATTACTCAGGCAATTGCGGCAAACTTTGCGCCGCTTTTGTTTTTAACTTTTCACAATACTTACAGTGTACCGCTAGGAAAAATTGCACTTATTCCAGCAGTATTTTTTATGACTCAGCTGATTGTAGATATTATCTGCGCTCAGGTGGTTGATAAAATCGGCTACAGAAAATGTGTTGTTGCCTCAGAAGTGTGTTCGGCAGCAGGGCTTGTGCTTCTGGCAATTTTACCAGATTTATTTTCTGACCCGTTTACTGGAATTGTACTTAGCGTTGTAGTCTACGCAATTGGAAGCGGCTTAATCGAAGTGCTTGTTAGTCCGATTGTTGAAGCCTGCCCGTTTGAACACAAAGAAGCAACAATGAGTCTTTTGCATTCCTTCTACTGCTGGGGTTCTGTTGGTGTAATTGTGCTTTCAACCTTGTTTTTTAAGTTTTTTGGCATACAAAACTGGAAGATTCTTGCATGTCTTTGGAGCGTTGTGCCGCTTTATAACATCTTTAATTTTGCTACCTGCCCTATTGAACATCCGACTGGCGGAGAAAAAGGCATGGGAATTGCAGCCTTGTTCCGACTTCCCCTTTTTTATCTTGCCGTAATTCTTATGATTTGTGCTGGAGCCTCTGAACTTTCTATGGCACAGTGGGCATCGGCTTTTGCAGAAAGTGCACTGGGACTTTCTAAAACAGCCGGAGACCTTGCAGGCCCTTGTCTTTTTGCCGTTACCATGGGAACCTGCCGCGCAATTTTTGGAAAATTCGGCGACCGACTGAACCTCAAAAACTTTATGATTGGCTCTGGAGTGCTTTGTATTATAAGTTACCTGCTGGCTTCTCTTTCACCACTCCCAATTATGGGGCTTTTTGGCTGTATAATCTGCGGATTTTCGGTTGGAATTATGTGGCCAGGAACAATCAGCATCTGCTCGCCAAGAATCCCGCGCGGCGGAACTGCCTTTTTTGCCATGCTCGCTATGGCGGGAGATTTAGGTGGATCTGCTGGCCCTGCCATTGTAGGAAACATCAGCCAGCTTGCCGGCGACAACCTCCAGCGCGGTCTTTTGGCAGGAGGCATCTTTCCGGTAATTATGATTATTGCACTTGTAATGCTTACTTCAACACAGCGCCACAACTAAAGGCAGCTGCACATGCTTCGCCATTTACAACGTGGTAAGTATGTGCTACCGGGTTGTATGAAATTGGTTTAAGTTTTGAAATATCAATTTCACCATCTGTAAGAACAGATTCATCAGCTGTGATATTTACAATCTCACCAAAAAGGTGGCTTGTTTTTTCATCATAAGACTTAAGGCGGCATTCAAGAGTTACAGGGAACTCTTCAAAAGCAGGAGCATTCACATTCTTAGACTTTTCTGCATGAAGGCCTGATTTTTCAATTTTGTTTTCTACTTTGTTAGCAGATTCAATTCCAACATAGTCGGCTGGAATTACGCCTGCAAGAGTTGCAGGACTTACGGTAAATTCCTTTGTTTTTAGAAGGTTCTTTACAGTTTTATGAGAGCCGTCAAGGCACAGAAAAACCTCTTTTGTATCACCAATGCCACCCCAGGCTGCATTCATAGCATCAGGTTTGCCATTTTCATCATAAGTACCGACAATCAAAACCGGCATAGGGAATAAAATTTCTTTTGCACCAATATCTGTTCTCATAAGTTTACCTCACACCGCAGATAATATATGAGGCATAAAATCATGTCAATTCAATTTATCCTAAAAATTATTGACGCAAAGATTCATCTTCAATAAAATAAAGCAACTTTTTTCGAATCAGATTGCCAATTCGGTTACTGTGTCTGGTACCGCACTAAACATGGATTATCATGAAAGGTTCGTTGTGAAAATCACATATTGGAGTCTTTTATGAAAAAATTTATGTTGGGCATGTTGTGTGCCTTTGCGTTCTCTGGTGTTGCATCTGCAGAAAAGAAAATCCTTGCTTTTGTAGACATTCAGAATGACTTTATTGATGGTTCTCTTGCCGTTGGTTATGAAAACTGGGCAAAAGCCTGTTCAGAAATCGAAACCCTTAAAAATTCAACCACTTTCGACACATACGTTTTTACACGCGACAATCACCCTGTAAATCACTGTTCATTTAAAGAACAAAATGGAATCTGGCCTGCACACTGCGTTCAGAATACTGCAGGTTCTGAGATTTTCTGGAAATTTCAGGCTGACTACAATCAGAAAAAATCCGTAAAAATTATGAAAGGCGAAAATGTAAATGTTGAAGAATATGGTGTTGATCTTCTTTCTTACAAAAAAGCACCAAAAGATGAAGCTTGTGACATTTACGTTGTAGGCCTTTGCTATGATTACTGCGTTTCTGAATGTGCAAAACTTACTGCAAAAGCACATCCAAAAGCTCGCGTTCACATTGTAAAGAACGCTACAGTTGCTATTGATCCTTCTGCAGTAATTGATTTTTCTGAATATCCAAACCTTGATGTAATTACAGAGTAATTACCACCAGGCGAAGAACACTCCTGCCAGAGGAGAAAGCACAATCATTATGCAAGAGAACGTAAACGACTCTATAGAAATGAGTGTAGCTCTCTGCTCTGACGGGAACATTTCCTGCAAAATGGCGTTAGTCCTTATCTGAAGGGCATCATCTGCCATAGAAGCAATGAATCCGCCAAAAGTCATAACGATATACAAGCCAGTGTGTTCAAGCGCAATTCCAGTTAAAATCGTAAGCGTAGAAAACACAAAAATCACACGATAGCGGACATGCTTTGCTCCAAGAATCAGTTTTGCTCCGATTATTCCGCCTGCCTGAGTTGAAAGCAAAGCAAGCCCTAGCGCCCATTTTGGAATTCCAGCCATTGGAAGTTTAGCCTGCAAAAAGAACAAAAGCAGAATGTCCATTGCTCCAATCAGAGAATTTGTGAACATCAAAAGCATTGCCCTTCGGGCTTCTTTTAGGAACAAAAAGCTCTTTTTAAAGCAGTCTGAAATTTCTTTCCAGATATGGAAGTCTCGTTCCGGTGCTTCAAGTCTGATTTCAACAAGACCTGCAAGAATAAAAAGCTGAATGACAGAGCTTAAAACTCCAGTTGAATAGGCAATTTTATAACCTAGAACAAGTGCAAAGCCTGCGGTCAAAGTTGAAAGACCTTCGCATACGCGATAAATTACCACCTGATTCGAGGCATATCGTTCAAATTTTTCTTCTTGGCCCACTGATTTTAGAGAATCGTAGGCAAGTGCATCTCCAGAGCCAGAAGCAAAATTGTAATTCAAAGCGTGAAAAGCAATCGAAAGGCAGACAAGTGTAAAATTGTTAGAAACAATCATTACAAGGTCGCCCAAAATCCGCATAATGCAGGAAATTATCAGCGTTTTTTTGCGTCCGAAAACATCTGCCAGAACTCCGGATGGAATTTCAAACATAATGCTTACAATATGAAAAACAGTTTCTGCAAATCCAATTTGAGCAAGGGAAAATCCGCGGGCAGCAAGAATTGCAACCCATGCACCGGAAAGTGAAATCTGTCCAAAAATCGCAGAAGAGTATAATTTTCTGATTTGTTTTTTAATATTAAACATAGTACGCCGCTCCTTTACAGCAAGAATTAAAGTCGTAAAAAGGAACAGTGGGAATTAATAATTTAATTGGATTTTAGAAAAACAGATTGAAAAACCACAGTTTTCTGAAAAAGACCCACTACCCCTATAGAGCGGCAGAGATATAGCATTTTTCTAACAATAAAACTGATGTTTTCCACATAATAAGATAATTTTATAACCGGGTGTAAGGATTTGTCAAGGAATAAGGAATTTTAATGACATATCCCATAAATATGATAGAATAGTTTTATTCCTTAAATAAATCTGTTACGTGGAACTGAGTAAGGTCTTTTATAACTTCTGCTGCAATCATCATACCAGCGGCAGAGGGAACAAAGGCATTGCTTCCCGGAACCTGATTTCTAACGGTGCAGGTGCATTTTGTTCCCGGCGGGCAAACACAGTTCACCTTGCAGCTTACATCCAAATCTTCATCATGTGGCGGAATAACTTTTTCTGTTGAGAACACAACCTTTAATCTTTTGATTCGGCGTTTCTTAAGCTCGTTTCTCATAACGCGGGCAAGCGGGCAAACAGAAGTTCGTGTAATGTCGGCAACTTTTAGCTGTGTAGGATCAACTTTGTTTCCCGCCCCCATACAGCTGATAACCGGCTTTTTAAGCGCCTTTGCACGGGTTATGATTTCTAGTTTTCCAGTCACAGTATCAATGCAATCTACAATATAATCGTACTGCGAAAAATCAAACTGATCAGCAGTTTCTGGCATATAAAAAGTCTTCCATTTAGTAACCTTGCAGTCCGGATTAATATCGTGAATGCGAGCTTCGGCAACATCAACCTTATCTTTTCCGATTGTAGAACGCAGCGCATAAAGCTGGCGGTTCAAATTTGTAAGACAGATTCTGTCATCGTCAACAATATCAATTGCACCAATTCCGGAACGAACAAGAGCCTCTACAACATAGCTGCCTACTCCGCCAATGCCAAATACAATTACCCGGGCATTGTAGATTTTTTCCATATTCTCTTTTCCGAATGTAAGCCTTGTTCTTGCAAACTGATACCTGTTCATAAAAATCCCTTTACCTATAAAATCTGCCTATTGCGCAGGTATGTAATTATAAAGAGATGAGGAGGCACTTACAAGAAGGTGTAAATTTAATACAACAAACAAACTAGCGCCCCAAGTTCTGCAAGGCATACAAAAAAACCGGCAAGGTCGCCTGTAATACCGCCGAACTGTTTTTTACTGATGGCAAAATAGTAGAGAAAGCAGATTAAAATTGCTCCAAGGGCAATAACTGCCGTAATTCCAGAAAAATAAATCATTCCCAGGGCGCCGGCGGTTAGCTGGAGGCAAAGCATTACAATCACAAAAACAGAACTTCTGGTTTTACTTTCCGTGGCAAGCATTCCATCTGAACGCGCTTTTGGAAAAAGTAAAACACTCAAACCGCTCAGACAGCGTGAAATAAAAAAACTAAAGCAGATGCAAATTACAGGCTGCAAAGAATTTTCGTTTACAAGCAATAAAAATGCCACGGCAAGCAGAATATATACCGCAAAACTGATTACAGCAAATGCGCCCACGTGCGGGTCTTTTAAGATTTCAAGCTTTTTCTGACGGTCACCATAAGAATGAAGAGCGTCCATTGTGTCCAAAAATCCATCCAAATGAAAGCCGCCAGTTATTAGAACTGGAATTATAAGGGCAATCATAGCAAAAAAAAGATGATTTGAGGCAAAAATGCCCTCTTTAATCGACTGCCCGCTCAACACCTTAAAAAACAGATTGAACCATCCCAACTCAAGCACACCAATTACAGCCCCTACCCACGGAAAAAAGCATAAATGATACTTCATATCGTCCGAGCCCCAGTTAAAACGTGGAACTGGAATTTTTGAATAAATTGAAAAAGCGACTGTAAACGATTTAAAAAATTGAAAGACAGAACGGATAATTCTCATTTTAACTCCATCGGGATTCCAACAACCACTTCATATACTTTATCAGAGATTTTTGCAAGTTCACAGTTAATTTTTGCAAGCACACGGATATAGATTTTTGTTGATTCATCATACTGAACGCCGTCTTCAAAAACGTTATTTGTAACAATCACAAGATTTTCCAGAACAGAGGAAAGCCCCTTTATGCCCGTAATGATTTTTTTACACACCTCATCTTCTGATTTTTGAGTGCCAGACGCAGCATCAAACATCTCGTTAGCACACAAATTTGACATACATTCTAAAAGCGCCGAAGCCCCGTCTTCAACGTTGATTTTTTCTAAATCTTTAGGCTGTTCTATCGTTTTAAAGCCTTTCCCCGAGCGCATTTTTTTATGCCGGGCTATTTTCTTTTGTGCATCTTCGTCATCTTTTTGCGCCATCATTGTGGCAATATAATATTTTTTGTTACTCGCAAAGCCTGCCAAAAGTTTTTCTGCAAATGAGGATTTTCCGCTTCCACTTCCACCGTAAACAAGGTAAATCACTTTGTATTCCTTTTGTACTGAGTCACGCCCGAATCTTCAAACTTTACGGCATTATTGTAAACTTCTAAAGCCGTGCGCAAAACCCCGGTCATAATCACAGCGCCGCTGCCTTCTCCAAGCGCCATTGTCCCATCAATTACAGGAGTAAATTCCGTGCCTAGTTTCGCGCATATTTTTTGAGCAAGCGGTTCCCGACTTTTATGAGATGGAATCAAAAAATTTTCTGTCCCGCTGTCTATTTTTTCAGACAAAAGAGCCGCTGTCATACTGATTGCGCCATCCAAAATTACCGGTATTCCGTATTTTTTAGCTCCCAGATATACACCAACCATACCGGCAATATCAAAACCACCCACACATTCAAGAATTTTTAACGCAGAACTGTCTGATAAATTATACTTTTTTATCGCCTGACTCACCACGCTGATTTTTCGGCTCAATCCTCCATCAGAAAGTCCGGCACCGCGTCCGCAAACTTCTTCTGCATTTAACCCAAGAAGCCCTGCCGCTACGGCAGCACTAGTCGTAGTATTCCCGATTCCCATCTCACCAATACAAATCGCATCATATTTCTTACTGCATTCTTCAGCCAGTTCCATTCCAGCTTGAACTGCCCGCTTACATTCATCACTTGTCATTGCTGGCTCTTTTATAAAATTACGAGTTCCCGCACGAATCTTTCTGTTATTTACATTAGGGATTTCGTCCATTGTAGCAATCCCAAGATCCACGACACGCACATCGATTCCAAGTGATGCCGCCATCACACCTGCAGCACTTTTTCCCGCCGCAATATTCTTAGCGCAAATCGACGTAACTTCCTGACCAGACTGACTTACGCCCTCTTCCACAATACCATTATCTGCACACAAAACAAGAAGGCAGATTTTATCCAATTTTGGATAAACAGAATTCTGAATTGCTCCGATTTTTGCAGTCAGTTCTTCAAAACGACCCATGCTGTCCAAAGGCTTAGCAACACAATCCCAGTTATGTTTTATTTGATTGTAAATCTCATTATATCTGTTCATTGTTCGCCTCTTTCTTTTCTGGAAGCCCAATAACTTTGTAAATTGACTTCATATCAAGAGATTTTCTGAGGGTATCCGCAAGTAAATCATACTGCGATTCCTTGAATGCCTTATAATCAACTTTGTGACTACCATTCTCCACCAAAAGAGAAATGCCTTTTTGCTCCGCCAGCGCCTTCACAAGACTTAAAGCAATATCCCCTTCGTCAAAAAATCCGTGAATGTAAGTGCCCAAAACATTGTGACTACCAAAGTCCACCACGCCAACAAACTCTTTTCCATCTTCAAAATAAGTTTTTCCCGCGTGAATTTCGTATCCAGCAGCAGTTTTTCCGTTTAAAAACTCAAAAAATCCGCCGGCGCCTTCAATTTTTCGACTAACCTGAGTCGTAATTTTTTCTGTTTCAAGCTCCGTGTGTAATTTTAAAAGAGAAAGGCCTTCTTCACGACTACCTTTCTCCACTTCCACTCCAAACGGATCAGACACCCACTCGCCAAGCATCTGAAAGCCCCCGCAGATTCCAATTACAATGCCACCACGTCCTGCAAACTCAGTCACCGCATCAGAAAGCCCGCACTCCTTAAGCCAGCGCAAATCACCAATTGTATTTTTACTGCCAGGAAGAATTATCATGTCCGGGGAAAGTTTTTTGAGTTCCACCGCGCTATCAATATAAGAAAGAGAAACTCCCATGCTCTCAAAGGTCTCAAAAACTGAAAAATCGCTGAAGTTGGAAATATGAGGCAGACGAATCACGCAGATTTTTACGCACACGCCTGTAGAAGGCACTATTACACCCGTAGAAGGCACATTCACATTGGGAGAGGCCTCAAACCTTTCGGTCAAACTGTCTTCATCATCCACACGTAATTTCATATAAGGCACTACACCAGTCACCGGCACCCTGCCGCGAACTTCGAGTTCCCTTAAACCTGGTTCTAGAAGAGAAACATCCCCACGGAACTTATTAATTACAAGCCCTTTCACGCGTGCCCTCTCGCTTTCCGAAAGCAAATCAAGTGTTCCCAAAAGCTGGGCAAAAACGCCGCCACGATCAATATCGCCCACAAGAAGAACAGGCGAATCCACCATCTCGGCAAGTCCCATGTTCACAATGTCATTCTCGCGAAGGTTAATCTCAGCAGGACTTCCTGCTCCTTCAATCACAATAACATCGTTTTCCACACTCAGGTTTCTAAAGGCATCCATTATCGCAGGCACCAGTTCCCGCTTATATTCAAAATAATCGCGGGCATCCATATTTGCCACGGCCTTTCCGTTCACAATCACCTGCGATTTTCTGTCGCTTGTTGGTTTAAGCAAAATCGGATTCATCAGCACGCTAGGTTCAATTCCCGCAGCTTCTGCCTGCATCACCTGCGCACGTCCCATTTCAAAACCGTCCGACGTCACAAAAGAATTGAGTGCCATATTCTGCGATTTAAAAGGCGCCACCCTCCAGCCATCCTGCTTCAGAATCCTGCATAAGCCCGCCACCAGAAGGCTCTTTCCCACGTTAGACATTGTGCCCTGAATCATAATTACTTTACAACTTGAGCATTCCCGTTTCATTGTCAAATTCGTCATCGTTTATTCCGTAAAGTGTCTGTATAAAATTTCCGCTAAAAATCTCTGAAGGCGTACCTGTGCGTAAAACCTTTCCATTACCAATGCAGACAATCTTATCTGCCACTGCCTTCACCAAATCCAGTTCATGAAGGCTCATAATTACAGCCTTTTTCTGCTCTTTTGCAAACCGTCTTATTACTCGAATCAAATCAATTTTATAGCGCATATCAAGAAAAGAAGTCGGCTCATCAAGCACAATCACTTCTGTATCCTGCGCAATTGCACGAGCAAGCATAATCCGCTGCTTCTGACCATCACTTACTTTGCAAAACTGTTTTTCAGAAAGCTCCTCCGCGCCCACAGTCTTTATTGCCTGCGCTACAACAGCCTTATCATCTTCACTCAAAAGACCAAGTCGTCCTGTATACGGATACCGTGCCGTTTCAACTACCTCTCGGCAAGTCATAAACTCCGGTTTGATTTTTTCCGTCATCACCATAGAAACATGGTGTGCACTTTCAAGCTCACTCAGTCCGGTATAATCTTTTCCAAGCACAAAAATCTTTCCGCCAAGCGCATCAAGTTCGCGTGTAATCGTTTTTAAGATAGTAGATTTTCCGCTGCCATTGGGACCAATAAGACAAACAATTTCACCCGCGCGAATCTCAAGGTTTACATCATCAACAATAATTTCTTTTTCATATCCGGCAGAAAGTTCAGAGGTATTAAGAATGTATGTTTCTTTTAGAGCCATATTATTTTTTCTGCAATTTTTCAAAAATTAAACGTAAATGTTCAGGCAAAGAAATCTGCTCCGACTTCATAGTAAGCCAGAAGTGCAGTTTTTCCTTGTTTTCTTCGTTCCAAAGACGAATATGTTGCTGAAGTTCCGCAAGCTGAATGATGATTTTATTTTCGCGGGCAAAATGGCGGATTCTTGTCATAATACGAAGAGAATATGTTAAATCTGCACAGAGAACACCATAGAAAAATCCAACAACAAAACTAAACTCAATATGATTTGTAAACCAGAAAAGCCACGAAAGGATTTTTGGATGAATTATAAAATAGTAAATGGCGCTCAAAAGCCACCAGTAAAAAGTAAACTGCGGACAGATGATTCCTTTAATGTTTCCCCAGTTTTTAGAATAATCCCAAAGTCGGATTTTCATACCAACAATAAAAATCATTCCGGCAATGTACTCAAAAAATGTAATGCACAAAGCCATCAAGCCAAATAAAACTAACTTCTGCAAGTGCGGATTACTAATAAAACTTACATCGATATACGAAAGCAAAAACAGAATTACAAGGCTGAATCCGTAAAGCGGAAGATACGGCCCCATCAAAAATCCAGGGTTAATCCATTTTCGTTCAGTATTATTTTTAGAAAAAAAACGACGGAAAAATAATTCAATTCCCCAGCCTATCAGGCTGCCTGCAAAAAACAAAAATGTGATTACCAAAAAGAATTTCATACATTTAAATATAAGGCATAATTAATTTTAGTCAATAAGCCTTATATATATGAAACCACTATGCTTTTTTACGCCCCATCATCATATATATAACCACAGGAACTAAAATAACGGCGGTTACAGAACTAATGCTTACCTCTGTTGGACTAAATATTGTACGCGCAATTCCATCACAGAACACGGTTACAATTGCTCCTCCTAAAAAACACGCCGGAATAAGAATAAGAGGTTTTGCAGTTTTTAAGGCAGATTTTACAAGATGAGGCACTGCAATTCCCACAAAGCTTATAGGTCCAGCAAAAGCAGTAACGCAGGCAGAAAGAAGACTTGAAATCAAGATCAAAAAAATACGGAGTTTTTTTACATTTACTCCCATATTGCGGGCATAGTTTTCTCCAAGCTGAAAGGCTCCGATTGGTTTTGAAAGCAAAAAACTTATAAGCACAGTCAAAAAAACAACTGCACAAATGATTTTTACATCGCCCGTATTTATGCCAGAAAAACTTCCTACCGACCAGTTATGAAGATTTACAATATTTGAATCTTTTGCAAAAGTAATAAAAAAATCAGTAATTGCAGAACAGATGTAGCCGATTAAAATTCCACATACAATCAGAACACTCATACTGCGAACACGCACAGAAAACAAAAGTACAATTCCCATAGCAAGAAGCGAACCCGTAAACGCAGCGCAAACCATACCAAGAGAACTAAGATAGATTCCACGGTCTAAAAAGAAAATCATCGTAGTGGCAACAAACAATTTTGCTCCAGAAGAAATTCCAAGCACATACGGACCAGCTATAGGATTTTGAAAAAAAGTCTGTAAAAGAAAGCCAGAAAGCGCAAGAGCGCCCCCAAGAATCATGGCAGCCAGAATGCGCGGAAGCCTTATATTCATAATGATTTTTTCGTTTACGCTACCCGAACCCCCTCCAAATATAATAGAAGAAATCTCGCTAATAGTGATGTGTACAGTTCCAATCGAAAGGTTCCACACAAAAAGCACGGCAAGAAAGAGAATCATTATTAAAAATATAAGCACATTCCGCGTTTTATTCATTTACGTCTGCTATTGTACCTTGTTTATAAATGTCAGATTACTGTCTTTTCCATTTAAGATTTTATTTACATCTACAATAAAATCACCAATTCCGCAAGACATCTGAAAAAATCTTTTTTGTGAAGTATAAACCCTTCCATTTTTAACGGCCTTAAAATCTTTAAAAGCCGCATTCTTTTTTATAAGGTCATCTATGCTGGCAAGCTCGCCGTCAACAGTACCATTATAAATAATTATATCAGCATTCTGTGCGCTTGCAAAAAAATCTTCAATTTGAATAGTACTTGTTGAACCCATAGATTTTACGCTGCCGTCTTTGCGGTCAAGAATATCAGAAGGAAGATATTTTCCGCCCGCAAGTTCAATCATTTTTGCAACATAGTCATCTGGATTTCGTACATTGATTGCACCGTTTTTGTTTACATAAAAAAACGCAACGCTAAGCCCTGTATTTTTCTGATTCAAAACAGGTTTGATTTTTGCAAGCTGTTCATTAAATAGTTTTTCTGCCTCTGCTTCTTTTCCAAAAAGAATACCGTAAAGTTTAATCCATTCAAGGCGTCCAAGAGGATTTCGCTCATAACCAGAATATTCTACAAGAACAGGAATTCCAAGCTCATCAAGTTTTTCCATAACTTCCGGTTTGTGATAAATCATCGTATTCTCAATTGCAAGATTACATCCTCCGCTCACCAAAAGTTCGTAATCTGGAGCACTGTATTTTCCAGCATAGGAAATATTTCCCTTTTCCATGGCATTTACAGCTTCAGAAACGTGCCAGTCATCCTGCTTTGTGCCAGAAAATTTAATAAAATTAACCGCATAGATTTTTGCCAGCAAATCCATTACAGAAGTTGAAACAAGATAAGTTTTATCAATCGGCTGTTTTAGGATTTTTACGTCAGAAGGAAGATTCTTTGGCACAGCATTACCTTCTGGAACTACAAGAAATTTCTGATTATTTGATATTGTAATTAAACGGTATTCTGTGTTTTTGATTTTTTTTACAGAAAACTGATTTGCATATTTTAATTCAAGGGCGTCTACAAGTTCGTCTTCAAAACTTTCTGCAAAAGTAACGCAGACTTTGTGATCGTACCAGACACCTTTTTTACCAATCAGGGCAAGATCAAAGTCTTTACCGATTTTTTCTTTTGTAATGGGAACGTCAAAACCAAAGACATTTTCTGTTGTGCCATCTTCATAAGTAACAGAATCAACAGTAGGATTAAGCCAGTTTACCTGGTAATTTTTTGCGTCTTCAGCTTTTCCGCAATACAGATTCAGGATTTTTTTACCTGCCAGCGTAATGTGAACGCTCATTTTTCCGTCTTTTACGGTGAGCGTTGCTTTTCCGTCTAAAGCTTCGTTTAGACGGAACATTGTGCTGTCAGTTTTAAAATTTACGGAATAAACTCCGTCTGCTAGTTCAGTTTTTTTTTTGCTTCTTCTGTATGAGCAGCGTAAATTGACTGAACAGCTGGAATGCCTCCAAGACCTTCAATCTGGCAGTCGATTTTTTCAAAGGCACCAGAAGCTACAAACATAGACTTCCATGAATCATCGTCATCGCCGGCCATATCATTATTTGCATGGTCACCAGCAACAACCATAAGAGGACGAAGCACCACGTTTTTGTAACCTGCAGCTTTTACAGCCTCCATTACGTTTTCGCATGCAGTTTCTTCTGGTTCACCTTCTACAGTACCAATAAATACGTTACCGTAATCAAGATTTGCCATCTGAGCAGCCATCTGACTGTAAGTAATTTTTGCAGCGTGAGAAGTACCGTGTCCCATAAATACAAATGCTGTTCCATCAGAATCTGCCTGAGCAAGTGAACTGTAACCTGCAAGTGCTACGGCACGCTCTGTAATAGCGATTGCAACTGCGCGTTTATCTTCATTAGTAACAGAAGATGTTTTTCCAACTTTTCCCAAAAGTGGTTCAGCAATTACAACATTTTCAAATTTATCTGCATAACCATTTACGGCGTCAGAAAGTTCATCATATTCAGCACCGTGCATAAGGTGTGTTGGCTGAACAATCAGAGTTTTTACACCGTTTTTTACAGCACGCTCAAGAGCCTGCTGAATGTTATCAATCTTTTCTCCATCGCGAGCCTGTACATGATTAATGATAATCTGTGCAGTAAATGCGCGTCTTACAGAAGCATCAGGGTTTGCAGCCTGAATTGCCTTTTCTACACCGCCAACGTCCTGTGCACGGCTTGCGTTAAAAGAAGTTCCAAAGCTTACAACAAGAATTTCTGTCTCACCGATTCCATCCTGATTAAGAGGATTATCAAGGCTTGCATCTCCTGTATCGCATCCAAAATAATCTGGATCTGCGTTCTCGCCTTCTACAAGTTCCTTCTGTGCATCAGAAAGCTTATCCCAGGCTTTTTTTGCCTGAGCACAAAGTTTGTCTGTGTCTGCAGTGCGTTCCTGAACATAAATAGAATCAATTAATGCAGCAACTTTGTCAGCAGCTGCTTTATCTTTAGCAGCCTTATTGCCACAACCAGTAAAACTGAGCATAACGCCCAAAACCAATGCTGAAATAACAAAAGATTTTTTCATGATGAAAATAAAATATCACAAACAGGGTAAAAATTTCAATGGAATTTACTTTGGCTGAAAGATAATTGCATCTGCAGCAGGAAGAGGCTTACTAAAGAAGTAGCCCTGAATAATATCAGCATTAAATTCCATAAGCCGCTCATACTGCCACTGCTCTTCAACACCTTCTATAATCATCTGTTTTCCAAGGTCATGCATAAGGCGAATAATATCTTTTATAAACGAATCTTTTCCGTCTACAAGGTATGTGTCCACAAGCGACTTATCAAGTTTGATAACATCAACCGGTATATAGGTAAGATAACCGAGTGAAGAATAGCCTGTTCCAAAATCATCCATCAAAAGCTTAATACCCATCTTCTGAAAGTGCTTAAAAATTGCATCCGAAAGGGCACTTTTGGCAAGGAACATGCCTTCTGTAATTTCAATTTCAATCAGATTTGCAGGAACCTTATAATGTTTTAAAAGGTCTTTCATAAAATCAATGTAGCCGTAATCATTCAGCTGATTGCTGGAAAAGTTAATAGAAACAGGATAAAGCTCCCGACCTTCGTCGCGCCATTGTGCCAGCTGCTTAATTACAAGTTCTGTAGTAATTCGTCCGATTTTCCAAATCCAGCCGTTGCGTTCTGCAACAGGAATAAACTGACCGGGATAAATTCCCTGCTCCTTCATACGAACAAGCGCTTCGTAACCGTGGATTTTTTTTGTCTTTGTATGAATCTGCGGCTGGTACACCATGTAAAATCCATCGTGATCAAAAGCTTCCTGTAATTTTGCCTTAATACGGGTTTCTTCTTCATCCTTCTGCTTAAGTTCGCCGTCATAAACAGAAACACGATTTTTACCGTCGTCTTTGGCATTATACATTGCAGTTTCTGCATTCAAAATCTGCCGCTCTGGAGGAGTTTTTCCATCAGAATTTGCAATACCTAGACTTGCAGTTATTACAAGAGATTCGTCGCCCAGCGGAATAGGAGCATGAATTGCGTTCATCAAACGGGAAACAAGTTCATCATCTGCACAAATTTTTCTATCATTAAAGTAAAGTAAGAACTCATCGCCACCATAACGCGCAATCTTGCAGTCAATTCCATCACAGATTTCTTTAAACACAGCAACCATATACTGCAAAATGCTGTCCGCAACTTGATGACCGTAACTTTCGTTCAGATTTTTAAAACCATCAATATCAATAATAATCATGCTGAACTTAGCATTTACAGGAACTTCATTTATTATAAAATTTGTGATTGTACGGCGATTTAAAATATCAAGAATTTCATCATTATCAACAAGATAACGTAGCTGAACTTCCGACTTTAACAGAACCTCTTGAGAAGCCCGTAGTTCTGAATTTGTCTTTTTTTCCTGGGCTTCTGAAATATTTAGAATGACTATGATTATCAAAAGGGCAACAACAATTAGGCCCATTACAGGAAGAATACGGCCAAATAGTTCTATGATTGTAGGATTTTTATTATAAAAAATTGTTCCTTCCTGAAAAACCGAACGATTAAGTCCAAGTTTTTTGATCATCTGCCAGTCAAATGCACAGCAACTGGTTGTAGTTTCCATAAGCGGGATTTTTGAAACATCAGCACCATTTTTAAGAATATCAGCAATTGTAAGACCCGCAAGATAGCACTGGTTTTCAAAATCCATGTAGATACCGCCAAGGATTCCTTGTCCTTCTCCACCCGGATAGTTTCTTATTACAGGAGCGGAAGTGGCATTGGTAATTGTGTGCGCACGGGAAAGAACTGAATAAATTTTACCATCGTTATCACCATAACAGGTCATAAAAAATATTACAGCATCAGACGGAATCTGTTCCAAAGCTTCTACAAATTCCTTTTTGTTCATCGTAGAAGTATTTATGTCAGAAAATTCGTATTCGGGATAATTTCTGGCAAGTGCAAAAAACTTTTTTTCATCAGCGCGGCCAGCAACAGAACTGTCGTGAATTGCAATAAACTGACGTGAATCTGGAAAAAGTTTACTTGTAAGTTCAACCAGAATATCAAGATAAGTCTCTTCGTAAAAACCTGTGATGTAACGATTTTTGCAGGAAGTTCTTGCCAGATCTAAATCATTAATTCCAAAAAAGACCATTGGAAGTCCTTTAAAAAGTTCTTCCTGATACTCCATTGCAAATAAAAGCGCGTTATCATCGCCTAAAAGAACCGCTTCATATTCGCCAGGATGCATTCTTGCTTTTAAAAAATCATGAAAGACAAGCTTATCCTGTGTGGTGCCATATTTTTTTGCATCCATGTAAAATATGTCATAATCAATACAGTTTTCAAAAAGCGAACGTTGTATGCCAGAATACTGCGCATCGTAGGAATAATACTGCGTATTATAGGAACAAAGATAAAGAATTTTGTGCTCTACTTCGTTGTTAAGATCATTCTCTTTATTATGAAGATTATCATTTTTGGGCGAATCGATGGATATTAATAGAAGAAAAACGGCAGCAATCAGACAGAGGACACTAACACTGTATGAAATTATTCGTATGCGTTTTTTCAAGCAGACTCCTTGTAAAAATTATACTCCGCGCTATTTAAAGTCGTCAAACTAAATTTTTTGTGCTACAATGCCCCTATGTCAGAAAAAATCAGGCAGCAAATCAGATTTACAGGACGTGTTCAGGGTGTAGGATTCCGCTATACCGCGCAATATGCGGCTCAGGCCTTTGGACTTACGGGCTGGGTTTACAATGATGATGACGGCTCTGTTCTGATGGAAGTTCAAGGAGAAGGCCATTCCATTAAACGTATGGTTGAACGGCTGGATTCAGACAGGTTTATACGCATAGATAATATAGAAAGAAAAATCATTCCCGTAGATGAATACGAGCGTAGTTTTAAAGTAAAATACTAAAATAAGGAAAGAAAAATGAAGATTATATCTTGGAACGTAAATGGAATTCGTGCAGTAGAAAAAAAAGGCTTTATAGACTGGCTTACTCAGACAGATGCAGATGTTGTATGCATTCAGGAAACTAAGGCAAATCCAAGCCAGCTTTCGGACGCACTGATTTCACCTCCAACTAAGGACGGGGGCACATATAAATCTTTCTTTAGCAGTGCAAAAAAAGCCGGATATTCTGGAACTGCAATTTACTCTAAAACTGAACCAGATTCTTTTGGAATTCTTGGAGACGCAGCTTTTGATGACGAAGGCCGCGTATGCATTGCAAAGTTTGGAAAACTAGCCGTAATTTCTGCATATTTTCCTAACAGCCAGGACGCAGGTGCTCGTCTTGATTATAAACTTGCATTCTGTGCCGCAATTCTTAAAAAATGTAATGAGCTTGTTGACGCTGGCTTTAATATTGTTTTAAACGGTGACTATAACATTGCCCACAAACCAATTGATCTTGCAAATCCAAAGGCAAACGAAGGCAATGCAGGCTACTTACCAGAAGAACGTGCATGGATGGACACCTTTACTTCTGCCGGCTACGTTGATACCTTCCGTCATTTTTGCGCTGAACCCAAAATGTACACCTGGTGGAGCTATCGCTTTCATGCAAGAGAAAAGAATATCGGGTGGCGTATTGACTACCAGTGCGTAAATCCGGGCTTTATAGAGCATGTTAAGAGCAGCACAATTCTGAATCAGGTAACTGGTTCAGATCACTGCCCTATAGAACTTATCTGCGAGTAAACAGTACTAAACACAGAACTGGTCAATCTGCATGCCAATTTCGTTAATTGTTTTTTCCAGTTCAGTGGCAATTGAGCGCAGAGCCTCACCAGTTTCGTTGATTTTTTTAGCGCCAATACTCATTTCGTTCATACTTTCTTCCATTACACCTGTTGCATTCTGCAAGTTGTGAACTTCTTCCAGAATTGCCTTGTTACCTTCTGCCATTTCCTGGCCCGCAGTATGAACTTCTACCGTGCTGTCGTTCATTGAATGAAGGGCATTACTAATCTGCTTAGAACCTTCATTCTGTTCTTCCATTGCAGCTTTAATTTCGCGAACAAGTTCATCAGTTTCTGTAACTTTAGAAGCCATTGTATTAAATGCGTGGCTGGACTGTTCAGAAGCATTTACAACATCATTAATTGCATTCTGAATATTAGAAAGCTGTTCTCCAATTGTCTTAGACTGAACCGTAGACGTTTCCGAAAGTTTACGGATTTCATCGGCAACTACAGAAAAGCCTTTTCCAGCTTCGCCGGCGTGAGCAGCTTCAATAGCCGCATTCATGGCAAGAAGGTTTGTCTGCTCTGCAATGTCTGCAATTGCGGTGTTTGCATCCTGAAGCGTCTCGCTTAAAGCCTTAATCTGTTCGATTTTTTCATTTACGTTCTGCTGAACCTGTACACCATTTTTTGCATTAAGGCTAAGGTCGCTAAAAGAAGAACTCATTTTTTCTACAGAATTATTAACAGCGTGAATGTTTCCAATCATCTGTTCTACAGCGCTGGAGGCATCAGAAACTCCAGAACTCTGTTTTTCTATCATCTTTTCCAATGATTCAATATTAGAAGCAATTTCGTTTACAGCCCCAGCAGTCTCGTGCACACTGCTCGACTGATTAGAAATCTGGGTATGCACGGCTTCAATATTTGCAAGAATCTGAGTAATAGAAGAAGCTGTATCTTCTGTACTTGTTTTTAGATTCTGACCTGCACTTCCAAGTATATTTTTAGAGCCCTTAATCTGCCCGATAATATGCTGGAGTTTTTCCATAAAGTTATTAAAGCCCTTTACTACATCAGAAATTTCATCATTTCCCTTTTGCGGGATACGTTTAGTCAAATCGGCATCTCCAGATGCCACATCATAAATTGCAATTTTTACATTTTTAAGAGGTTTAAGACTTATAGTCATTGTAACGCCAACTGCCACAAAGGCAATAACAAGCATTCCAATAGAAATTAATCCAATAATTCTGGACATTTTATCAATAACGCTGTAAAAATCATCATAATTACAAAGACCTATTACAGACCAGTCTGTATCAGGTATATCGCGGTAGGTTGCAATCATTTTTTTGCCAGTATCCGGATTTACATAAACTTCCGAACCTGACTCCCAGTTCAAAACCTTTGCAATAATTGGAGCAAGTCCCGCATCAATGTCTTCATCCGCACGTTTAAAAGAAGTAACCTTTTCCAGATCATTTGAAGCAATTACGTGCGCCGTATTACGATTTATAACTTCAATAAGCGAGCTAGAAGATCCAAAGCTGAGCTGTTCAATTGTTTTAGAAAGAGTCTCTCCCAAAAGATTTGCAGTAAGGCAGGCAATAGGTTTGTTGTTGTAATCAAAAACTGGTACGGCATAAATCTGAAAGAGTACGTTCGTAACGCCGTTGATTGCAGGGTCTGCCACGTACCGCTTTCCCTTCAAAGTAGTATCAATATAGGCACGTTTCAGCTGGATTTTCTGTCCCTGTGCAGTATAACTGTTTCCACCCGCATCATAATAACCAAGATTTTCATATTCAGTGCTTACCTTCGCAATACTCGTAAGCTGCTGGCACTTAGAAATTAGCGAAATGCTTTCATTGCGGATAAAATCCATCATCGCAAGGGCTTCCAGCATTCTGTACTGTTTGTCGGATTCCGCCTTAATTTTACTGGCAACACTTTCTGTTACCGCAGCAAGACCGTGCTCCACAGCATCAGTCGTAGATTTTGTAGAAACTTTTAAGGCTGTACTAACAATGATTACATTAGAAATAACAAAAATACCAAGAACAATTACAATCAGCCTGAACCGAAGACTCTGGAAAAATTTTTTAATCTTCATAAAACCTCGCTATGAAAGAATCAATATTAATTCCATTGTACTCCAGCTTGACTGATTTGACAAAATTATTTTAAAACAAGTTGAATTTTAGAATTTTACAACTTTTGGAGCACCGCCAAAACTGTAGATTGTTGCAACAGCATTCTTAAAGTAAAGAACTTCTGTGTTGTCATCATCTGGCGAATACATATTTTTCAAATCTGGATAGTGCTCAAGCATATCAACTTTTGGTTCACGTCTGTCATCACGAACAAGTTCCCCAGCAAGGCGAAGCCACTGACCGCTTGAACCATCAAAACAGCAGATTTCTACCTTTGGATTCTTCTGAATCTGCTTAGAAACTTCCTTGCTTTTTCCAGTCTGGATATAAAGCTTACCGTCAAAAATATTTACAGTTCCAAAAGGACGGTTTCTTGGCTGACCAGCTTCTACAGTTGCAAGATAGTAAGTTCCACACTTTTTAATAAATTCGAAAATTTCGTTCATAGTTTTACCTCTAGAATAAGTATAACAGTATTATCTTGAACCGTGGAGAAAATTTATGTTATAAAACCGCAAGACCTATAAGATAAACTGCAAGCGCACACACCCAGGCAAGCAGACACTGCCAGATAACCACGCCCGCTGCCCACTTTGAACCAAGTTCACGTTTTATAGAAGCAATTGCCGCAACACACGGACTGTATAATAAACTGAATACCAGAAGGCTTGCCGCGCTCACAGAATTCATTATCGACTCTACACCGCCCGCAAACAAAATCTCCAGAGTAGAAACCACGCTTTCCTTGGCAATAAAACCACTCACAAGAGCAACAGAAATCTGCCAGTCTCCAAGACCAATCGGCTTCATAACCGGCGAAATCATACGCGCAATCGAAGCAAGAATACTAAGTTCCGCATCATCAACAAGCTGCATTTTCCAGTTAAAACTCTGCAAGAACCATACAACAATTGTGGCAATAAAAATTACGGTAAAAGCACGCTGCAAAAAGTCTTTTGCCTTTTCCCACAAAAGCTGGGCAGTATTACGCAATCCCGGCATTCTGTAATTTGGAAGCTCCATTACAAAAGGAACAGCCTCGCCCTTAAAAATCGTTCTTTTATATATGAGTGCAATCAAAATGCCAACCACAATTCCCAGGAAGTAAAGTCCAGTCATAATAAGCCCCCCATGCGATGGGAAGAAGGCATTTACAAAAAAGGCATAAATCGGAAGTTTTGCAGTACAGCTCATAAAAGGTGTAAGCAGAATAGTCATTTTTCGGTCGCGTTCACTCGGAAGCGTTCTTGTAGACATAACAGCAGGTACAGAACAACCAAAACCAATTAAAAGTGGCACAATACTTCTGCCCGAAAGTCCGATTTTTCGCAAAAGTTTATCCATAAAAAAGGCAACGCGGGCAATATAGCCAGAATCTTCCAGCATAGAAAGGAAGAAAAAAAGCGTCACAATAATCGGGAGAAAGGAAAGTACACTACCCACACCGGCAAAAATACCGTCAATAATAAGGCCGTGAAGCACTTCATTTACCCCGATTGCAGAAAGACCGGAGTCGCACACCACCGTAAGCCAGTCGATTGCAGATTCAAGAAGGCCCTGTAGCCAGGCTCCGATTACATTAAAAGTCAGATAAAAAACGCCCGCCATAATCGCAAAAAAACAAGGAATGGCAGTCCATCGGCCGGTTAAAACCCTGTCAATTTTTTCACTTCTGGCCCTCTCCCGGCTTTCATGCGGCTTTTTTACACATAAATCGCAGAGTCGGAAAATAAAACTAAAACGCATATCCGCAATAGAAGCACTTCGGTCAAGCCCGCGCTCCTTTTCCATCTGCATGATGATATGCTCAAGCATTTCTTTTTCGTTTACATCAAGATCAAGTTTATGAAGAATGCGCTTATCATCTTCCAAAAGCTTAGTCGCCGCAAAACGGATTGGTACACCAGCCTTTTCCGCATGATCTTCAATCAAATGGATAGTTCCATGAAGAGCTCTGTGAACCACACCGCCGTTATCTTCCTTACTACAAAAATCCTGACGCAGCGGACGCTCCTGAAACTTTGCAACATGCACAGCATGAGAAATAAGCTCTTCAATACCCTGCCCTTTTTTTGCAGAAATCGGAACAACAGGCACACCAAGCACATGCTCCATCTTGTTAACGTCAATCGAACCGCCATTTGCAGTCAGCTCATCCATCATGTTGAGCGCAATTACCAGCGGAATATTCAACTCCAGAAGCTGCATGGTAAGGTAAAGGTTTCGCTCAATGTTGGTAGCGTCCACAATATTAATGATGGCGTGAGGTTTTTCGTGCAGAACAAAATCGCGCGAAATAAGTTCCTCACTCGTATATGGCGACATAGAATAGATGCCAGGCAGGTCAGTTATAAGAGTGTCCGGGTGCCCCTTAATCTCGCCGGATTTTCTGTCCACAGTAACACCAGGAAAGTTTCCCACATGTTGATTCGACCCCGTCAGCTTGTTAAAAAGCGTGGTTTTTCCGCAGTTCTGATTTCCCACCAGCGCAAAAGAAAGCACAGTTCCATCCGGAAGTGGTTTTTCTTCTTTTTTATTGTGAAATTTTCCACCTTCACCAAGTCCTGGGTGAGAGGCATTATATTCGG
>JAILHD010000096.1 GCA_024696155.1 Treponema sp. | reverse complement strand
TATTGAAAACCTTATCCTTTCTGCTAACATCGTTGCCTGCGACTTTGCAGATCAGGGCTACGAAATTAAGCCGGTTCTTGTACGCCATCCTTATGACACAGGACTTGGAAAGGACATCATGGTTCCTTACTATTTCCAGCCAACAACAAAAACAACTCTGGGTGCAATTAACAAGCTTTTGGGTTCTGACTTTGACATGCCAAAGGTTGTAGACGCTCTTACCCGCATGGGAAGCACTGTTGAAGTTAAAGGTGAAGAAATCACTCTGAGCCCGGCTCCATACCGCAACGACTTCCTTCACGAGGTTGATATCATCGAAGACGTTATGATTGGTGCAAACGTTGCATCATTTCCACCGGTAACTCCAAGTGACTTTACTGTAGGACGTCTCCTCCCACTTACAGAATTCAGCCGCAAGGCAAAAACTCTGATGGTTGGTCTTGGCTACCAGGAAATGATTTTTAACTATGTAGGTTCTAAAAAAGACTACATCGACAATATGCTGATTGACGGCTCAAAGGTTATTGAAATTGCAAACCCGATGAGCGAAAACTATCAGTTCATCAGACCGGAAATTCTTTCTTCACTTCTTCGTGCAGAAAGCGGAAGTGCAAACGCCGTTTACCCTCACAAAATCTTTGAAATCGGTAAGGTTGCTTACCTCAAGGATGATGAAGTAACTGGAACAATCACACGCCAGCACATCGGTTTTATTACAAGTTCAGCAAACGCTAACTTCAACGACATGGCAAGTGAAGTTTCAAGCCTTCTTTACTACCTTGACCACGAATACAAGGTTGTTGAAACAGAAGACCCTCGCTTTATCGTAGGTCGTCAGGCAGGCGTTACAGTAAACGGTGAAGTTGTTGGTGTATTCGGTGAAATCCACCCTCAGGTTCTTGAAAACTGGGGAATTACAACTCCTTGTGCCGGTGGTGAACTTGACCTTGAAAGCCTTATGGCCACAGCCGACACAAAGACTGATGCTCAGAAAAAACAGGAAGCTAAAAAAGCTGCAGGTGACGCTGGCTCTAACAGCGGAAATCAGAAGTCAGAAGCAGAAACAAATCCTGCAAAATACTTCAACGAGCACATCCAGCTTTTAGTTGCAAAAATCACTAAAGTAGAAACAAACCCACAGGGCGATAAGCTTTATATCGAAACTCTGGATGACGGTTCTGGAACAGAGCGAATCATTCAGTCAGGTCTCCGCCCATATCTTAAGGAAGACGAGCTTCTTGGTCAGCACGTAATCATCGCCGCTAACCTTGCTCCACGTAAGATGAAGGGTGTAGAAAGCCGCGGAATGCTTCTTGCCTGCGACTACACAGAAGACGGAAAAGAAAAGGTAGAGCTTCTTACCGCTCCATGGGCAGCCCCGGGAACAGTAATTCAGCTTGAAGGTAACGAATACACAGGCGAAAAACCTGCCAAAATCGACATCGACCACTTCTGCAAGGTTGAATACCGCGTAAGCAATAAATGCTTTACAATCGCAGGAATTAAAGCTACAGCAGCTGGAAAGCCTGTTACAACAAACAAGGCCGACAACTGCGAAGTTTGTTAGCGTCGTAATTTTATCTACAATTGTTACTAAATCTAACGCTAACACACCTTTTGCTTGCAAAAGGTGAATAAAATGAACGCCCGGGATCAATTTCTCGGGCGTTTATTATTTTACGACTTGGTTCTTTCCGTTGCGCTTACCGTAATACAGTTTTTCATCAGCTTTGCGGATTATGTTTTCGTAATCTGTAAGGTCGCTGGCGCTGCACATTCCAACGGTTACTGTAACCCGGATTTTCTGGTCATCAACTTCTATAAATGTGGTGCCTATTCTTACCCGAAGGGCATCAAGAAGTTCGTAGGCCTTCTCTCCCCTTGTCTGCGGCATGTAAAGAATGAACTCCTCGCCTCCCCACCTTACGCAAACGTATTCGTTACCGGCAGTTTTTTCTATTAAACCGCTTACAACTCTTAATACGGCATCGCCAGCCTGGTGACCATAAGTATCGTTTACCTTTTTATAGTCATCAATGTCAAAAATGGCGATTGTATATTCGTTTTCGTTTTCTGTCTTGTTGCGCTGCATGATGTGCTCAAAAAATCGGCGGTTAAAAAGGCCTGTAAGCAAATCATGATTGCTAAAGTAATTCAGTTTGTCGCTGGCGGTATTCAGCTCGAATATATAAAGATTAGAAATATAAAAGAGGGTAAAAAGCGTAATGCAAAGATTCAAAAATCCAATTTGGCCGGCATATTTTTGTACAAGCGGAGCATATTCAGGAAAAATGCAGATTTTCTTCAAATATACATAATAAATCGCAATTGCATAAGCAATTCCAATTCCCTGAAAGATATGCTTCATACGTTTTTTTGGCGGTAAAAGATAAAATACTACAGAAATCATTCCGATTACGTAAAAAATGTAGCAGAGAGAGCCGCCTGCAAAAAGTTCACTCACAAAAGAAAAGCTGATAATTTCAAAATAAGTAAAAATTATATAGGCATCGTTGTTTTTCTTAAAAAGTAAAAGAACTGCGGCGTAAAAAAGAGTGCTAAAACTGTTGAGCACTGCAAAAGGAAAAAGTCCAAGAATATAGAAAAAGGCAATATTAAAGGCGTGCACAAAAAGGCACATTATTAAAAATAGAAAAGTTTTTTGTTTAGAAAAAAAGTCAAGAAATTTGCTGACCATTAGTTCTCCAAACTTTAATGGACTATAAAATTATTTTATCACATCTTATTTATAATTCAATTTTTTTTGAATTTTCCATTGCATACCCGTCCGCCATTCAATAAAATGCCACTATTATATGAGTAAATTTTCAACTTCTAAGTTTTTTGGGCTTTTAATGGCAGCAGTTAGCGTATTCTTTTGGGGAATTACGTTTGTTTGCACAAAATATCTTTTAAATAGTTTTTCCGCGCTGGAGATTTTGTTTATCCGTTTTGTGATTGCATATTTTGGTCTTTGGATTATGCGTCCTAAGTGGGAAAAAATCAGCCTTTCAGACAATATTTATTTTGTACTGGCTGGATTAAGCGGCGTTGTTGTGTATCAGTTTGCAGAAAATATTGCGATTGATTATACTTCGGCTTCAAATGTAAGCGTAATTGTTTCTATCTGCCCTATGTTCACTGCGATTATTGCGCAGATATTTCTTCATCAAAAGCATATAACCCTTCGCTTTGTGCTGGGATTTTTTATTGCGATTTTTGGAGTTACCCTTGTAAGCTTAAACGGAAGTTCTACCCTGCATCTTAATCCTGCAGGAGATTTGCTTGCCCTTCTGGCATCTGTTTGCTGGGGTTTTTATTCGCTTTTTGTTTCTATTATCAACGGCAAAAAATACGATGCAATTTGCAGTACCCGCCGTGTTTTCTTTTTTGCGGTAATTTTGATGCTTCCTTTGATGATTTACGGAAAAATCAACGGTGGCTCAAGCATGTTTGTTACTCTTGCCCGCGACGTAAATCTTTCGCGTTTTTCTAATCCTTTGAACTGGGTAAATCTTTTGTTTTTAGGCCTTGTTGCGTCTGGTTTTTGTTTTGCAGCATGGAACAAGGCGTGCAACATTATTGGAACCGTAAAAGTTTCTGCTGGAATCTATCTGATTCCAGTTGTTACGATTGTGTTTGCATTTTTTGCCCTTGGAGAAGCAATTACTCCAATGGGCGTAGCTGGCGCGATTATTACTATTGCAGGATTATTTATCGCTTCTTAACCAGATATTCCTTAAATCCCTTTTCTTCCAACTGATTCAAAATGCCCTGAACATTTGCAGTTGGAAGGTCACGGATTACAACACGGGTAATTCCCTCAGCCTTCTGATAAACAACGTTTTTAAATCCCGCCTTCAAAAGTTTTTGTGCCAGTTGCTCTGCATTTGCGCGTTCACTGAACGAACCTACCTGAATATCCCATCGTAAATCTTCTACAGGCTCTTCTTTTAATACAGCAACTTCTTCTGTTACATCAGCCTTAGCTGATGAAGGCGCCGGCTTTGCCGTCGCGGTGGATTTAGGCGTACTGCCTGAGTTTTTACCCTCTGCACCACGCTGCAATATTTCTATACTTACTTGCGCAGTACCAGAACCAAGCATATCCAGTTTTTGTGCGGCTGCTTTGGAAAGATCAATTTCTCTTCCTGCAACAAACGGTCCACGATCGTTTACGCGTACAGTTACGCTTTTATTGTTCGCAATATTTGTTACTTTTAGAATAGAATTAAACGGTATTGTCTTATGAGCCGCCGTAAAATCATACATATTAAAAATCTCGCCGTTTGCGGTCTTACGGCCATGGAATTTATCTGCATAATAAGACGCCTCTACGTTCGCCTTATACATCTCTGCAAAAACACTGAAAGCAGCTGCCACAAACAGCACCATAATTAAACTAAGCTTCTTCATATTTCGTTTATCGGTGTTTTACAAAAACGATTTTAGACATTTATTAGTAGTATTTTGTGGTAAATAGTGATAAAATCTAGAATAATTAGTATTATTTTGAGAAAGCGATGCAGATAGAAACAAATGCTATTCAAAAAGAAACAAAATCTCACGGAAACTACAATTTTCCTGTGCTCGTAAGCTACGAAAGCCTTCGTAAATACGAGTCTGGTTCATTTTTGTGGCACTGGCATCCAGAAATTGAGCTTACGCTTATCACCAGTGGAAAAATGCGCTACAAGGTAAATAACGAAGAGTTCATTCTAAAGCAGGGTGATGCAATTTTCTGTAATTCTGGTGTTCTGCATTCCGGCAGTATGATTGCCCTGGAAAACTGCGATTATATTGCTACAACTTTTGATCCAAAGGTAATCTACGGCTTTGAAAACAGTATTGTCTACACAAAGTATGTAAAACCTGTTGTTCAGGACTTTTTCTTTCCTGTGGTTGTGTTTGACGGAACAGAGGACTGGCATAGTGACATAGTTGCAACAATTAAAGAATTGATAGAAAAAAATAAACTTCAGACAGAAGAAAAAGAGCTGGAAATTATTATATGCCTCCAGCAGTTCTGGAAGATTCTTTTCCATCATCGTAAGAGTTTTATAAAACCAGAAGTACAGACAAATCTGGACTTTGAACGCCTTCGTTCCATCATCACTTATATAGAACTTAATTATGAAAACCGCATTACGCTTGATGATATTGCGGGAAAAATCAATCTTTGCAAGGAAGAGTGCTGCCGTCTTTTTAAGCGCTGCATGAATACAAGTATTTTTGACTACATTATTCAGTTTAGAATAGAAAAAAGTGCCCGCCTCTTAAAAGAAACAGACACTTCTATTACAGAAATTGCTCAGGATGTAGGATTCAACGATGCAAATCATTTTGCAAAAATCTTCCGCCGCGAAAAAGGCATGTCGCCTACGCAGTTCAGACAGTCTGCAAAATCTGTTTAAACTGCCTCGCTAAACTGGCGGATAACATCGGCTCCGCCTGCAAAAGTTCCGATTGAACTTCCTACAGAAGAAAGTATAAATACCAGAAGCACGCGAAGAATGCGGTTACTGTAAAAACCCTTAATCGACTGAACATCTTCGCTAAGATTTTCCATATCTTTTACACGTGGTTTACAAACCATTGCCTGTACAATGCCGCTTACAAAGCCAACGCCAATAAATGGACAAAGCGAGGTAAAAGGAGCTGCAAGGAACGATACAATAATTGTAAGTGGATGTGCCAGTGCCACTACAGAAAGCACTGCACTTGGGATTCCGTTCCATAAAATCCAGGTAGAAAGCATTGCTGTTCCTGCTCTGCGGCCGCCGTAAACAAAGCCGGCTGCTATAAATGCAATAATTATTGCAGGAATCAGCCAGCCAATAAACTTTGTAGCAGATTTTTTATTTGGAACTTCACTTATTGCAGAAACATCGCTGGTTTCTGTGCCTCCAGCAATTTTATTAAGATGCGCTTCTACGCCAGAAAGGTGTCCTGCTCCAAGAACGGCAACAATATTGTTTCCCTGCGATTCCCAAATTTTACTTGCAAGATATTTGTCGCGCTCGTCAATTAATACTTCTTTGATTACAGGCATTTCTTCAGAAAGGCTTGCCATCATGCTGTCCATTTCGTTTTTCTGCTTCAGGGCCTCTATTTCTGACTCATCAACTTCTTCTTTTGAGAAGGCGCTTGCTAAAAGAGAAGCAAGAAGTCCCATTTTTCCAAAAAAACTGTTTTTTGCCCAGGCGCGGCGTAAGGTTACCTGAACAGGACGGTCTACCATTGTTGTAGGAATTCCCATTTCTGCTGCAACATTGATTGCTGCAAGCATTTCATCACCAGGTTTTACACCAATATTCTGTCCCATTCGTTTTTGAAAGCTGGATAAAATCAGATTTGCAAGAACAAGAAAAACCTTTCCTTCTCGGATTACTTTTACAATATCAAGTTCGCTGAACTTCTGTCCGTTCTGAATTGAATCTGCACGTTTTTCGTCCAGTTCTACAGCAACGCAGTCTGGTTTAATTGCCATGATTGTATTTGTTACTTCATTAATGCTCTGTGCACTTACGTGAGCTGTTCCAACCAGAGTGATTTTTCTTCCGCCCAGTTCTAAGACTTTTTGTGTTTGACTCATCTAAGATGCCCCTGTTTATATTACTGTGCTTTTGCCTTCATTCCCCATTCTGCAATTCTATATTCAAAGAACATAGGTGCCTGCATGGCTGCAACTTTAGAGTACATTTCTATGGCACTGTCATCCCCTGCTACAATTTCGTAGTACAAGCCCATGTAGAACTGCATTTTGCCTTTTTTCTGGTTGTTTTCTTCTTTATTAATTAGCTGAAGAAGTGCTGCTTCTGCGTTACGGTTGTAGTTATCAATCCAGAAACGGGTCATAGTATAGTCTAGTGTCTGTTTTTCGCGGTCAATTGTTTTTAAAACTGGTGTAAGAACATTTTTGGCTTCTAAAGGTTTTTTAAGTTTGTAGTAGCAGGCAGCAATCATCAGTTTATAAGAAAGGCTCTGGCTGTATTCGTAGGCCTTATTAAAATATTTGATTGCGGCTTCATAATTTCCTGCGTGATATTCAAGAATAGCAGTTTCTTCGTAAGCATAAAAATATTTTGGATTTGTCTGAATTACCTTGTGGTAGTTTTCTAGTGCCTGATCAAACATATCGCGTTCATCGTAAACGCCTGCAAGGTAAGCATAAGCTAAAAAGTAAGTTGGATCCAGTTTTGTAGCTGTCTTCCATGCATCGGCTGCTGCATCAAATTTTCCCTGAGAGCGAAGATAGTTTCCCAAATCCATATAATAATCATAGTTTGTTGGCTCAAGAGAGATCGCTTTTTTTACAAGGCTTTCTGCGCGAAGGTAATTCTGATCTTCAGCAGAGATTTTTCCAAGGTAAGAATAAGAAATTGCGCTGTCTGGATTCTGTGCAACAAGTTTTTCAAAAGATGATTTTGCAGTCTGAAGATCTGCAAGGTAGTAGCACATTTGTGCAAAACCAAACATTGCGTCTTCGTTTTTGCTATCGCCTTTTAATGCTTTGGCATAACTTGTACGTGCCTGCTTGTATTTTTTAGTAACCGCATAATCCTGCCCTTGCTGAATGTTTACAGAAGGATTGTATGGGTCTACTGCAAGAATACGCTGCGCAGTTGCCTGATAAGTTTTTTTATCACCTTTTGCGTGAGCTGCCATAGAAATCATTTCCAAGGCTTCTATATTCTTTTCGTCAATTGCAAGAACGGCTTCTGAGTTTTCTATTGCCTTATCATACTGACCATCAGAAAAATAAAGGGCACTCAAAAGATTTTTAAGCCCGGTGTCGTTCTGAAGACTAGCAGGCATTTTTTCAAAAAGTGCAATTGCGCCTTTAAGATTATTTGAGTTTAATTCTTTCTGAAGCTGATTTGCAAATCTTACATTTGCCGGCTGGTTATCACTTGCGGTCTTAACAAAGTCTACATTTCCAGAAACGCTTTCCTTAACTTCTGTAGTCGAAGCGTTTGCCGCAAAACAAACTGCAAAAAATGCAGCACAAGCTAGTATTTTGCTTTTTTTCATATCTTCCCCTTGGCAGAAAATTCGGCTAAACTAATATTATCATGCAAATTCGTGTTATCAGAAAAGCCTTAAGAATGCTTCTAGTCGATTTCGTTATAATAATCGGCATATTTATTCTGCAATTTAGAACAGATTCAAGCATAATGGAAAAAATAAGAAATCTCCATATTACTTTGGAAAAATCTGACGAAAGCGGTGCGGAATTTCCTCTTAAGAATCGTATGCAGATTTCTTACAATGGTCTAAATCTTTTTATTGATGACCAGAATCCTGCCCTTATTACAAAAAGGGGAACAAATCAGAAACAACCGGTTCGCCTTACAAACTGGGAGCAGACAGAAAACTCGTTTATTCTTTATTTTACTGATGACGTAAAACTTACTACAGGTTTAAATCTTTCTGCTCCAGATGACGAGCAGGATCCTTCTGATGATTCGGCATTTTTTGCAAACGCAGAACTTCCAGAAGGTATTTCGGCACTCTTCCTTCCATTTAAATTTAATTCATACATGAAGATTGAAGAAAATGAAGGAAACAAGACAATTCTTTCTGGTAAAAAAATTACGTGGGAACTAAACACTCCGCAAACTGTAGAAAAACTTGTAGGCTTTACAAGAGCTAATTCACATCTTTCTTACGCAATTCATAATACAACTCAGAAGTTCAGCTTTGATTCTATTACAGATCTTGCAATTGCAGATTCTTCGGTTTTCCACGATGTTCGTAATACAATTAAATCAAGTTTAATCAGTTCGTTTAAGGCAAATACTCAGGAAGTAAATCTTAGTGAACAGGTTGCAATTTCTTATGTTGCTGCTCAGGCAGAAAGCGGAAATTACACAAGTGCCATAGAAGAAATTCCAGCTTCTATTAGAAAGAGTAAGGCACGAACATATCTTTCTACGCCTTATTTTAACTCTCTTGCAGATATGAGTAAGATTCTTGAAACTTACATTGCAAGCACAGAAGTTCAGATTGCTAAGGCTGCAGCGGCAAATTCGCTGGATGTGTTTACCGTTCGCAATATAGCATATTTCCTTGCTATAAGTCCTAATAAATCAACTGTAATTCAGAATCTTCAGAATGCTGCTTCGGCAGATATTGCTCATGCATCACTTGCTCAGACAACTGGAATTATTCAGACTTATATTGATTTGTATAATCTGGTGCCAGAATATGCAGAAGTTCTTGCTCCTGTGTTGGAAAACTGTGTTGAGCGTATTTCTGATGCATGTAATTTTGACGGTAATACCCTTACAATTTCTGAAAACGACACCTTTGTTTCTGTAATTCAGGCTGTAGAAACTGGTATGGCACTTATGCGCTATGGTCAGATTGTGGGAAATCCTGTTTACGAAAAATCTAGCTATGTAATTGTAAATTCTTATTTGAATGGAACAATCTCATTTGATTTGCGTACACTTGCAAACCTCTACCCTATTCTGTTCTATGATAATACTTATTATCCTCACTTTGTAAAAATCAATGTTACAGACGGTAACTGGATATGGGCATGGACTTGTGCACAGGATATTCGTTACAAGAAAGATACAGATGGTTCAATTACACTTTCTATCGACTTCCCTACTACATATACTCACTATCTGATTATCAAAGGAATTCCGCGCTTTACAACAATTTACATTTACAATGTAAGCTTCCGTACAGATCCACGCTTTGAAAGCTATAACTCTTCTGGTTATGTTTACCAGGCAGACACAAAAACAATGCTGCTCAAATCTCGTCATAAGGAATCTACAGAAGATGTTCGTCTTGAATTTGCTCCAAGACCTGCTCCTGTTGTAATTCCAACGCCAGCTCCTGCTGCACCAGCTGAATCAGAGGCTGCAACTGAGCCGGAAACTGATAGCGAATCAGAAGAAGAATAAAATATTTGGATGATAAAAAAGGCGGTCAATCTGACCGCCTTTTTTATTTAGAATCTTTCGGCTTTCTTACCGCTCTTTACGAATGCGCTTGCACCTTTTCTGCTTGCTGCGCGTGGTGAATTACGTTCTGTGTGTGAATGTGTGTTCGGGCGTGAACTGCGTCTTTCTTCGCGCTCGCGTGATTCACGGCGTCCACGATCTCCGCCTTCGCCGCGTCTACGCTCTCTTCTACCACGACCACCAAAGTCATCGCGTCCGCCAAAATCGCCTCTTCCACCGCGGCGGCTTCCCCGGCCTTCATCTTTATTATCAACATGCATATGTGGAAGGTTCTTGTCCGATTTTGAAAGTTCAATAGCCTTACGTGCAGAAGCAACCGGCAGGCTTACAAGGCTGAACTGCTGTGCAACGTCAATCTGATCAACCATACGTCCTGGAATGTGAAGCAGCTTGCTAAAGTAGTCTGCAATCTCTTTTGCGCGGTAGCCGTCTTTTTTACCCAAAGAAATAAAGATACGAGTCTGGTCTCCACGTGGTTCAAAATCACGGCTCTTAGAAACAGAAATACGTCCATAATGTTTAGGACTTAATTTTTCGCCATACATTACAGAAAGAACTGCTGCAAGAACGCTGTTTGCATCGCGGTCTTTTGAAAGTTCATTTGCAAAGCTTACAAAGTTTGGATTAATGTTAGAAACATCTACGTCTGGAATAGAAAGTGGAGTTGCTGAAACGACTTCTACCTGAGCATCTGTAATTTCTTCTGTTGCTGTTTCTTCAACCTGAGATGAAGCTGTAAAAATCTGTTTTTTAAGTTCATCAAAAAGTCTTTCCTGTTTTACGCTGATAACTTCGTTTACAGAAGGAATTGTGCCTTCCTTAAGTTCTCCCTTACTAGCTTTTGCAACTGCCTGTGTTAAGAAGCGGAGTTTGCGACGTTCTTCCGGGCGGACAAATGTTACTGCAACACCTTCTTTTCCTGCGCGTCCTGTACGGCCGATTCGGTGAACATAAGTTGCGGCATCAAAAGGAAGGGAATAGTTTACAACGTGAGTCAAATCTTTAATATCAATACCGCGGGCAGCAACGTCTGTTGCAACAAGAATGCGGGTCTTCTTCATTTTAAGACGTTCAAGAACCTTTTCGCGCTGATTTTGCATAATGTCACCATGGAGGGCGTCTGCCTCGTAGCCGCGCATATCAAGCTGGCGGGTAACATTATCTGCATCCATCTTTGTCTGTGTGAAAACTACACCGTAAAAATCAGGTGAAATGTCGATAAGGCGAACTAAAGCTTCAATTTTTTCGCTTTCTTTTACAACCCAGTATTTCTGGTCAATAAGAAGAGGTTCTTCAACAACCTTTGCTTCCTCAATGATGTCGTATTCGCCCATAAAGTCAGCGGCGATTTTAAGAATTGGAGCAGGCATTGTAGCACTGAACAAAAGAATGCGGGCATCCTGATTTGCCTGCTGGAAAATCTCACGGATATCGTCGATAAAGCCCATATCAAGCATTTCATCGCCTTCATCCAGAATAAAATATTTGATTTTAGAAAGGTCCAGTGTTTTGCGTTCAAGGTGGTCTTTAATACGACCTGGAGTTCCAACTGCAATCTCACAGCCCTTTTTAAGCTCGCGGATCTGAGAAACATAACTTGCGCCGCCGTAGAGAACAGTTGTACGTGGAAAGCTTTTTGAAGCAAATGACTGCATTTCTTCGCAAGTCTGGATTGCAAGTTCGCGTGTTGGTTCAAGAATAAGAGCCTGAACCTTATCTGATTTTTCTTTGATTGACTGAATGATTGGAAGTCCGAATGCGGCTGTTTTACCTGTACCTGTGCGGGCGCGTGCAATAAGATTTGTGTCACCGTTTAAAAGACGTGGAATTGCCAGTACCTGAATTGGAGAAGGAACTTTAAATCCTTTCTTTTCTACGGCTTTAAGAGTGTCTTCATCAAGACCAAGGTCTGCAAAGCTTACTTCGCCGTCATCGTCTTCATCAATATTGACCTCATCTTCCTGTAAAGGAATGATTTCATCGTCTTTGTCAGCCAAAAGCTCTGAAGACAATACAACTTCATTAGAAGCCGCTACGGCTTCATTCATTTCTTCGATTTTCATAAATACCTCTGTTTTCCGGGATTTTCATCCCTTATCCAATCGAAAGCAAAGTCATTTATGAACTCTCTGAAACAAAATAACCACGCCTTCGGCTGCACCTCAATAGTTTTTTGCAGCGTGTTCCACTATAAAGGAAAAGTTTGTTTGTTACAAGCAAAATTATGAATATTTCGCATATTTTACGATATTATTGAAAATTATATAAAGAAATAAAAAAAAGCGCCCTCAAATGAGAGCGCCTTTTGCTATCTAAGCTTTATAAGATTTAACTTATTTAGAAGCCTTAATTACAGCCTGTGCACCAGCAAGACGAGCAGCTGGAACACGGAATGGTGAACAAGATACATAGTTCAAACCAAGCTTGTAGCAGAGAGCGATAGAAGCTGGGTCTCCACCGTGCTCACCACAGATTCCGAGGTGAAGGTCAGTCTTAACCTTGCGTCCTTTCTCTTCTGCAAGACCAATCATTACGCCAACACCATCTTCGTCCAAAGTCTTGAATGGGTCCTGGAGGAGAACCTTCTGATCCAAGTAAGAATCGATGAACTTAGAGTAGTCATCACGGCTGAAGCCGAATGTTGTCTGTGTAAGGTCGTTTGTACCGAATGAGAAGAAGTCTGCATATTCAGCGATCTTGTCAGCTGTAGCTGCAGCACGTGGGAATTCGATCATAGAACCAATCTGGAACTTGAGTGAAACTCCGAGTTCTTTGTTTACATTAGCAATTACAGCTTCTGCCTGAGCACGAATCTGTTTCAATTCAGCGAATGTAGTTACGTTTGGAATCATGATGCGAACATCGTGTTTAAGACCTTCTTTTTCAGCCTGAGCTGTTGCACGAGCAATAGCTTCAACCTGCATTTCGTAGATCTCTGGGTATGTGATTGCCAAACGGCATCCACGGTGACCGAGCATTGGGTTGTGTTCGTTAAGTTCTGAGTATTTCTTGTTGATGAAGTCAACTTTAACACCAAGTTTTTTAGCCAAAGCTTTAGCCAGGTCTGGAGTTTCAGCCTGTACGAATTCGTTAAGAGGTGGGTCAAGAAGACGGATTGTTACAGCGCGTCCTTCCATTGTCTTAATGATTCCGTAGAAGTCTTTCTGCTGAAGTGGAAGAATTGCAGCAAGGTTTGCCTTTCTTTCTTCTGTAGAGTCAGAAATAATCATCTTCTGGAATGAAGTAAGTTTTGGTTCTTCGAAGAACATATGTTCTGTACGGCAAAGACCAATACCAGCAGCACCAAAGCGGAATGCTTGTGGAGCTTCGTTCTGTTCAGCGTTAGCAAGAACATCGAATCCCTTAACAGTCTTTCCAGATGGAGTTGTACGGCAAGAAGAAGCACGTACTTCATCAGCCCATGACAAGAATGTTTCAAGGTCACCTGAAACTGAAGCAGGAGTTACTGGAATAACTTCGCCATATACTTTACCTGTAGAACCGTCGATAGAAATGAAGTCACCCTTCTTGAATTTCTTACCACCGATTGTAACAGTGTCTTTTCCTGTGAATACTACGTCTGAACATCCACATACACAAGGTGTACCCATACCACGAGCAACTACAGCTGCGTGTGATGTACGTCCACCAGTTGATGTAAGGATACCCTGAGCAACATACATACCTGCAATGTCATCAGGAGATGTTTCTTTACGAACGAGCATTACTTTCTTACCAGCTTTGTCCCATTCAACAGCTTCTTCAGCAGTGAATACGATCTGACCACATCCAGCTCCAGGAGAAGCGTTAAGAGCAGATGCTAAAGGTTTAGCAGACTTAAGAGCCTTAGCTTCGAACTGTGGGTGGAGGAGCTGATCAAGCTGA
>JAILHD010000095.1 GCA_024696155.1 Treponema sp. | reverse complement strand
TATGGAGTTTGCAGAAGAAAAGGTTACTTTTGTGCGCGATGATATAGAGTTTTTTGTGCCAAAACATGTTCGCACGCGCGAACAGAATTATTCCAGTGTTAGCGGAAGAAGTAAAAAAATACGCAATCCACAGAAGAGTTTATCTGCAACTGAACTAGGACTTATTTTTTCTGCAGATTCAGCTGAAGGTTCGCGATTTATAATAAAAGATAAAGAGCCGTATTTAATCCGTCTTGCAGATAAAAAGGATTTTGAGGCTTTGATAAAGATTGTAAAAGAGGCGAATGCCCGACGAAAGCCAGATCCACCAGCTTTATTCCCGCCGCATGAGCCGCCGCTTGACTGGCACTGGGATTTAATTGATGCACTGGAAAAATATAATCCGTATGTGCAGGAAGTGCGCAAGCGACAGAAAGACTTTGGGATTCGCGGTAAAGACCTTAATAGGTAAGTGGAATTCCGTAAGTTTTTTCGTAAACCTCTTTCCACATTTCGTAGTTCTTTTCGCGCAGCCATTCAATGTTCTGTTTTTTAGACTTGTTTGGATCTGCATGCAAAGCTGGCAAAATGTGAACCTTGTAAATCTGAACAGGAAAGCCGTCATCACCAATTTTGTCTGAATCACGCATGGTAATAAACATTGGCAAAAGCGGAACGTTGTTTTCTACGGCAAAACGTGCAGCCCCTGCTGTTAGCGGGCGAGGCTTTCTGTAATTCCACCACATTCCCTGCTCTGCATAAACCAGAATCTTCTGCTTGCGTTTAAGAAGAACTTTAATGGCTTCAAAAAACTCTTTTGTTACAGAATAGTTGCTGCTAAAAGGCAATGTGTTACAGCCGCGGAAAAGGTAACCGTAAAAGCCAGGAAAGTTTGTATAATTTCCTTCGCGGATAACCTTCCACATAATATGATGCTTAAGGAATTTATCGATTGTAAGTAAAACTGCAAAGTTATCAAAAGCATTAAAGTGATTACAGGTCATTATAAGACCTGAGTCTTTTACAGCCTCGTAGTTTTCAAGTCCTTCCGGCTCATCCATAAGAAGGGCACCTGATTTTACAAGCCCCTGGATAAACTTCCAGCCTGCCTTGTTGGCAAAATGAGTCTGAATTTTACTTCTAAGCTTTCTGCGGGTGTAATCAACTTCACCCGGCTGCAGCTGGCGGGTAGGGGGGTCATCTTCAACATCCTTGCTCCACCACTGATTTTTTTCATACTCTGCAATGCGCTCTAAAACTTCAAGTCTGTCCTTACTTTTTTCTACTTCCATATACTGAACGATGTCCTTTTATTCCTATAAGTTTTGAAACTTTCTTGAGCTTTTTAAGATAAGAGAATTTTGAAACAATCCCGCCTTCGTTCATAACTTTCTTATGTGTCAGGCGGTAGCTGTTTGGACTTTCTGCATCCTCTTTTGTTGCTGTAACAAACCATTCAAACAGATCCTTGTCCTTCTGCTTTGCGGCATCATCATAAGCTGTAAGCTTATCTTTTAAATCAAGGTAGAAGTCTGTCTGTTTTGCATAGAACCAGAAAAGGTTTTCGTAAAGAACATTTTCATAATGCCATGGACGCCAGATAATTTTATAATGGATGATTTTAAGATTTTTGTCGTCGTAAGCATCGTTCTTAAATGCAGTTTTGTTCCAGTCAAGAGGAAGAATCATTTTGTGATCTTTTAAAAGAACGTTAAGGTAGTCTTCGTCCTGTACAATGCGGAAGGTATATTTTTCTGCAAGTGCAACGAATTTTTCTGCTATTTTATCTTTTAATAGTTTTTCTGTGTTCAAAAGCATAACGCCGGCGTTAAAATAATCTTCCGGTTCAATTCCAAGAGCACCGCGAGGATAGTTCATCCAGTTTGGATGAAGGATAAATACTTCTTCTGTAGCGGCCGCAACATAGTTATTCTTGAGGTCGATATTGTAAAGTTCAGAGATATCCCCTTTTACTACGATGTCACAGTCAAGGTAGATAACCTTTTTGTATTTTGGGAACAAATCCGGAATAAAGAAGCGGTAATATGTTTCCTTTGAATAATAGTCTCGAAGACGGAAAAGATGTTTTACTTTATCAAGCTCTTTTGCAAGGGCGATGAATTCAATAGTAGAATTTGGAGTAGCCATTGCCGAAATTTTTTCTCTCTTTTCCTGATTCATATTTGTTGTAAGAACATAAATCTTGTATTGGTATTGTTTTGAAGCGTTTGCAAGAAGTGATTTGATAGCTGTTGCCAAAAGCGGTACGTAATTATCATCTGATGCAAAAAAGATTGGAATTTCTTTGTTTATTGTTTTCATGATAAAATTTAGCTCCATGTAAGAGTTTATGTTATATTAGACAAATGATGATAAAAAAAGGTTGCAGGAATGTCAATTTTTTATTGCTGATATTTAACAAATAGTACAAAAAGAGACGATATGGAATAAAATCTGATTTTGTGTCATAATTGGCTAATTTATAATATCGAAAAGGACACTTAATAATGAGTTACAAACCGGTTGATCCAAAAGTTGACTTCCCAAAACAGGAAGAAGACGTATTAAAATTCTGGCAGGAAAATGACATTTTTAATAAGTCTTTAAGCCAGACAGATGGTGCAGAGGAGTTTGTTCTATATGACGGACCTCCATTTGCTACAGGCCTTCCACACTTCGGACATTTAATTCCATCAACCATTAAAGATATTATTCCACGCTATCAGACAATGAAGGGAAAGCACGTTGAACGCCGCTTCGGCTGGGACTGTCACGGACTTCCTGTAGAAAATCTGATTGAAAAAGAGCTCGGTCTTAATTCAAAGCATGAAATTGAAAACTACGGAATCGATAAGTTCAACGAGGCTTGTCAGGCTTCCGTATTAAAATATACCGCTGAATGGCGACAGACTATTACCCGTATGGGACGCTGGGTAGATTTTGATCATGACTACAAGACTATGAATCCAGACTTTATGGAATCTATCTGGTGGGTTGCAAAATCTCTCTGGGATAAGGGACTTATCTACGAAGGAAAATATATTCTTCCATATTGTCCACGCTGTTCTACAGTTCTTTCTACACACGAGCTTGCTCAGGGCTACAAGAATGTTCAGGACCAGACAGTAACTGTACGCTTTAAGATTACTAAGGCTCCAGAAGGCGTAAATGATCCTGATATGGCTAACGGAAAGACTTACTTCCTTGCCTGGACAACAACTCCTTGGACATTGCCTTCAAACCTCGGTCTTTGTATGGGACCGGATATTGACTATGTAAAGATTCTCGATAAGGAAAGCGGAGACTTCTATATTTTTGCTGAAGCCCGCCTGAGTGCTTACTATAAGAGCGAAGATGCTTACGAAATCATCTATCGCCACAAGGGTAAGGAATTCATTGGCGCTGAATATGAGCCGCTCTTCCCATATTTTGCAAATCTTAAGGATCCTAAGGTCTGCGAAGAAATGTCAAATCAGAAGTGCGAAAAGGGTGCCTTCCGTATGTTCAATGCAGACTACGTTTCTACAGAAGATGGTACTGGTATTGTTCATATTGCTCCAGCCTTTGGTGAA
>JAILHD010000082.1 GCA_024696155.1 Treponema sp. | reverse complement strand
TTGATTGGCCACAAAAGAATCATTGGAATAATTCCAATAAGGAAATCAAAGAAGCGGCTGCGTCTCTTAATCTGTGTAACGTATCCGCAAACAAGATTCTTACAGTTGTTATATTTATCTCCAACGTTTACAAAGAAACTGAACAGCTTGTATTTAATACCGCCAGTCTTTTTCATTGCTTTATGAACACCTGCGGCAAGTGCTTCCCAAAGACGAGGAACACCACACATCCAGTGAGGTCTGATTTCTGCCATATCAGAAAGAAGCATAGAAGGAACTGGTTTAGAGTAGGCAAGTCCGTTTCCAAAGTAAATTGCAACATACTGAATAAGGCGTTCAAAAACATGCCATACAGGAAGAACACTGAGCCACCATTCGCCGGCATGAGCAGGAAGATAAGGTTTGATAACTGCAAGCTGGCTGATGTAGTTGTTGTGAGTGAGCATTACACCCTTTGGAGTTCCTGTTGTTCCAGATGTAAAGATGATTGTTGCAAGGTCTTCGCCAGTTCCTTTTTCAACCTGGGCTTCAATTTCGTCCTTGTGTTCAACCCGCCATTTTTTACCGTTGTTTACAATCTGACTAAAAGTATAAAGTTCAACGTTTCCTTTTTTACATGCGTCACGAACTTCATCTTTAATGTCATCTTCAAGGGCAATAATAATTTTAAGAGCCGGAAGCTTTTCCTTAAGGCTCATAATCTTTTTTACCTGTGCGTTGTTCTGTGCCAGAGAAATTTTACATTCAGTGATGGCAAGAATCTGCTCAAGGTCAATCAAAGTTGCATCACAACCGCGTGGAACATCTACTGCTCCTATTGCAAGAATACCAATATCACTCTGCTGCCATTCAGGGCAGTTATCAGAAATAAGACCAATTGGCTCTGCATGTTTTACGCCAAGCGCCATAAGACCAGCACCAAAATCAAGACCAGTCTGGTACATTGTTCTATATGTGATAGGTTCAAAATCTCCGTTTTTTAAGCGTCTGTACTGAGCAGGAACTTCAGGCCATTTTTCGGCAGAAGTTTTAATCATTTTAGCTACAGTGTAGTTTTCTTCAAATACCATAAAAAACCTCATTTAAAATAAAATGACAATTTTATTAAAAGTGTAAACTAATTAATTATATTGTGATTTAAACGGATTATCAACTTGTGTTATAGTCTGAAATTCTACCATATTATTTGCAGCTTTAATTCCAAAATATGGCGCAAAATCAGGGTTTTCTGAAACGAATTTCTGAGCAGCAACAAGATAATCATCCCAACTTGAATAGAAGAGCTTGATCATGCCAGGGAATTCTGTAAAATCTCCCGGAACAACATAGCGGTAATTTACGTTTTTAGATATGAATAAGTCTTGAATTGACGAAACGTTGTGCATAAGAACAAAGGCAATGAAGCTTGAACATACGAATTTATTCGGAACTTTTTTAGGATTGATATCTTTGTAAATGTTGTAGTGTTTTCTGGTGAGTTTTTTACTTCCAAAGTCCTGATGTTTTTTGCGTGTAAAGAATTTTCGTCTGATGCTGTATGCTGAATATGGAAAATTCTGAATTACCGAATATTTTACGTCTACATTTTTCAAATAGTATTGAACCATTTTTCTGGTAGCATCATATTCTGCGCGGCTTACTTTTAAGGCATAAACATATTGTTCAGAAGTTGTCGGATCACAATTGCTCATGTATGGATTGTCTGAAACATCAGTACAGGTTTCCAATTTAAGCTGCTGTTTTCCGCCAAGTGTTACGCCATAAAAATCATCATTAAGGTCAAAGCCGATTGAAGCATGGCTTACAAAAATGTCGCTAAGGTTTGTTGTACTGATTCCAAATTTTAACAGGTTTGTTACGTTCAAAGGGCTTGAATAGCACGGATTATAAAGACGGAAAAAGATATATGCATCGCCATCGTCTTCTGCAGTAAGTTCGGGTGAGGTGATAGTCTTTTCTTTGTAATCGTTAAAAACTGTAACAGAGCGTGTTGTTTGACAGCTAATGAATAAAAAAGCTAGAGAATAAAGAAAGACTTTTATTATGTTTTTAAACTTTTTTGCTCTCCGTAACATAATTTGTATTATTATATAAAAAAACAAATTTTTATGGAATAATGGTAGGAACATAAGCCAATAAAAAATTGAATTGTAAACTTAAATTATAAAAATGGGTTTACAATAATAAAGAAAAGGTTTACATTTGCCGTATGAAAATTGAAGAACTGGCAAATGAGATTATAGACGGAAGAAGATTGAACCGTTCAGATAATCTTTTCTTTTTTGAAACTTGTAATTTAGATGAGCTTTGTAATGGCGCAGATAAAATTAGAAAGCATTTTTGTGGTGAGCATGTTGATTTGTGTTCAATAATTAGTGGCAGAAGCGGAAAGTGTTCAGAAAACTGCAAATTTTGTGCCCAGAGTGTTTTTAATCATACTAACTGTGAAGTTCATGATTTTTTATCAAAAGAAGAAATTATAAAAGCTGCAAAAGAAAATGAAGCAGAGGGAATTCATCGTTTTGCAATTGTAACTGCCGGCAAGGCGCTTTCAGGACAAGAGTTTCAAATAGCGCTGGAAACTTATCGTGAACTTAATAAAAGTTCAAAAATTTCGCTTTGTGCAAGTATGGGCTTTTTGTCACTTGAACAGCTTATGGCCCTAAAAGAAGCCGGCGTAACAAGTTATCATCATAATATAGAAACTTCGCGTCGTAATTTTCCGAATATCTGTACAACTCATACTTATGATATGAAGATTGCTACATTAAAGCTTGTAAAACAGGCAGGACTTTATGTTTGTTCTGGTGGAATAATTGGCATGGGAGAAACTTTTGAAGATAGAATTGATATGGCGCTATCTCTTAGTGAAGTTGGGGTAGATTCCATTCCAATTAATTCTCTTATGCCGATTCCTGGAACACCTTTTGAAAGTTTACCTGAGCTTTCTGAAGATGAAATTTTGCGTACTGTGGCAATGTTTCGTTTTATTAATCCCAAGGCGTATATAAGACTTGCGGCTGGAAGGCTGCTTTTATCTGATAGCGGGGAGAAGGCTTTTAATAGCGGAGCGAATGCGACTATCACAGGAAATATGCTTACAACCTGTGGAACAACAATTGAAAATGATAAAAAACTGCTTAAAAAACTTGGCAGAACTATATAAAAAGAGGACTTTATGAAAAACAAATCAACTTTAAAACTTGCATTTATTGCGCTTTTTGCGGCAATTATCTGTGTAGGATGCTTTATTAGAATTCCAATTGGAGTTATTCCTATTGTTTTGCAGAATGCCTTGTGCATTTTGTGTGGGGTTTTGCTTGGCGGAATCTGGGGCGGTGCTCCAACTGCGCTTTTTCTGCTTGCGGGATTAATTGGGCTTCCTGTTTATTCTGGTGGTTCAAGCGGAATTGGTGTATGGGTTGGTCCAACCGGCGGATTTTTTCCAGGTTACCTTTTGGGTGCTGTAGTTGCTAGCTTTATTGCAGGAAAACCTTCACTTCGTGAAAAAAAACTTTCTGCGGCAGTTGTTATTCGCGTTGCAGTAGCAATGTTTTTGGGTCTTGTGATTTTGTACATTCCAGGCGTTATCCATTTTGCAAATTGGGCAATGGGTGCTGGTAAGGTTCCTGCAGATAAATCAGCTTTTGGTTACACAATGGGCGTGTGCGTTATTCCATTTATCCCTGGTGATTTGGTAAAATATATTATCTGTCTTCCAATTGCATTAAAAATCAGACCAGTAATTGCACAGTATTTATATGAATAAATTAATCGTAGATAACATCAGTAAAGGTTTTAACACAATAAACGGTCGTCGCCAGGTTTTAAAGAACGTGAGCTTTGAAATTCAAGAAGGAAGTTTTACGGTAATTGGCGGAGAAAACGGCAGTGGAAAAAGTCTTTTGATGTCGATTATTTCTGGCCTGGAAGAATCCGACAGTGGAAAAGTAAGTTGTTTTGGTAAGGCGGGGCTTGTCTTCCAGGAAGCAGAAACCCAGATTTTAGGCGAAACTCCAGCAGAAGATATTGCTTTTGGGCCAAAAAATCTTGGCTGGAGCCGCGAGCGCGTAAAAGATGCGGTTGAATCTGCTCTTAAAAAAACAGGTCTTACTCAAAAACGCGATTTTCCTGCACGATTTTTGTCTGGCGGAGAAAAACGTCGTCTTGCCGTTGCGTGTATGCTTGCAATGGACTTACCTGTTTTGATTTTGGATGAACCATACGCAAATCTTGATTACGAAGGCGTTAAGCAGGTGAACGCACTTTTGCGCGATTTGAAGGCACAGAAAAAAACTGTAATTCTTCTTACTCACGAAATTGAAAAATGTCTTGGCCTTGCCGACCGCTTTATTGTGCTTTTTCGGGGCGAAAAAGTTTTTGATGGAATGCCTTCAGAAATCGGCGGTGGAAAAGAATCTGCCATTGATGTGGAAAAATGGAACATCCGTAATCCATTTAATTCCTACACCCGCGTAGAAGATTTAATCTGGTAACGGGCGGCTGGAAGGTGATCTTATGATAAAATCTGGCAAAAACAGTCTTGCATTTTCTTATAAAGCTGGAAGCACTTTTGTTCACAAAATGCCTCCTGTGCTAAAAATTCTTTTAATTCCTTCTATAAATATTCTGATATTCTCACTTCCATTTGAATTTTCGCTTGGATTTTTGATTTTTCAGGCGTTGCTGGCATTTATACTGCATTTTACAATCCGTGAGCAGCTTAGAGATTTACGTCCGGTTTTATACTACGCGGTGATTTTGTATGCAACAAGTTTACTTGCTCAATTTTTTGCAGCTTTGGGAACGGCTGGTACGTGGGAGGAGGCCTTAAAATCAGGCTTTTTAAGCGCCATCAGCAATACAGAAACCCTTAAAATGCTTGTAAAACTTTTTTGCGTAATGCAGAGTGCATCAATCCTTTTTAAGACTTCAACTACGCTGCAGATTCGCGAAGGCATTGGCGCAATCGAAGGTGCAATCAGACATATCCTTCCTGTCAGCAAAAAAAATACCTTTACAGACACAATTGCGCTTTTTATATGTTTTATTCCAATGGTCTACAAAAACTGGGAACTTTCAAAACGTGCCTGGTTTGCACGCGGAGGAAAATCTGGCATCAAAATGATGAAGTCGATTTTTCCAGTATTCTTTTCTGTTGGAATCAAACAGGCCTTTAACGCCGCCAGAGCTATAGCAATCAGAAGAGAAGAATAAAAATTCTTTGAAAGAATAAAAATTCCATATTACAATTTTTCTAGAATATAAATGCAAAAGAAAGCTTGATTATGGAAGAGTATCGGGAAGCACTTCCCGATTTTGAACGGCTGGAAGCAGAAGTTGTTAAAATTCTCCAAGGCATTGTAGATAAGTCTAAAATCCTCATTTATGGCATAAATCACCGCATAAAAGAAGAAAAAAGTCTTGCAGGAAAACTTGAACGCAAGGGCGATAAATATTCGTCACTTTCCGACATTACAGATATTTTTGGTGCACGCGTTATCTGTTATTTTTCTGATGAAGTTGATAAGCTTGCGGCCCAGATTGAAAAGCATTTTAAGGTAGACTGGAACGAATCAATTGATAAGCGCAAATATCTTGATGTAAATAGTTTTGGATATCTTTCTGTTCATTATATATGTTCCCTTAAGGATGGTGGAAAATATCCGCCGGAATTAAAAAACAAGCGTTTTGAAGTTCAGATGTGCTCTTTGATGCAGCATATATGGGCTGTGATGGAACACGATTTAGGCTATAAAACCAAATTTGGTGTTCCTTCTGCCGTTAGACGTGATTTCTTCCGACTTGCCGGACTTCTGGAAATTGCGGATGAACATTTTGTTCACATAAGAGACAGCGTTGCGGCGTACACAAAAGACGTTCATAAAAGGATTATTGAAGATTCCGCAAATGATATACCAATTGATTCAGTTTCGCTGGAAGAATACATGAATTACAGCAAAAGCATGCAGTCGTTTTTGCAGACAATTGCTAATCTGTGCGAGGCTGAAATTTCTAAAGAAAGTCCGGAAACTTATCTTGAACAGCTGGACTGGCTAAAAAAACGAACGATTGGAGATCTTCAGCAGATGCTGAACAACAATGCATCGCTTGCCCTGCAGATGATAGAAAAAATTCTTGTCGTTACAAATATTGATATTCTTTCTTCAACAGTTGCTCTGCGATTTTTATGCCACGCTGAACTTGTACAAAAACACTACAACAAAGAACTTATAGTCGATTTCTTTATGCTTTCTACGAATAACAAAGATCGTGCCGAACGATACGCAGATAAACTTATAAACGAATATGCATCTAATTATGAAAAAAACTTTGAAATAACAAAATATTCATAATACAATTTAATTGAGAGGTGACTATGAAAATTACAACAAATCAGAATGGCACGGCTTTTACACTTGCAGTTGAAGGTCGTCTGGACACTGTATCTGCACCTGAATTAGAAAGTTCAATTAAATCTCTTTCTGGGGCTACAGAACTTACACTTGATTTTGCAAAACTTGATTACATTTCATCGGCTGGACTTCGCGTGCTTCTTACGGCTCATAAGAATTTTGCAAATCTTGGAGGCATGACAGTTATCAATGTAAGTGAAACTGTTCTTGAAATTTTTGATATCACAGGATTTAAGGATATTCTAAAAATTAAATAGTTCTGCAGGAGGAAATAATGAAATCCGAAGTATATAAAATTACGGAAGATGGTGCTTCGCTAGGAATTTTATTGAAGGAAAGCGAAAAGACAGCTTCGTATGCAAATCTTAATAAAAAACAAACAATAAAGCTTCGCCTTCTTGCAGAAGAGATGATAACAATGCTTCCAGAACTTCTTAGTTTTAATAAAGGAGAATTCTGGACAGAATGTAATGGAAAAACTGTTGAGCTTCACGTTTCTCTTGTTCCGCATGAAAACCTTACTGCCGAAAAACGTGAAAAAATCCTTTCAGTTTCATCTGATGGAAAAAATGCCGCAGAAAAAGGAATAATTTCTAAAATCAAGATTGCAGTTGAATTTATGCTTATTGATTATGAAAATTGTTATTCTTCAGCACCTGCATTCTTTGCTTACGGAGTTGGCGGAGATATAAATGCACGTCCTGGAGTATGGTCTTTGGATACTTACAGAAACAAGGCAAAAAAAGACAATGACGAAAAATGGGACGAACTTGAAAAATCAATCATTGCAAATATTGCTGACGACGTAATTGTCGGCTTGCAGGAAAACAAGGTTGAAATTACTGTAAAAAAGAGTTTCTAAAAATTTAAGTAATTTTTACAAGTTTTCAGACAAAAGACTCTGATTTTAGGCTGACTTCGCCCGAGATCAGAGTTTTTTTTGTACCGTCGGGCAGCTGTACTACAAGGGCAGCGTTCTGATCGATATCGACCGCGGTGGCTTTGTAAATGCCTTGTGTGCTGTCTATAAGCGTGTGGACTTCAACTTCGCGGCCTATGATAAAAGAAAGGGATTTGTATTCTTCGATAACGGTGGCTGCCGGTTCTCCAAGCACTTGAAGAGTTTCGCCCGCGATTTGGGCTGCCAGCTGGGCACGAGTTACTGAGCGGGTGGAAGAGGCATCAAAAAGTCCCCCTGCCACCTTGGAAAGTTCCCCGCCAAAGGCTTCGGCATTTTCTTCTATATTTACACCAATTCCAATTACTGCCGCTTCAATTATGCCTGTTTCAAAATTAGTTGTGCCTTCGGTCAAAATTCCGCAGATTTTCTTTCCGTTGTAAAAAATGTCGTTTATCCATTTGATGGAAGACTGAATATTGTAAAGTTTTTTGATTGCCCGACAGACTGCAACGGCGCTGAACGCTGTAATTTTTGCAGGATTTGTAATTCCGCCTTCCGGGGCATAAATGACTGTAAGATAAATGCCGGTTTTAGCAGGAGAAATAAATGTTCGTCCTGAACGTCCGCG
>JAILHD010000078.1 GCA_024696155.1 Treponema sp. | reverse complement strand
GGCTATTTCTTCATCAATATACTTCTGTGTCTCTTCACTGAACTCACGTACAAGTTCCGGTTCCTGAGGACCACTGTAACCACGACCACTCTTACCAAGCGTCATGTTCTTAAACTTGTCACTCATTCCGTAATCACAAATCATGCTCTTCAAAATGCCTGTAGCATGGCCAATATCATTTGAAGCGCCTGTAGAAATTTCCCCAAATACAACTTCCTCTGCGGCACGTCCACCCAAGAGAGTATCTATTTCATTAAGAAGATCTTTCTTTGTCTGGAAATTCTTTTCCTCTTCTTCTCTGTACTGGGTAAAACCACCAACCCCATGAGAACGAGGGACTACAGTTATCTTGTTTACAGGAGGATAGTCTGGTGTAAATGCACCAACAAGTGCATGTCCACTTTCATGAACGGCAACAAGGCGATGTTCTTTTTCATTTTCCCTGCGGTTCTTTTTCTTTAAACCAATGCTTACCTTATCAATAGCATCATTAAAGTCAGACATAGTAACTTTCTTGTGACCGTTACGTACCGCAAGCAAAGCAGCTTCATTTACAACATTTGCAAGATCTGCACCAGCAAAACCTATAGTTCCATGAGCAAGAGAAGTAAAGTCAACATCCTCCTCAAGCTTTACGTTCTTTGCATGAATACGAAGAATTTCTTCTCGTCCCTTTACGTCAGGGCGCTCTACTGGAACCTGACGGTCAAAACGACCAGGACGCAACAATGCAGGGTCAAGAATATCGGCACGGTTTGTAGCACCAAGGATGATGAGTCCTTTTTCGTTATCAAAACCATCCATTTCAACAAGCAGCTGGTTCAAAGTCTGCTCACGTTCATCATTTCCGCCAAGATTATTTACACGGCTCTTACCAATTGCATCAAGCTCATCAATAAAGATGATACAAGGGGCTTTTTCACGTGCAGTGCGGAACAAATCGCGGACACGACTTGCACCAACACCAACAAACATTTCTACAAAGTCAGAACCAGAAATACTAAAGAAAGGAACTCCAGCTTCGCCGGCAACTGCGCGTGCAAGCAAAGTTTTACCAGTTCCAGGGTCACCAACAAGCAGAACACCCTTTGGAATCTTTCCACCAATATCAGTGTATTTTTTAGGCTGCTTAAGGAAGTCTACAACTTCTACAAGTTCGTCTTTTGCTTCATCAACGCCTGCAACATCTGTAAAACGTGTTTTAATCTTTCCTTCTTCTACAACTTTTGCGCGGCTTGAACCAACGTTAAAGATGCTTCCCATTCCGCCAGAACCACCGCCCATTTTTCTAAACAGGAAGAAGTACATCAAAAAGATAATTCCAAACGGAATAATCAGATTGATTAAAAGCTGCATAAGATAGCTGTTCTGTTTTACAACAAACTTATAGCGAACGCCTTTTGAATCGAGTAATTCAATAAAACTTCCCATAAGAACTGCGGCAGTTTTGTAAACACGGCCGGTTTTCTGAGTTACCTGGAAAATCTGCAGGCCTTTAGGTGCACTGGAAGAGTCAGATACGCGCTCCGGGCCATAACCTACAAAATAGTTTTCGCCGATTTCTACAGAAACAATCTGTCCGTTTTCTACCATTGCACGGAAGTCAGAATAATCAATTAATCCGTCTGATTTAGAAAAAACAAACACATCCATTACGGCAAGTCCAAAAAGGACTACCAGAAGAATCGGCCAGAAAGGAAATTTACCATCGCCGCGGCGTTTGGTTGATTTTTTATCTTTATCATCTTCCGGTCCAGCAAATTTAAAGAATTTGTATGGATCGTTGTCATCATTTTTTTCGTCGTTGTTGTTAAAGTTCTGATTTTCTGCCATAAATATATCCTATTCTAAATATAATGATAAAATGTGTTTTTTTCCATAAAAAAAGAAGTTTTCTGCTAAAGTAAAAATTTTAGCTGCCGAACATTAAGACGATGGAGTAATCTGTTCTTGCTAATGTAAAGCTAAAAAATTGCTGCGTCGCAATTTTTCTTAACGCTTTGCTATAGAACATGGCGGGGTCTAACCGGCCCGCCTCCACAGGAGGAAAAATGGCATTTCAGAACGCTTATTCTGCATATCAGAAGAACAATGTAACTACTGCGAGTCAGGGTAGACTTGTTGTATTACTTTATGAGGGAGCTGTAAAAAATCTGACAGGAGCTATTAAACTTTTTGAAGCTGACGGAAGTGTAAAACCGCAGAATATTGAACAGTTTGGAAAATTCATTCAGAAAACTCAGTCGATAATCACAGAGCTTCAGGTTAGTCTTGATATGGACAAGGGCGGAGATATAGCAAAAAACCTCATGGCATTGTACATTTATTTTAACCAGCAGCTTTTGGATGCTTCTATTCAGAAAAATAAAGAGAAGCTTAATACGGTGCTTAAAATGCTTAGCGACCTTCTTGAATCCTGGAGAACAATTGCAAACAGTACTGCTAATGCACCGGCAGCAAATATTCCCGGAGCATTAAACATTCAGGGATAAAAGGAAAAACTATGGCAAATATTTCACAGGAAGAACTAAACGAAAGAGTGGCAATTTTGCGCAGATTCAGGACTTTACTTGAACAGCAGAGGGGGAAATTCCGCGAATATCTTACTGTGCTAGAAAAACAGCAGGACTCTATTTCTAATGAAAACACAGAAGCCCTGCTTGCCCATACAGAACTTGAACAGCAGGTTGTAGCAAATCTTATGAATCTGCAGAAAGTTATTGTTCCAATGAAGAAGATGTATCATTCTGTTGCAAAAGAAAACGGAAGTCAGGATAAAGAAATTACAGAACTTCAGCACGAACTTACATCTTTGCAGGAACGTGTTCTTGCTCAGAATAAAATTAACCGTGATTTACTTCGCGTTCATCTTGGTCAGATTAAGATGCAGCTTGCCGGTCTTAAAAATCCTTACAAAAATATACGAAGTGTTTACGCACCAAAACAGCCGGTTAGTCAGCTTGTGGAAGTTGAAGTTTGATGAAAATTGCGATTATTGTTGCATTCGAAAAAAAACATGGAATCGGAAATAAAGGACGGATCGTGTGGGATTTTCCATGCGACCGTTCTTATTTTAAACAGCACACCACCGGAAACTTTGTAATTTTTGGAAGACGAACCTTTGAAGAAATTGGAAGAGCCCTTCCAAACCGCATTAATATAGTAGTAAGTTCAACAAAAAAGTTTGAAGGAGAAAATCTGTACACCGCAGAAACTCTTACACAGGCAATTGAACTGGCAGAAAAGATTGTTTCTTCAAATGATAACGCCTTCTCACGCCCTGCTGTGCTTTCCCTCAAGGCAAAAATATTCCTTTGCGGCGGCGAACGCATTTACCGCGAAGGGCTTGCACTGGCAGAAGAAATCTACACAACACAAATTGATGCTGACTACCAGTGCGACGCATTTTTTCCAAAAATAGACGAAACAGCATTTAAAGTAGAAGAAAAAGCTTCTACGATGGAAAACGGCGTAAAACTTAATTTCATCACTTATAACAGAATATAGGTTTCACCGTCACAATAAAAATATATAAGACGCAGCATAAAAAATCCCTTAAAACTATCACTCCCTCTATGCTGCTAATCAACTGCCCTGCGGTCAGTTGACGCTATAAGGCTCCATCTTTACTATAACAATATGAATCTTCTCTCTATCAATAATTTAGCCAAAATCGGGCGGGAAAAGCCGCTTTTTACGGGAGTAACGTTTGGAATTCAGGAAGGCGAAAAGGCTGCCCTGATTGGACGGAACGGAACCGGAAAATCAACTCTTTTGAACACGATTGCAGGAGTTTTGCAGCCCGATGAGGGAACAATCACAATTAACAGAGAATGCGGAATTTCTTTTTTACCGCAGAACCCGGCATACAATAAAGAAGATACAATCCGTGAGCATATTTTTAAGAGCAATTCTCCAAAGCTGAATACAATCCGCGAGTATATGGATGCCTGTGCAGCACTTGGTGATGATGAAAAATCGCAAAAGGCCTACAACGCTGCCATGGAAAAGATGGATAAGCAGGAACTTTGGAATTACGAAGCACAAATTTCTTCGATTTTAGGCACTCTGGGACTCCACGACCTTACCCGCAAAATGGGCACGCTCAGTGGTGGAATGATTAAAAAGGTTGCACTGGCACAGGTGCTGGTAGAAGACACAAAGCTTCTTCTACTCGACGAACCGACAAACCATCTGGACATCAGTACAATCACCTGGCTGCAGAATTACCTGCACGATATGAAACGTTCCCTTTTAATGGTAACCCACGACCGCTGGTTTTTGGACGCCGTCTGCACAAACATTTACGAGCTTGCACGCAATAAACTTAAACTCTACGAGGGAAACTATTCACAATATCTTGAAAAAAAAGAAACTGAAGCTGAAATTGAAGCTAATACAGAACGCCGTATAGAATCTGTTCTGCGATTTGAACGCGAATGGCTTTTGCGAGGTCCCTGCGCCCGCGGAACAAAAATTAAGGCACGAATTCAGCGCGATATGCAGCTTATAAACCGCGAAAAATTTGCCGCAGACAAAGGCTTTACTTTTGAAGTAAAAGGAAAACGACTTGGTGGAAAGGTACTTGAACTACACAACATAAGTAAATTTTATCCTAAAGGATTCGCGGGGGCAGAAACTACAACACCTGTCATCAAGAATTTTTCTTACAAATTCACAAAAGGCCAGAAAATCGGAATATTTGGCGATAACGGAAGCGGAAAATCTACTTTTTTGAACATCGTTACAGGGCAGCTTGTACCAGACACCGGAAGCGTAGAAGTTGGTGTAAACACAAGCTTTGGTTACTACACCCAGAATCCGGT
>JAILHD010000066.1 GCA_024696155.1 Treponema sp. | reverse complement strand
GCCGGATTTATGGAACCATGTTCAGAAAAAGATTACGAATTCGTAGACTCTATCAAGGGTGGTGCAATTCCTAACGAATTTATCCCATCTTGTGATAAGGGATTCCAGAGAGCTATGAAAGAAGGTTCTTTGATTGGAGCTCCAATTGTAGGTGTTAAGATTACTATTAATGATGGTCAGTCACACCCAGTAGACTCTAACGATAACGCATTCCAGACAGCAGCTATTGGTGCTTTCCGTGAAGGTTATATGAAGGCTAAGCCAGCTATCCTTGAACCAATTATGAAGGTACAGATGACTGCACCAACAGAATTCCAGGGTAACTTGTTTGGTTTGATCAACCAGCGCCGTGGTGTAATTGTTGATTCAACAGATGAAAACAATACATCTACAGTAAACGCTGAAGTTCCACTTTCAGAAATGTTCGGATTCTCTACTATCCTCCGTTCTTCAACTCAGGGTAAGGGTGAATTCACAATGGAATTCGAAAAATACGGTAAAGTTCCTAACGCTGTCGCAGATGAACTTATCGCAAAACACAAGGCTGCAAAAGAAGCTGGTAAAAAGTAACAAACTATTTTGTGCCTGAAGCTTTTTAGCTGAGAGACGCCGTCCGGTTTTCGGGCGGCGTTTTTTTTTATTTGGGCTGTCTATTTTAAATTTGCTTTTAAATCGTTTGACGTTTAGAATAGTAGAGAGTTGCAGTAATTGCAGCTTTTAACGATGTACACCTATGGAGGAAACAATTATGGAAAAGCAAGATTTAATCGAACACAGTCCTGTTCGTTTTTTTGACAATGCTACAAATGCAGGATTGAAAGCTGGAGAAATCGGTCTTATTACTGCAAAAAAAGGTCTTGGAAAAACTTCGGTTCTTGTGCAGTTCGGAATTGATACTCTTTTAAATGACAAAGGATTGGTTCACGTTTCTTTTGATCAGCAGTCATCTAACGTAATTTCATGGTATTCAAGTGTTCTTGCAGAAATTGCAAAGAAAAAGAATTTTAGTACAATGAGCGAAATTACTGAAGATATTGTAAAAAACAGAATCGTTCTTAACTTTAACCAGGAAACATTTACTCTTCCAAAGGTTGTAAATACTGTAAAATCTTTGAAAGACGGCGGAACAAATATAGAAGCTGTTGTAGTAGACGGCCTGGACATTGCAAAAGTTTCTACAGCAGATTTGAAGGCTTTTGCTGATTTTGTAAAATCTAACAAAATGACTGCATGGTTCAGTGGAACTACAGAAGCTGCAACTTTAAAAGACTCTCTTCCAGAGGACAAACTGAAGTTATTTTCAACAGTCGCACACCTTGCATCAGAAGGCAAAGATCTTGCACTTACCGTCCTTAAGAATGGCGAAGGAAAAGTTAAGCTTGATGCAAAAACTATGCTGATGTCAAAGTAATTTGATGGCATAAAAAAGAGCGGGGACTTCCCCGCTCTTTCTTTTTAACAAACTCTAATTATTCTTCCAAGGAAAGAATATCTGTTTTAATTTATGAGGGCCTAAAGTTTCGCGGTCATCATAAATTAATTCTTCCCACGGAATGTTTTTGCGGCCACGGGTTGCTTCTAATTCTGGATGCTCTTCCAGGTAATCATATTTATATAAACGAAGGCGGAGGGCATTTGTATGCGCAAGAATAATTCCTGCAAAAGACGGAACAAAGCCCATGCAGAATACAGAAAAAACAGAGAGCACTAAAGTATAAAGTGCATTTACAATTGAAAAGCCTGTATTATCAAAGAAAATCAAAAAGCATTTTTTTAGGCACTTTTTAAAATCATTATTCTGCAAAGAATGAAGCGGGATAAACCACTGCAAAGAAAGAATTAAAACTACATCAAGCCAGAATAGCATTGCAGCAAGCAGAAAGCCCGGAATCGACTGAAGTTGAACAACATAGAATTTGATTGCAACAACTGAAATCACAGACAAAAATCCGCATAAAATACCAAAAAGTGCGCCGTCTTTAAGCGACTTTGAAATTGCATGAAAAAAATCAGTAATATGAACACCCTTAAAATCAGCAATATTTGCAGCTACAGTTCCGTAGGCAACCCCAAAAATGCCAAACAATGTGGTCATCAGAAGAAAAACAGGAACCCAGATTAACGGCCACTGAAAAAACACCATTATAAAGCCGGCGAACAAAAGTCCCGAAAGTAAAAAAACTAAATTTACAACAACAAGATTAAAAATGTTGTCCCAACCATCACAAAAATTCTTTTTAATTAAAAAACCGAACATAAATTAAATTTATCAATTATAACAGGCTTCAACAATAGCAAAATTAAAAATAAATGGTAAAATATGGTATGGAATTTGACGTAAATAACAGCATCAGTCTGCTTTCGCATATACATTCAGAAAGCGCAGATTTTCTACAGAAAAAACTTTCACAAAACGGATTTACAAACTTTGCTTCTTCGCACGGAAACATTTTGTTCCAGCTTAGTCGTGCTGAAAGCCTAAAAATGAATGAGCTTTCAAAAATCATAAACCGCGACAAATCAACAACAACAGTCCTTGTGCGCAAACTGGAAAAAGAAGGCTTTGTCAAAATATCATCTTCAAAAGAAGACGGAAGAATTAAAATTGTCTCACTTACAGAACAGGGAAAAAAATATAATCAGACTACAAAAGAAATTTCAAAGGAACTTTTAGAGCGTTTTTACTGTGGATTTTCAGACGAAGAGAAAAAACAGTTCTTAAACCTTCTTGTAAGAATCAGCGGGAATTTTTCTGAAGAATAAACTTGCAAGTTTTATATAAAACCAATATTCTATGGCTATGAAGAAATTATTTGTTACTATTATTGCATTAACAGCTCTTTTTGCAGGCTGTTCAACAAAGAAAGCAAAAAATCCTATGATTGCGGTTTTTATTCCGGGAATTATTGCAGACAGCCCAACTTATGAAAAACTTGCTAACGGAGTTTTAAGCGGCGTAACAAATTACAATGCCGACAAAACTGATGATAAAAAAGCTCTTTTGAGCATTATGGAAGTAGGCACAAATCAGGCTGAGTGGGCACAAAAGCTGACAGCCCTTGCTGCCGAACAAAAATATGATGTAATTATTTCTTCTAATCCTTCTTTGCCAGATTTAGCTTTGCAGGTTCTGGAACAGTTTCCTGACCAGAAATTTATTTTTCTTGATGCAAGCTGTGAAGGAAATCCAAACATTATGACTAAAAATTACGATCAGCGTCAGCAGGCTTACGTTACAGGCTATATTGCAGGCCTTATGTCAAAAAATCACAAGGTTGCGCTGATTTCTGCACAGGATTACCCTGTTATGAACAATATTATTTTTCCATCATATAAAAAGGGCGCACAGGATGCCGCTCCAGGAACTACTGTTGATTACCGTGTAGTTGGAAACTGGTACGATGCAACAAAGGGTGCAGAAATCACTGATGCAGTTTGCAAAACAGGAGTTGATGTTGTTCTACCAATTTGTGGAGGAGCTTCTCAGGGGGTAATCAATTCTGCAAAGAACAATAAAATTAAAATTGCATGGTTTGATTCAAACGGATTTACAAGAGCCCCGGAAGTAATAATTTCCAGCACACAGAACCTTCAGGAAAAACTTGCAGAAGAAGTTACCCTGGAATGGCTGGAAGGAAAAACTGCATGGGGAACAGCACAAACTGTTGGAATGCAGGAAGGTTATATTCAGTTTATAAACGATAATCCTTTCTATATTAAAAATATTCCGGCAGACGTTCGCGAAAAAATGGACGAGCTTGTTCAGAAAATCACTAGAGGAGAACTTGAAATTAAGCTCTAATGCTAAATCTTTCTGTTCAAAATCTTGTTTTAAAATATCCCAGAAAAACGGTGCTGAATGGTGTAAGCGTGGATTTTAATCATAGTCAGATTCACGCTTTAATCGGAGAAAACGGTGCTGGAAAATCAAGCCTCATAAAAATCATCTGCGGAGATATTCTTCCTACCAGCGGAAAGATTTTTGTAAATCAAAAAGACGCAGAAATTAAAACTCCGGCAGACGCAATAAAACATGGAATTGTATGTGTTCATCAGCGTCCTCTTCTTGCTGACAGCATAAGTATAATAGAAAACCTTATGCTTGGGGCTGCCAAATTTGACCGCAAACGTGCAGAAGAACTTTTAAAAATATGGCTTCCTGACATGGATGAAAAAACGCTTATAAAGAATTGCAGCGGTGACATCAGATTTTTTACATCTCTTACCGGAGCACTTTTGAAAAATCCGGAGCTTTTAATTCTTGATGAACCTAGTGCTTTACTCGACGGCAAGCAGCGCGATTTCCTTTTTGAAAAACTAAAGGCATTTTCTTCTGAAGGTATGAACATTATTGTGATTACACACTTTATGGACGAGGCTAAAAAATACGGAGATACAATTACATGTCTGGAAGAAGGTGTTGTAAGTAAGCCTAAAGCTGATTTTTTGAATGCAGCAATTACGGAAAGCAACTCACATATTGAAAATGCAAGTCTCAGAGAACAGCATGATTTTTATCTTTCGTTCAACGATCTTACATCTATTCCAAACGACAAACCTGCAATCCGTGATTTTACTTTTACAGCACGTAGCAGCGAAATTACATTAATCAGCGGACAGGCAGAAGACGGACGCGAAACTCTTGAAGACACAATCAGTGGAATGAGCAGTGCAAAGCAAAAGGGCGAACTTAAAATTACTGACAAAATCAATCTGCGTGAATTTACTTTTGTGATAAAAGACGGTAATTTTACCCGCCGACAGCTGGAAAAATCTCCTTTTACTTTTGGAATTATTCCTTCTAATAAAACCTTCCGCGGCTCAAATCCTAATCTTACAATTTTACAGCTTTTAAGCGCCGGCGTTTCTGAAAACCGGGAATATGCACAAAGGCTCATAAAAAAAGCAAATGTAAATATCACTCTAAACGAAAAGGCAGAAGTGCTTTCTGGAGGAATGCTACAGAGACTGATTCTGGAACGCGAACTTAGTAAAAATCCAGATATTTTGATTTTATGTGAGCCGGTTCAGGGACTGGACAGCGCAAGCGTAAAAAAACTTTGCGACAGGATTCGTCTGCTTGCGAACAGCGGAAAAATTGTTCTTGTACTTTCTTCTTCTGAGTTCCCCGAAGAGATTTGTGATAAAATTTACAGACTTGGAAGGCAGGATTTAAAGGGGCAAGTGCATGACCGCCTATGATTTTGGTAACATTCTGAATTTTGCCTCTTTTTACATGGTTGCAGGAACCGGAGCAGCTATTTCTATGAAGGCTGGGGAATTTAACCTTGGCGGCGAAGGGCAAATATATGCGGGAGGATTTTGCGCGGCAGTTATTCTTGCAAAAATGGCAGGATTCCCAGCGGGTGTAGCTGTTCCGCTTGCACTTGCAGGTGGAGCCCTTGTATCTGCAATTTTATGTTTTCTTTCTGCACTCTTACGAAAATATCGGGGCGCAAGTTTTCTGCTTACAAGTTTTATAATTTCTTCGGCAGTAATTCCATTGATTAACGGACTTATTGCAGGGCCATTCCGAGGCAACACAGGAAATCTTCTTGCAACTCCATTTATACAAAAATCTTTCAGATTCGCGCGTATTTTGCCACCGTCTTCGCTTAATATCAGCTTTTTTGCAGGAATTGTAATCTGCATTCTGGGATGGGCATTTTTATTTAAGACTAAACTAGGACAAAAGACCTGTATTTTTGGTATTAGCCGCGAGTTTGCACTTTATTCTGGATTCAGTGAAAAAGCGGTAACCTTTACCAGCGCACTGGATGGAGGCGCACTCCACGGACTATGCGGGGCTTTTATTGTAGGGGGCACTTATTACACCTGCCATTCAGGCTTTTATATTGGAATTGGCTGGACGGGACTTACCGCCGCAATGCTTGCGGGGGCAAATCCGCTTTTTGTAATTCCTTCCAGCATATTTTTGGGAGTCGTTACAACTTTTATAAACAGCTTTACGCTTCATCACAATGTTGGCTACGATTTAGGCGCAATAATTCAGGCTATCATCATGTTTATTGTTGCAATTCCATTCTTAAAATTTAGGGGGCGAAATAATGCTGGCAATTAATATTCTTTCATTTTCATGTCCCCTGCTTTTATGTGCAATGGGAGCCCTGTACAGCGACTATGCAGGAATCCTTGCAATCTTTTTAGAAGGCCTTGTAAGTTTTTCTGCCTACTTTATGTTTTATTTTACAGTTACAACAGGTTCTGCAGCCTTAGGAATGATTTTTACAAGTTTGATTTGTGTTACCGCAGTCGTTTTTTTTGCTACCATAATAGAAAAACTTCACGCAAATCCTTTTATTGGGGCAACGGCAATTAATCTGCTTTTTTCTGCACTACCTTCTTTTTTTGCAACCCTTCATTTTAAGAACAGGGGAGTCCTTACAAGCGAAGCCTTTAATTTTTCTGTAATGCAGACAAAAATCTTTACGGTAATCTTTAGCCTTGTAATTCTTTCTCTTGCCTTTTTATTTCTTTTAAAAACCCGCAATGGTCTTTACATAAGAATTACCGGAAGTGATTCCGACGTTCTTACCGCAAAAGGCGTAAATCCGGTCTGGTGCCGCATTCAGGCATGGGGCTTTGCAGCTTTTTTTGCGTCTATTTCTGGAGCCTTTTTATGCATGAGAGTTTCTTCTTTTGTGCCAGGCATTTCCAGCGGACGCGGCTGGATGGCATTAGCAGCAGTATATTTAGGAAAGAAAATTCCAGTGCGCATCACGATTTCTGTTCTAATTTTCTGCGCAGCAGACTTTTTTGCAACAAGCATACAAAACTATTTACCGTCAATTCCAACATCAGTTGTGCTCTCACTGCCCTACATCGTTATTCTGCTTGTGATTGGATTAGAAAAACAAAATTAATATTTTTTTATCTCTTCTCTTTTTATTGGGCCATTTTTGCCTTCGGCAAAAACCGGGCTTTCCGCAGTTCCGCGTCTTACGCGCTCCATACTTT
>JAILHD010000057.1 GCA_024696155.1 Treponema sp. | reverse complement strand
TAAGCAGATTATCGATGCACTCCATTCTATGAACGATTCAACTTCTGAAGTACGTTACGCTTCTGAAGAAATGACAGAAGGTAACAAGCACATTCAGAGCGAAATCGACAAGCTGCAGATGTCTACCGATTCTATGAAGGGTAGTATCGATGAAATGCAGATTGGTATTGAACGAATGAATGCAACCAGTGCTGCACTTTCTGTAATTGCGGGAACTGTTGCAGACAATATTAAGAAGATTGGTGGAGAAATCGACCTGTTCCAGGTATAACAATAACAAAAAGCAGTGTCATTCCTGCTTGAGATAATGTAATTCCCGCGCTTGGCGCGGGAATATTTTTTAACTTGATTTCTTTTTAAACTCAATATATACTCAAAGAATGAATGACAAAAAGTACTAAAAATGTCATTCATTCTTTTGGAGTAAAAAACTATGATTTTCGAAGACAACTACACAATCCCTAAAATGGTTCGTAATTCTGCAACTGAATTTGCAGAAGTTGATGCCCAGATGAAGCGTCTTAAGAACGGTCAGTTTGAGCCTGTTCTTTACCGCGAGCTTTTTCAGTATGGTCTTGATTTTGGTGCAGCCCTTCTTAGTCTTGGAATTAAGCGCGGAGATCCTATTGGTCTTATTTCAGATAACCGTGCAGAGTGGCTTAATGTTGATTTAGGAATTATGAACATTGGTGCGGTAGATGTTCCTCGTGGTTGTGACGCTACTCCTAATGATCTTGAAAAAATCCTTTCTATTACAGAAGCAAAATACTGTGTTGTTGAAAACAATTCGCAGGTAGCAAAAATTGTTTCACTCAAAGATAAGCTTTCAGACCTCAAAACAATCATTTCTATTGAAAGTGAAGTAAAGCAGGAAAACCTCGATGCAGCAAAGGCTGCAGGTGTTGAAGTTTTGTTTTACGAAGAGCTTATGAAGGTTGGCCAGAAATGGCGTATCGAAAACAAAGGAAAGGTAGAAGAAGAGCTTGAAAAGGGTAAGGGCGAAGACCTTGCTACTATCATCTTTACTTCGGGAACTACAGGAACTCCAAAGGGTGTAATGCTCACTCATAAAAACTTTCTTGCTCAGCTTGATGAAATTCCTGAACGCATTTACATTAACCCGGGCGACCGCGCCCTCAGCGTTCTTCCAGTATGGCATGTTTTTGAGCGCGAAGTAGAATACGTAATTTTGATTCAGGGTGGAGCAATCTGCTATTCAAAGCCAATCGGTTCAATCCTGCTTGCAGATTTCAAAAAGCTCAATCCTCATCTACTTCCTGCTGTTCCACGTGTTTTTGAAGCTGTTTACGACGGCGTTACTAAAAAAATGCGAAAAACAGGCGGCCTTGTTCTTAAACTTTTCAATTTCTTTGTTGGCGTTGCAAAAATCCACAAGGCAATGCAGCGAAAAATGTTCAATCAGAACCCTTGCTTTACAGCTTACCACCCGATTCTCTGGTGGATTCTCTTTATCTTGCCATGGAGCCTGATGTGGCCTCTTTACTGGCTGGGAGACCTGCTTATTTTCCGCAAGATTAAGGTAATGCTTGGTTCTAACTTCCGCGTAGGTATTGCCGGCGGTGGTGCTTATCCTAAAAATATTGATGAATTCTTCTGGGCTATTGGTGTGGAGATTGTAGAAGGTTACGGTCTTACAGAAACCGCTCCAATCGTTGCAGTTCGCCCTATTGCGGCTCCTATTTACCGAACAATCGGTTCTCCAATCCGCGGAGTTCAGGCTCGAATTGTCGACCAGGACGGTTATGTTCTTGAACGTGGACAGCAGGGAATTTTACAGATTAAAGGCCCTACTGTAATGAAAGGCTACTTTAAGCGCCCTGATTTAACAGAAAAAGTTATGACTGTTGACGGCTGGCTTGATACAGGTGACCTTGCGGTATTTACAATCCATAACGAACTTCAGATTAAGGGACGTATTAAAGATACAATCGTTTTGCGCGGCGGAGAAAACCTTGAACCAGTTCCTATCGAAATGAAGCTTTCTGAATCTCGCTTTATCAAGCAGGCTGTTGTTCTTGGTCAGGACAAGCGCTATCTTGCAGCTTTGATTCTTGTTGATGAAGATGAGATTAAAAACTATGCTGCAGAAAATGGAATTCAGTACGATACTTACGAAAACCTTCTTACATCGAACGGAATTCAGTCGCTTTATGAAGGCGAAATTGCAAACCTTATCAGTTCTAAGAACGGATTCAAGATGTTTGAACGCATCAACAAGTTCACTCTGATTACAAAACCATTTGAAGTTGGCGTTGAACTTTCTGCCAAGCAGGAAATCATGCGCTTCCGCATCAATGAAATCTATAAAAAAGAAATTGAAAATATGTTTATTGAAGAGGACTAAGCATTCTATGAAAAAGTTATTTATCATTCTTGTTGTCGCAGCAATTTTTGTTGGATGTAAATCTAAAAAACCGGAAACTACTCACATTAAGACAGATCATTTTGATATAACTGTCTCAGGAGATACATCTGGTTCAATCAGTATTGATGGTAATTCACTTGTCACTAAAGATAATAAAGGTGACATGGATATAACTATCACAAACTAAACTGCATAAAAATTTATCTTTAAAAATAGTCCGTCTTTAAAGGCGGGCTATTTTTATCGACAGGAGCAATAAATGAACGTACACATACTTGAAATGCCGCTGGATTTTGGTGCCAGCCGCCACGGTTCTGATATGGGACCATCGGCAATCCGCCTTGCCGGAATTAAAGAGAAAATTGAAAGCCTTGGTCATAAGACTTTTGAGCACTCTTCAATTTTCCAGGCAACAACACAGGAATATGAAAAAATTGGAAATCCTAAGGCAAAGTACCTTGAACCAATCACAAATGCCTGCACAAAACTTGCAGCCCTTGTAGAAGAAATTGCAGACAAGGATGAGTTCCCCCTTACAATCGGCGGTGACCACTCCATCGCCCTTGGTTCAATTGCGGGTCTTGCTGCCAGCGCAAAAAAACAGGGCAAACGCCTGGGCGTTCTCTATGTTGATGCGCACGGCGACTTTAACACCACAGAAACAACCCCAAGCGGCAACATTCACGGAGAATGCCTTGCTGCTTCTGCCGGATATGGCATCCCAGAACTCACAAATCTTTACTACGAAGGCCAGAAAATTGACCCTAAAAACATCTGTTTTGTAGGCCAGCGCGACCTTGATGAAGGCGAAAAAAAGCTGATGAAAGAAGCAGGCGTTACAGTCTTTACAATGAGCGACATCGAGCGTCAGGGCTTCCCTGCCATCCTCAAACAGATTGTATGCTTCTTCCGTTCACATGTTGATATCATTCACGTAAGCTTTGACATGGACGTTCTTGACCCAATGTTCGCACCTGGAACCGGTATTCCTCTTCCAGGCGGACTTACAAACCGCGAAGCCCTGCTTTTAATGGAAGAAATGGCATCTACAAACATGGTAAAATCTGCAGAAATCGTAGAAGTAAATCCAATTCTTGACATCCGGAACCAGACTGCTATACTAGCTGTAAGCCTTGCTGCACGAATTTTGGGAGAAACATTGTATTAGGCATAAAGCAATCTGAGGAGTTTTTTATGGAAAACTTCGAGCCTATAGATTTGAACAAATATATTGCTGATGATATTGCAAAATACAGCGGAATTTCGATTCCTGTAAAATCAGGACTTCTTCGCCGAATGCTTGTAAAAAAAATTTCCTGTAAAAAGCTCCACATGAATCCTGATGATGAATTTACTCATCCAGACGTAGGTCCAAGTTTTAGAATTATTTCCGAATATTCCCAGCTTTCTAGAAAAAATTATGAAACAACTGGGAATTATTTTTTTCAACAGGAAGCAATAATTGTTGAAAGACTTTATCCAGATGGTTACATAATTTTGAACGGGCATCACAGGTGGGCAGCAGCCTTTAAAAATCGATACCCTAAAATTAATGTAGAAATTGTAAAACTTACCCACGAAGCTCAAATCAAAGAAATCCTTAGAAATTCCAAACATGACAAGCGTGTAACAATGGATCTTGATGAAGTTGTTTTCTATGATGAAAAAACAATGCAGCAGGATCATTCAGAAAAACAATTGGGATTCCCATTTAACCGCATGTTTAAAGAACGCCTGCGCCTTGGAATTCCTGCACTGTTCAGAACGTTAGAAAAAAAAGGATATGATATCTGGGTTTACAGCTCAAAATATTATTCAACCGATTACATAAAATCACTTTTCCGAAAATATCATATAAATGTAACAGGAATTGTAACTGGAACAGAAAAACAAAAAGACAAGAAAAACAGCTACGACAGCCTTCTTAAAGAAAAATATAAACAGACACTCCATATTGATAATGATATGGTTCTAAAAATTGAAAGCAAATCTGGCAACTTTAACGAGTTTAATATTGATTCATCAGAGGGCTGGTCAAAAAAAGTAATTCAAATTGTTGAGGAAATAGCAAAAGGTGAAGAAGAACAATAATCAAGAAGAAAAAATGAGAATTTCTTTTGATTTGGATGAGGTTCTATTTGTATCGCCCAAGACGCATAAAATAGAAAAGCCTCCTGTTTTTCCTTTTAACCTGATGTACAAGGAACGCGTGCGCTTTGGTGCATCAGAATTAATTAATAAACTTCAGGAACTAGGATACGAAGTCTGGGTTTACACGTCTTCTTACCGCACAGATTAGAAATAATCTTGGTATTTAGTTGAATATTTCTTCTGCATAGCGGACAGTTTCCATAGCATCGTGACAGTATTTGTCGGCACCAATCATATCGGCATAATTTTGAGTCATTACGGCACCGCCTACCACTACTTTAGCAGGACTTCCGGCCTCGCGAAGAAGTTTTATCGTTTCTTCCATGGCAGGAACGGTAGTTGTCATAAGGGCACTTAATCCTACCAGACGGATATTTTCGCGCTGAACGGTATCTACAATCAGCTGAGGATCTACATCTTTTCCCAAATCGATTACGTCGTAGGCGTAGTTTTCGAGCAGGACTTTTACAATATTCTTACCGATGTCGTGAATATCACCTTTTACAGTAGCAAGAACGATTTTTCCTTTTTTCTGCTGGTCGCCGCCAGCGGCTGCTAAAGTCTGTTTTATTACACCAAAAGCGGCACTTGCAGCTTCGGCTGCCATCAAAAGCTGAGGAAGGAAGACTGTCTTTTTTTCAAAACCTTTTCCTACTATATCCAGCGCTGGAATAAGTTCACCATCAATAATTTCAAGGGCATCTTTTGTTTTAAGATAATCGGCAGTAAGGGCTGCGGCACGGTCTTTAAGTCCGCGTTTAATTGCTTCAATAAGTTCTGAAGTGTTTGACGTGCCTTCTCCCTGTGCGCCCGTCGCTACTCCAGCGCCAGCGCTCCCTGTTGCGCTAACCCCACCCGCAGCCACAGGTGCCGCCACCGTCGCCGGTAAATTAGTCGCAAAATCAATGTAATTGGCGCAGTTCTGGTCAACGGCAAGAAGAGCACAGTAAGTGTAGTAGGCCTTCATCATTTCAAGCGAGCTTGGATTCATAATTCCAGCGTTCAGGCCGTTGTGCATAGCCATTGTAAAAAAGCCTGCATTTACAAAATCACGCTGAGGAAGTCCAAAAGAAATGTTTGAAACTCCAAGGCTTGTTTTACCATTCAATTCTTCTTTTATAAGACGGAGGGCATCAAGCGTAGTAATCGCACTCTGAGGATCAGAACTGATACTCATTGCAAGCGGGTCAATTATGATATCTTTAGGATTAATTCCATATTCAGCAGCACGCTCGTAGATTTTTCTGGCAATTGCAACGCGACCCTCTGCAGTTTCTGGGATTCCGCTTTCATCAATTGTAAGGGCAACAACAAGGCCGCCGTATTTTTTTGCCAGCGGGAAAATTTCCTTCATAATTTCTTCTTTGCCGTTCACCGAGTTTATCATCGGTTTTCCATTGTAAATACGAAGAGCCTTTTCCATAGCCACAGGATTTGTAGTATCAATCTGAAGAGGCAAATCAATTACCGCCTGCAGCTCTTTTACAACATCAATCATCATCTGAGGCTCATCAATTTCCGGAAGACCGACATTTACATCCAGAACATCAGCTTTTTTTTCTTTCTGAGTAAGCGCCTCGCCCAAGATATAATCCATATCGCGGTTACGGAGGGCTTCCTTAAACTTTTTCTTTCCAGTCGGATTGATTCGTTCACCGATGAGCACCGGCTTTTTATCAAAAATCACGCTATGTGTGTAGCTTGTGATGATTGTATCATTTTTAGGAGTAACTTCGTGTGCCTTATGAGTTCGTACAGCGTCACTCATTGCCTTAATATGCGCTGGAGTAGTTCCACAGCATCCGCCAAGCATAGTTGCGCCAAGGTCGGCAATTTTTTCCATAGAAGCGGCAAAATCAGCCGGGACAACATCGTAAACAGTTTTACCGCCTTCTGAACGAGGAAGTCCCGCATTCGGGCTTACAACAACCGGCACGCTGGCATAGCGGGCAAGCTGCTCAACAATTCCGAACATCTGGTCTGGACCAAGACTACAGTTTACACCAACAGCATCGGCCCCAAGACCTTCCATTGTGGCAACAACTGTCATAGGGTCGGCACCAGTCAAAAGTTTTTCTGATTCGTCGTAAGCAGTGGTAATAAGAACCGGCAAATCGCAGTTTTCTTTTGCGGCAAGCAGAGCAGCCTTAGCTTCATGAAGGTCATTCATTGTTTCAATCAGAACAAGATCTGCACCATGTTTTGCACCGATTTTTACCGTATAAGAAAAGATTTTTACAGCATCTTCAAAATCAAGATCACCAAGCGGCTTCAAAAGTTTACCAAGAGGTCCAATATCAAGGGCAACAAAATGAGGCTGATTTCGTACCAACTCTGGAGAGGCAGGATCGCTTTCCACCTGACGGATAGCCTCCCGCGCATTATTAATCGCAGCCCCAATTACAGCATCCAGACTGAACTTAATGTCACCTGGCTGAAACTTATTGATATTTGCACCAAAAGTATTTGAAGTAAGGATATTTGCACCTGCAAGCAGATAATCACGATGCATTTTTTGAATAATTTCTGGATGAATGATATTCCAGGTTTCAGGCAGTTCGCCAGGCTGCAAGCCCTGAGCCTGCAAAATAGAACCGCATCCGCCGTCAATAAAAACAAAATCCGAATAAGCCTTCTTAAATACTTCTTTTGCTGTCATTATTCCGCTCCAATTCCTATCACCGCGGTAACCGATTTTTCTGGTACCATGATTAGATTATCTTTTAGGGTAAGCCCGATGTATTTTGCAGGGGTCAAAAGGTCAAAAATTCCGCGCTGATTTTCCAGCGAGTAGTCACCGTAGCCGGCACTATAACGCGGACGAAGCAGTTTTCCTTCACTGGCAGCAAGCTGACGCAGTTCTTCATTAAGCTGGTCGCATACGTTTTCTACAGCAGCCGCTCCAATTGCATTCAAAAAGCTTGCTTTTGCCATAGAAGAAATTCTTGCTCGCTGAACAAGCCGGTCGTATTCCAGCCCGATTGTAGCCGCAAACAAAAAGATTTCGTAACAAGGAACTTTTCCACCCTTCAGATTCTTAGTCAAATCTGCAGAATAAACTTCGCCGTATGGAAAGCTAATCTTATTCTCTGGCAAAAGCTCTACTTCAAACCGTCCCCAGCACGCAGCAGGCTTCATACAACTGCGGGCTTCTGAAAAAAATCCTTCTACTTGTGCCAAGTCATCCGCCGTTACAAGCTCTTTTTTATAGCCAAGATAACGAAGCACTTCGTACGGGTCAATTTCCAAATCCTCTGCTTTGTATGTTTTTTTTACAATCGGAAACGCCATTTTACTCTGTTTTTTTAATAATATAACTCAAATTTTCCTGAATCTTTGCCGCAACATCAGGCTTATTCATTGTATAAATATGAATATGGTTCACACCATTTGCAATAAGATCAATAATCTGGTCGGTGGCATACGCAATTGCAGCCTGCTTTAAGGCAACAGGATCCGATGACCAGCGGTCAAGCAGTGCCACATAACGGCGAGGAATAAACGCACCAGAAAGTTTAATGATTTTTTCCATCTGTTTAGCGTTTGTAACAGGCATAATTCCAGCCACAACCGGAATTGTTATTCCAGCTTCGCGTGCCTTGAACAAAAAGTTGTAAAAAAGGCTGTTGTCAAAAAACATCTGAGTAGTAAGGAAACTACAGCCCGCATCCTGCTTTATTTTAAGAGAATTAATATCATCACGAATATTGCTGCTTTCAGGATGTTTTTCAGGGTAACATGCGCCACCCACACAAAAATCTCCGTTCTGCTTAACAAAGTCTATAAGTTCGCACGCATGCTTAAATTCCCAGTCAGCAGGATTAGCCCCTTCCGGAATATCGCCACGCAATGCAAGAATATTTTCAATTCCATGAGATTTAAGCGAATCCAGCTGTTCCTTAATACTCTGGCGAGAAGCATTTACACAAGTAAGATGTGCCAATGGAGTTGCCCCGTGCTTAAGCACACTTGCAGCAATTTCTGTCGTAAAACCGCGTGTAGTTCCGGCAGCCCCGTAAGTTACGCTCATAAAATGCGGCTTAAGGTCTGCAATCTGGTTTGCAGCAGCTTCTACACTATCAAATTTATCGCTGGTTTTTGGAGGAAAGACCTCAAATGAAAGTGTTGGTTCGTTCTTTTTTAAAATCTCACAAATTTTCATGTCATAAACATATCAGATTAGTAGATTAAAAAAAAGGAGGTTAAACCAAGTTTAACCTCCTTTTTTTATTTTTATGACTTATATTAGCCGATTAAAGATTTCTGTTTTTTACTAACAGGCTCGCAGGTCAAATCAACACCAAGTTTTTTAAAAATCTTGCGGTCTACTTCGGAAAGCATTACACTGGCGTGAACCTGACAACCTTTAAGCTTTGGAAGTTGTTCCATAGCTTTACGGCAGTTATCATCTTCGCGACTGAGCATGGCAAGAGCAACAAGAACCTCATCTGTGTGAAGTCGAGGATTGTTTCCTGCAAGGTAATTTACCTTCATCTTCTGAATTGGCTCTATCATCTCTGCAGGAATAAGTTTTACCTTGTGGTCAATGCCGGCAAGATGCTTGGTTGCATTCAAAAGCAAAGCGGCACTTGTTCCTAAAAGTGGAGAAGTTTCTGCAGTAATAATTGTGCCGTCTTCCAGCTCAATAGCCGAAGCAGGACCTTCAGCACGAGAAGCTCGTTCCTTAGCCGCAACAGTAACCTTACGCATATCAGTTGTAATATTTGCCTGCTGCATCAAAAGTTTGATTTTATTTACTTCTTCTTCTGTGCCGCTTCCATCCGCAAAGCGATTTGTAGCAGTGTAATAGCGGCGGATAATTTCCTGAAAGCTTGCTTCACGGCATGCATCATCATCATAAATACAAAGGCCCGCCATGTTTACGCCCATGTCTGTTGGAGATTTATAAGGATTTTCGCCGTAAATACCTTTAAAAATCGCGTCAAGAACCGGATAAATTTCAATATCGCGGTTGTAATTTACAGTTGTTTTTCCGTAAGCTTCAAGGTGCCATGGGTCAATCATGTTTACATCGTTAAGGTCGGCAGTAGCAGCTTCATAAGCAATGTTTACCGGATGCTTAAGCGGAAGATTCCAGATAGGGAATGTTTCAAACTTAGCGTAACCCGCTTTTACACCGCGTTTATTTTCGTGATAAAGCTGGCTCAGACAAGTAGCCATTTTTCCAGAACCAGGACCAGGGGCTGTAACAACAACAAGCGGACGACTTGTTTCTATGTAATCGTTCTTTCCGTAACCTTCGTCACTGTCAATAAGTGCAACGTTAGAAGGATAGCCCGGAATTGTATAATGATAGTAAGCCTTAATGTTCATCTTCTTAAGGCGTTCGCGGAAGGCCTTAGCGCTTTCCTGACCAGTGTAATGAGTAATGCAAACGCTTCCTACCATAAGCCCGCGGCTCTGGAACTCATCACGAAGGCGCAGAACGTCCTTATCATAAGTAATTCCCAAATCACCGCGCACCTTATTCTTTTCTATATCAACCGCGCTGATTACAATTACAATTTCAGCAACATCTGCCAGCTGCATAAGCATTTTAAGCTTGCTGTCCGGCTCAAAACCCGGCAAAACACGTGACGCATGGTAGTCGTCAAACAGCTTTCCACCAAATTCCAGATACAATTTGTCGCCAAATTTCGAAATTCTTTCTTTAATGTGCTCTGACTGAATCTTCAGATACTTTTCATTGTCAAATCCGTTTTTCATACGGGATA
>JAILHD010000056.1 GCA_024696155.1 Treponema sp. | reverse complement strand
ATGATTTAAATGCTGTTAGAGAAGTTCAGCGCAGAATTTTAAATTCCATAAAAGATGATTTTGGCAGATATAAAGATTCTGATGGAAACGACAAAATAAACGAGGTCTTAAAACTTAGGGCAGAAGCTTGCTTAAATTCTCTCCCTGCTCAACTATCTAAAGAATACAAAAAATTTCAATATAGTTTGGTAGATGTAAAAGGTCATTCTCCAGAAAAAGCTGATGGTTTACAGTATCTGGAAGATGTTGGGCTTGTAATTCGGGTATACAATACCAGACAACTCACTTATCCACTTGAAGCAGAAAAAATTGATTCGGAATTCAAGGTTTTTTGTATAGATACAGGGCTTTTAATTTCAATGCTTGCAGAAGACGTTTCTGCAAAAATTCTTAATGGCGATTTAGGAGCATATAAAGGCGCTGTTGCAGAAAATATGGTTGCTGCAGCATTTGCAAAATCTGGAAGAAAATTATATTACTTTCATGCTCCAAGCGGTTCTCCTGAATTAGACTTTCTTTATGAACAAAATGGGGAAGTTGTAATTACAGAATGTAAATCTTCTAATAACCGTGCAACAAGTATGAAGTATGTAATTGCGAATACAAAAAAATATGGTTCACATCCTGCAATAAAAATTACTGACGCAAATATTGGAGGAGGAATAGGGTTTGATACATTTCCTTTGTATTCTTTAGGATTTCTTTTGGAAAATAAGAAAGAAAATATTGTTCAAAAGGTAGATGTAGAAAACTTGAAAGTTCCAGAATAATTTTATTTTCAATTCCTAAACACAATTCCCCTTCTTTTAAGAAAATTATATAAAGTCTGTTCATTTACGTGAAAAGTTGTACTGATGTATTTCTTGGTAAATCCGTTTGCAAGCATGGAGATAATATCATCTTCATAAGGTGTAAGTTTATAGTGAGAATTTAATCTTCCGCGTGGACGTCCCAAAATAACACCTTCGCATTTTTTACGACGAAGCGCTTCCCGTGTGCGGTCAGAAATTAAGGTTCGTTCAATTTCGGCAGAAATACTAAAAGCAAAAGCCAGAACTTTACTTGTAAGGTCTGAACCTAGCTTGTAACCTTCTTTTACAGTGTATACAAGTACTTCTTTTTCCATAAGTCGGTTCAGAATGGACATAATCATAAACATGCTGCGTCCCAGACGGGAAAGTTCTGAACAAATTATTAAATCACCTTTTGTAACTCTGCCCAAAAGTCTGCCAAGATTTCGTTTAGAAGGCGAAACAGTCCCACTGATTGTTTCTGAAATCCACTTGTCAATTTTGATTTTATGTTTTTTTGTGTATCTTGTAATTTCAAATTTTTGATTTTGAACAGTCTGCTTGTCTGTACTTACCCGAATATACCCGTAAACCATCCGAACACCTCCGCGGGTATTTTCGACAAAAAGAAGGAAATTTATGACTGTTATAAAAATTTGATCAATATGGTAGGAATCGAGGCATTATGTTTGAATAACGATAAATATATTCTACAAATAGCTTGTATATACGATACAATTGATATTATAAAAGTAATGTGATATATTTAATTTGCACCATAGCAGTGGTAGGCTGACCCTCTAATTATAAATAATTGGAGGCCTGATATGACAGGATACGAAAGCATTATGCTTCTTTGTGCAATCGGAACATTTGTGTTTACGATTGCGTCGTTTGTTCTTGAAATACTCAAGGCTCTCGACAAAAAAAGATAGAAATAGCAAGTAGAAAAAAAGAAAGCCTACGATAACTGGTACTTACGTAGGCTTTTTCAATAAAAGTAAACCGAGGTTCAGCCACATTGCTATGGTGCCTCTTGTTTTTTAAACTATAGCATAATAACTTAAAAAGTCAAGTTTGAAATAACTTGAGATTCTTTTTCTATTAAAGCAAAATTAGCGTATTTTGCTGCGATTCCTCTGCATGTTTTATCTGATACAGGAGGTTCAGAATCATCTACAACAATAACAGCTTGCTGATTTTTTAAGAAACTTCTTCTTTCTAAAGGAATAAATGCTCTTCCATTATAATATGCTTTTACTGCAATCATATCTGTACCTCCATAGTAATCATTATATCACAAAACTTTTTATGTGTCGTTAAAAAAAAGGCGGTCACCCGAAGGTAACCGCCTTGCTCTAATCAATATGAATTAACTTAGATTAGAAAGAAGCTGTGATTGTAAGAGGTACAGCGAATGTGAATGGTTCGTCTTTTGTTGGAGCAACAGAAGGTCCAACATTCTTTCCGAACATTACACCAAAGTCGAATGAAGCGTTAGCAAGCTTTTCTTTTGCACCAACGTATACACCAAGTGCATCGTTGCTTTCGCCCATATATTTGTTTGTACCATAGCGGAAGTCAACAACAGCAGCAAATGCATCGTTGATGTTATAATCAACACCAGCACCTACTCTGAATCCAAGATCACCAAGTTTTACAGAATTATCTGTATCAATTTCTTTTGGATTAACAGCCAATTCTGCCTGAGCATGAATTGTAGCAGCGTCCAAAGTGTAATCAGCACCAAGACCAGCTTTTACGAAACCTGCTGGAGTTGTTCCATCAGCTGCATAACCATTAAGGTTTGTAGGGAGTGTAGCACCAATCTTCAAGTTAAGATTTTCTACAGCTGTGATATCAGCACCAACACTGATTTTTGCAGCTACAACAGAATCACCGTCTTTGTTATAACCAGCACGCTGGCCGTTTACAATAGCGCGGATGAAACCAAAGTCAGCCTGATATCCAACAGCGATAGAAGCTGTTTCCCAGAATACTTCATAAGCGCGAGCATTACCAACAAATTGATCTGACTTACCATCACCATTGTAATCTGCGTCTTGATCATCATTACCACTAGCAAAGTTAGCCTGATAGTCAATTGTTAATCCTTCTACTGGAGTAAGAGTGAACTCAGCACCAGTTCCCTTCTGGCGTTCAACACCAGCGAAACCTTCACCAACACTCAAATCATTACCAAAGCGCCAGAAATCCCATGTACCAAAGCAGTGATCAAGACGTCCCCAGTTGTTATCAATTTTACCAAATGCAACTTTGAAGATTTCAGCTGGTTTTACCCAAACATATCCGTTATCACCAAGTCCGATTCCTTCTGAACCCCAGTCACCTGGGTTGTTATGGAAGTCCATTACAAAACCAGCGTTTTCTGTAGAAGCAGAAACACCAAGACCTGTACGAACACCAGCTCCACCGTAGTTTGTACCACTCCAGCTTACACCTTCAAGAGTGCGAACTGTGTCACCATCATAAGCAAATGGAACGAATACAGCTCTGTTCCAAGATCCGAAATTTATTTCGGCAAATGCGCTGGCTGCGAGTGCAGCAGCTGCCATAATTCCAACGATTTTTTTCATTTGAAAAAATCCTCCGTTTTTTTTGTAGTCGGATTGTTTCACGGAATGTGGTGAAACGGAAATAATATTGAGATTTTTATAGTGTAAAGTTGAGAAAGTTTAAAAATTTATAGGAAATGGAAAGTTTGGAAGAGTTAAAGGGGAGAAGTTTACAGGCGGGTAGGTCTTCTTCCCGCCTGTTATGGTAATTACAAAGCTAAATCGCCGTCTTTAATCCAGCCGATGCGGCGGAAGAAGAGGCCGAATGCCCATGTGAGGATACCTGGCAAAACAAAGCAGATAAGAACAAGACCGAGCCAGTTGAAGGCTGTTGGAGCAATAGCGCTTGCGCCGTGGGTGATTGCAGCTTCGCTTGGGGAATACCATCCGCTTACTACGCCAATCTGGCCTACAAGTCCGCAGGTTCCCATTCCAGAGCTTACGGCTGGGCCGTTCATTTCCATTTTAAAGAGGCAGGTTGAAAGTGGACCTGTAATTACTGATGCAAGAATTGGTGGAAGCCATACTTTTGGATTTTTGATGATGTTTGGCATCTGAAGCATACTTGTTCCTAATCCCTGAGAAAGAAGTCCACCCCATTTATTTTCGCGGAAGCTGAGGATGGCAAAACCTACCATCTGAGCACAGCATCCTGCTACTGCAGCACCACCAGCAAGGCCTGTAAGTCCAAATGCAGCACAGATTGCGGCAGAACTGATTGGGAGTGTAAGTGCAACGCCAATTACTACTGCAACAATAATTCCCATTACGAACGGGCGGAGTTTTGTTGCCCATACTACAAGGTGTCCGATTGAAGCAGCTGCGGCTCCAATGTGTTTTGCAAATAAAACTGTAAGAAGTGAACCAACAAGAATTGTAACTGCTGGTGTAACGATGATATCTACCTTTGTTTTTTTGCTTACAAGGTTACCAAGTTCTGCTGCTATGATTGCAATAAACAAAACTGCTAGTGGGCCACCAGCGCCGCCAGTTACGTTTGCAGCTGCACCTACTGCAACTAAAGAAAAAAGCACAAGGGCTGGAAGCTGCATTGCATAGCCGATTCCAACTGCCATTGCGGCTCCTACTACATGTGGTTCTGCAGCAAAAGAGCCAGCTGCTACCAGAAAGCTGAAGAAACTGTTGTCGCCAAGGCGAAGCAGCTGCTGTCCAAGTGTTTTGATGATTGTACCAATAAGCAGAGATGCAAAAAGTCCCTGCGCCATTCCACTCATCGCGTCGATGAGGTAACGTTTAGCGTATTTGTTCATACGACTTTCTCCTGAAGCGGGCACAATAATCCCGCTAAAAAGTTTAATAATGTAATTTGGGTTTTGATAAATGTCAGCCTGAAACTGACCGGCAGGATGTGTATTACGCTGTGCACCGTGGTGTCGCAGGTAAATCAGGACGCTATGGACTCTGACAATGTTCATTCCTAACGTAAAATCTTAGAAAATATTACAAAAGATTTGAAATCTTTGCAAGTTATGCACTTTTTTGGTCTAGAATATCGGCTTAAAGATTTTAAAACCTGGTGTATGACTGTACGGATCATCAATGCGGATAAAGGCTGCATCTATTACTGATGGTGTAATTGTAAGAATTGCAAAACTTGGAGGGTAGTTTCCGCGCGGGCGGTTACAGCTTCCGGGATTTAGGATTTTTACCTTATGTTCTGTGTCGGTTGTAAAATACGGAAGGTGAGTGTGTCCATAAAGTGCCACCTGACAATATTCGGCATCTGCTCTGAGTGCAAGCGGGTAAAGTGTATAGTTTGCGTTTTCGTTATGACCATGGCAGATGTAAATGCTTTTTTTTGCAGCGCATAAAATCTGAAATTGAGGAAGGCGGGCTTCCGGACTTTTTTTAGGAAGAATTTTATAGTTTGTTGGATCGCAGTTTCCCTGTACGTAGGCAATTACAGGAGGAATCTTAGCTCTTAGTTCTTCTGAAATTTCTGCTTCTTCCAAAAGATGTGCAAGGTCTGTACTTCCGTCGCCGCAAAAGGCAACTGCATCGCATCCTTCACCATACTGCAAAATTATATTCTTAAAAATCTCGTAATTTCCGTGAGAATCAGAAAGAACAATTACTCGTGCTGAATTTTTGAGAGAAAGTTCTTCTATTGCTTGAGGGCTTCCAATAAGGCGGTTTTCGTTTTCAATAATGTCTATCATTTACTCTCTCTTGTTCGCAGTTTTAATAAAAATTAATCAAGTACAAAGTGATTGACTGATTTAAGTCCAGTTTCTGGATCTGTGTAATTATGATATTTTGCATCTTTTATGACTTTTGCCATGTGGTAAGAAATGTCTGGAAAATCCTGGAAAGAAAAATCACAAAGAATAGTATGTTCTATTATATTGAAGATAATTTTCTTTGTTTCATCTGTTACTGTTGGTGCAGCAACTTCTTCTGAATTAAGTTCGTCAGAAATATCTGTATTCTGAGTTTTGTCGATGATAAAGTCGCAGGTTGATTCAATTCCAAGATTATCGTCCTGCGGAAAAACTGAAATTACAGGAAAAGGTACATTCTGATTCCATAAATCCTGATTGCGGGCAAGAGCAAGATGAGAATGTTCCGGTGCTCCCAAAAGGAGAATGCCTCCAAATTCAATTTCCGGGTCTGAAAGTATATTGTAAAGTTCTGTGGCATAAGAACGGCCGCCGCGTTTAAAGTCTTCTGGAAAGCGGAGAGGATAAATAATTCCTCCATCTTCGTAAAGTCCGTAATTCTTGCTTAGAATGCCAAGCATTTCGTTTTCAAAGGCTTCTGAATTAAAATCGTAGCCAAAAAGTACAAGTATCTTTTTGTTTGTAAATGTGTGCGAGTGTGGAAACTCTTGTATTTCTGAGATTGATGAATCTGAAATCTGGACCTGTAAAGAATTCTGCGCAGCTGTATCTGTTTTTTTTGCGCATGATGTTAGTCCAATTATCAAAGTTGAAATTAATATAGAAGAAAACTTTATAATACGAACTCTTACTTTCATGGTCGTTATATTACCGAATTTAGCGCAAACATAAAAGTATTTATTTAAAAAGTAGAAAAAAAATCCATAATATGGTAGATTGCTTTATCATGGCGTTAATAACTCCTATTTTGGCATTAATTGGTAGTTTGGGCTTTTTGCTTTATGGCATGAAGCTGATGAGCGACGGTATTCAAAAAAGTGCGGGCGAGCGTATGCAGCGAACCCTTAGCCTTGTTACTGGAAATCGTTTTGCAGGTCTTCTGACTGGTATGTTCATTACAATGGTCATTCAGTCTTCTGGTGCTACAACTGTAATGGTTGTTACTTTTATAAACGCCGGGTTGCTTACACTTGCACAATCTGTTGGTGTAATTTTTGGTGCAAACATTGGTACTACAATTACCGCATGGATTGTTGCAATTTTTGGATTTAATTTTAAGATTTCGGCATTTGCGCTGCCTCTTGTTGGAATTGGTTACTTTCTTTCAATCGTAAAAAAATCAAGATATGTGAATATAGCCCAGGCTTTGATGGGATTTGGAATGCTGTTCATGGGATTGAGCGGACTTTCTGAAGTTTTTACCCCTCAGCAGCTGGGCTTTTTATTTAAGATTCAGGGAGAAGGTGTACTTTCTATTCTTTCTGGTTTTGCAATCGGTATTATTATTACTGGTCTTCTTCATTCTTCTTCAGCTTTTTCTGCGATTGTAATTACAATGGCTTATAACGGCTTAATAAGCTGGGAACTTGCTGCAGCAATGACTTTGGGAAGTAATATTGGTTCTACAATTGATGCTGTTCTTGCTTCTTTTGGTTCTATTGCAGATGCACGTCGTTCAGCACTGGTTCACGTTCTTTTTAACGTATTTGGTACAATTCTTGCGCTGCTGTTCTTCCATCCGTTCCTTGATTTGATTTTATTCGTTACTCCTGGTGGAGAGCATTCAAATATTGCCATCAGAATTTCTGTATTGCATACTGTTTTTAAACTACTTTCTACTATTATATTCCTTCCATTTACTAATCAGCTTGTTCGACTTACTCAGCTTATGATTAAAGATGATGCGGATGATGGAAAGCGTAAAGAGTTTAAGCTTGAATTTATTGAGACAATTGGTAAAGACAACTTTGCAACTCATATTATTCGTGCAGAAAAGGCTGTGAGTGATATGTGTGATGTGGTTTCTATGATGTTCGACCGCATTCAGATTGGAGTTACCAAGCGTGATTCATCTTACCTTGAAGAGCATTATCTTGTTGCGGAACAGGAAGAAGATTATGTTGACCAGATGCATGAGCAGATTACTCACTATCTGATTAAGTGTGGTGGTTTACAGATTACAGAAAAACAGCGTAATCATGTTTCGATAATGCTTCAGATTGTAGATGAACTGGAAAATATGAGCGATAACTGTTACACCACAATCATGCTGATTCAGCGTAGTATTGAAAAGAAGATGAAATTTCAGTCATCTGATATGGAACGAATGCTTCCTTATGTGGAACTTGCCCGTCAGTTCCTTCAGTTTATTCATATTAATATTAACAGACAGCTTACTCAGGAAAAACTTGAACTTGCCCGCGAGCTTGAAGACGGAATTGACGCTTTTAGAAAAGATTTGAAGAAAGTTGCCCGCAAACGTCTTGAAGGCGGTGCAGACGTTAAATCTGAACTTTTGTATATCGATATGGTTCGTCAGATTGAAAAAATCGGCGACAACTGCTTTAACATCTCGGAGGCTCTTACGGCTTCATAAAAAAAATGCGTGTTGGTTTTTGGTGTGTTACAATAGGTAATTAGAAAAAACTATTGTATTTAAGTATACAGGGGAAACAACAAAGGAGGATTTCTCTATGACTATTACCAAAAATCTGCAGGGCGATAAGCTTACTATTTCACTAGCTGGTCGTCTGGACACCGTTACTTCACCTGATTTGGAATCAGAATTGAAAACTGCGCTTGACAGTGCAAAAGAATTGATTATGGATTTCACTAAACTGGAATACATTTCTTCTGCTGGTCTTCGTGTACTCTTGTCTGCTCATAAAAAAATGGATGCAAAGGGTGGTAAGATGAAACTTATTAACATCAATGAGATGGTTCGCGAAGTTTTGGAAGTTACTGGCTTTATGAGTGTTCTGACAGTTGAGTAGGATTTTATATCCCAAAAACTGAACCATGCAGGAGGAAATGGACTATGAAATCAGATGTTATTGTTGTTAATAAAGATGGTACAGGTTTTACTGCTGCCATTGAAGGAGCTAAAAAAGCTTCTAAATATGAAGGTCTTTAAAATAAAAGCGCTCTACACGTACAGTTAATTACAGAAGAAATGCTGAGTCTTGCAAGTATTGTTACCGGTTCCGAAAGCACTTCGTTCTGGATTGAAACAGATGGAAAGAAGTTTACATTCCATCTTTCTACTAAAACTGTAATGGATCAGGAAAAGAAATTGGCTCTCCTTTCTGCCGCTGCTTCCCGCAAAAATGAAGCTGCAAAGAGTTTTTTGGGAAAACTTCGTGATGCTTTTGAAAATGCTATGCTTACAGATCCTGATCACTCTGAAGATATTCCAGATGACGTTATGGGTGATTTGGCAAACCATGAAATTTCAGATACAGAATGGGATGGATACGAGCGCTCTGTACTCCACCGCCTTGCTGATGAAATTAAAATTGCAATTCGTGGTGGCGTTGTAGATATGACTGTTGCTAAGAAAATGGAATAGAACAGCAGATTGCTGTTAAATGAAAAAGCCATGACCGGGAAAGTCATGGCTTTTTCATTTAGCCACAGATGGGACGCAGATTTACACAGATTATTTTTTTTTCTGTGTCCTATCTTTGTGAATCTGTGGCTATTATTCAATTAAAGAACAGGTTTCATAGATGTCATGTAAGCGTGGCACAGGCGTAATGCAATTTAAAATTGGCAGTTATCGTTCCCGTGCCTTAACCTGTTCTTACAGAACAGGTTTCATAGATGTCATATATGCGCGGAGCTTGCGGCCTACAACCTCGATTGGGTGATTTCTAATCTCAGCGTTTACAGCTACAAGTTCTGTGTTGTTTACGCAGTTGTCTTTAATATCAAGGCCTTTACCGATAACGTCTGTGTGGAGTTTTGGCATAAGGTCTTTTGCCATCATTGGAGCGGCAACGCGGCTAAAGAGGTAACATCCGTACTCAGCAGTATCAGAAATTACGCGGTTCATTTCGTAAAGACGCTTGCGGTCAATGAGGTTTGCAATAAGAGGAACTTCGTGGAGTGATTCGTAGTAAGCAGATTCTTCCTTAATACCAGCGTCAACCATTGTTTCGAATGCAAGTTCACAACCAGCTTTAACCATAGCAACCATCAAAATACCTTTGTCAAAGTATTCCTGTTCTGTGATTTCGTCAGCTGCTTCTTTTGTTGATTCAAATGGAAGTTTACCTGTATCTTCGCGCCATGTAAGAAGATCTTTGTCTCCTGCTGCCCAGTCTTTCATCATTGTGCTAGAGAATTTTCCAGAAATGATGTCATCCATGTGCTTCTGGTAAAGTGGAGCAAGAAGCTTTTTGATGTCTTTAGAAAGCTGGTTAGCCTTGATTTTTGCAGGGTTAGAAAGGCGGTCCATCATATTTGTAATTCCACCCCATTTAAGAGCTTCAGAAATTACGTTCCAACCGTGCATCAAAAGTTTTGTAGCATATTCTGGGCTGATTCCTTCAGAAACCATTTTGTCGAAACAAACGATTGTTCCTGCCTGGAGCATACCACAAAGAATTGTCTGTTCACCCATAAGGTCAGATTTAACTTCTGCAACAAAAGATGATTCAAGAACGCCGGCCTTGCTTCCGCCCATACCTACAGCCAAAGCTTTTGCCATTGCCCAACCTTTTCCTTCCGGGTCGTTAGCAGGGTGTACAGCGATAAGATCAGGTACACCAAATCCGCGCTGGAATTCGTGCCAAACTTCGGTACCTGGTCCTTTTGGAGCACACATGATAACTGTGATATCTGGACGGATTTCCATTCCTTCTTCAATCATGTTGAATCCGTGTGAATACCAGAGGGCAGAACCCTTCTTCATTTTTTTCATAACTTCTGTAATTACAGGAGTGTGCTGTTTATCTGGAGTAAGGTTACCAACCAAATCAGCTGTTGGAATCATTTCGTCATAAGTTCCAACTTTAAAACCGTTTTCTGTAGCGTTTTTCCAAGACTGGCGTTTTTCTGTAATAGCCGATTCTCGGAGTGCGTATGAAACGTCAAGTCCTGAGTCACGAAGACACATACCCTGGTTTAAGCCCTGAGCACCGCAACCAACAATAACGATTTTCTTTCCTTTGAGTGCGTTTACACCGTCTGCAAATTCATCTTTGCTCATAGAGCGGCAGTGACCAAGCTGCAAGCGAGCTTCGCGCCAAGGAATTGCGTTGAAATAGTTGTTTCCCATTTAAAATACCTCTTAATAAAAGTTTTTACATTTTTTATTATAGAGATGAAGTGTTATTGCGTAAAGTGAATTATTTAACATTTAATATTGCAAAATATGCAATAATATTATATCTCCATAAAAAATGCTCCCGCTATGGCGTGTCTTGCAAAGTGCTAGCGTGGGGGATAAGGTGTTTGACTCGCTTCGCTCGCGCATTTTTTATATAGCAAAAATTGTTGCCTTGTAAAATATTACACTTTTTTAATCACACTTTTTAGGTTATAGTTAAAGTATGAAAACAAAAGTTACCGTGCTTATTTTTATTATAATTGCACTTTCGCTCACTGGCTTTTTCATCTATTCTAAGTACTATACTGTTAAGCCCGAAAATTCTTTTACCCGCTCAAAATTAATAAATACTTCTACTGGCGAAAATAATCAGCAGGAAAACGCAAAACTGCCTTCTGCCAGCGAAAATGAAAAATACGAAACTTTTGTTCCTCTTTTACCTGGAGAAACTTTAATTGGTGCCCTTACAGTTGATATCAATAACGACGGTTATGATGACGAACTGATTGTTGTGCGTAAATCATCATCTTCTTTTTTATGGATTGTTCCAGGCATTTATAATTCCATGAGTCATGAATACGACCGCTATGATGAGATTAAAACCAAATTCACCCGTACAAGAACTTTCTCTTATAGTGCAATGGACTTAATTGGTGATCACAAAAATTCTATTATATATCAGGGTGTGGACGACAGCGGCAACTACGTTATGCAGATTTACAATCTTAAAACCAGCCCTATGGGAACACCTTCTATAGTAAATATTGGTGATTTTTCTTCTGACGGAACGGTTTTTATTCAGCAGACGGAGCGTTCTGAAAATTACGAACTTGGAATTGCCCGTGGTGAAAGTTTTTCTGTATGGGTTTATAAATCTGAACAGCCAGATGTAACGCCTTCTGTGGATGATTCAAAAAAAACAGCCCAGACTCAACCGAATCAGATTCAGCAGGAATATAAATGGAATCCGTTTACCCAGCATTATGAACTTGCACAGCAGATTAAGGTAAATGCAAGTCGTCTTATGGCAAAAGAGCTTTCTAAAATTCAGGATGGAACTGTTGAATCTTTTGCAGCGTTTTTAAACGGTTTGTGGTACAAAACATCAAACGCAGATGGAAAAATCCGCTATCTTTTCTTTGATTACAATAACCGCGAAATTATTCATCTTTTTAATGATACTCAGGAAGTTTACCAGTGGGATGATTCAAAGCTCCGTCATAATGGAATTTATCTTACAACTGTAAACTCGGATATTATGACTCTTCACCGCCGTTTTGATATTGCGCTCATCAATACTGATGAAATCCGCATTACAATCCGCGATGATATCAATCTTTTGATTAAAGAAAGTACAACCTGGGATGGTAACTATAAAAAACTGAGTCTTATGAACTCTTTTGATGATGATAAAAAGACTGCCCTTATAGAAATGCTTGGTAAAGAACTTAATAAGTCGGAAGAATGGGCAACTACAGACGGTCAGTTTAATCTTACTTTTAAGGATTCTGGTTTTACTGCTAAAAGTGGTGGTCAGCAGGAAAGTGGTGTTTTTTCACTTCTTCAGGCAGGAAACGATGTTGTAATTCAGATTTTACCTGATAATCCTTATTCTATATTAAATGAGTTTTATACCATTAATTTTGGAACAAAAGTCATTACAGAAACTGTAAAAAAACAGACTGTAGAAAAAACGGTTCCTGATTATGATACGATTATTCTGCTTCCGGTAAAAATTACTCCAACTGATTGTTTTGCAACTGAAGGTCGTTCATTCCAGCTTAGCAGAAAAGGTAATTAACATTTACGTCTAAATTCAATATAATTACCCCTTATGAACGCTAATGAACTTCGCTCAAAATATATTGAGTTTTTTAAGAGTAAAAATCATGTTGAAATTTCGGGTCAGTCTTTAATTCCAGAAAATGACCCTTCTGTTTTGTTTACAATGGCGGGTATGCACCCTCTAGTTCCGTATCTTCTTGGTGAAAAGCACCCTGCGGGAACCCGTCTTACTGACTATCAGAAATGTATCCGCACAGGCGATATTGAAGAAGTAGGTGATCCATCTCATCTTACCTGCTTTGAAATGCTTGGTAACTGGTCTTTGGGAGACTACTTCAAAAAAGAATCTATTGCATTCTCTTATGAATTCCTTACAAGCAAGGATTGGCTCGGCCTTGATCCTAAAAAGATTTCTGTAACTGTTTTTGCCGGTGACGAAAACGCTCCTCGTGATGAAGAAGCTGCAGGTTATTGGAAAGAAAACGGTATGCAAGAAGACAAAATTGCTTATCTTCCTGCAAGCGACAACTGGTGGGCAGCTGGTCCAACTGGTCCTTGTGGTCCTGATACAGAAATTTTCTACTGGGTTGGCGAAGGTCTTCCTCCTGTTGGTTCAAACAAAGGTACAGACAGCGCAAACTGGATGGAAATATGGAATAACGTTTTTATGCAGTACAACCGCGTAGACGAAAAAACTCTTCTTCCATTGGAAAAGAAAAACGTAGATACAGGTATGGGACTTGAACGTACAAACTGTATTCTTCAGGGAAAAACTTCGGTTTATCTTACAGAAGTTTTCCAGCCAATTATTCATACTATTGAAATGCTTTCTGGCTACACATACGGCACTGATGAAGAAAAAGATAAATCTGTCCGCATTATTGCGGACCATACCCGTTCTTCTGTATTCATTTTGGGAGACCAGCGTGGCGTTACTCCAGACCGCGTAGGTGCTGGTTACGTTCTCCGCCGTCTTATCCGCCGTGCAGTTCGCCATGGAATGAAGCTTGGAATTGAAAAAGACTTTATGGCAGAAGTTGCTGCAACTGTAATTGGTAACTTTAAGGAAGCTTATCCAGAACTTGAACAGAATAAGGAAAAGGTTTACCACGAACTTACTGCAGAAGAGGCTAAATTCCGTCTTACTCTCAAGAAGGGTGAAGCAGAATTCCAGAAGCTTCTTCCAAACCTGATGAAGAATCCTAAGAAAATCATCAGCGGTAAGGTTGCTTACAATCTTTACGAAACATACGGATATCCTCTTGAGCTTACTCAGGAGCTTGGTGCAGAAAACGGCTTTACAGTAGACGTTGAAGGCTTTAAAGAAGCAGAACGTAAGCACCAGGAAGCTAGTAAAACTGTAGATGCAGGAGCAGCTAAAGGAGGTCTTGCTGAACAGTCTGAAATCACAACAAAATATCATACTGCAACACACCTTTTGCAGCAGGCACTGGTAAACGTGCTTGGCAATCAGGTTGCTCAGAAAGGTTCAAATATCAACAACGAACGTATGCGTTTTGACTTTACATTTGAGCGTCCAATGACTAAAGAAGAAATTCAGCAGGTTGAAGACATTGTAAATGCAAAGATTAAGGAAGATCTTCCTGTAACTATGGAAGTTATGCCTCTTGACGCTGCTAAGGCTGCCGGCGCCCGCGCTTTGTTTACTAACAAATATGGCGAAGACGTAAAGGTTTACACAATTGGCCGTGACGTTAAGAGCGACTGGTTCAGCAAGGAAGTTTGTGGTGGACCTCACGTTCAGCATACAGCACAGATTGGTGAATTTAAGATTCAGAAGGAACAGAGTTCTTCTGCTGGTGTTCGCCGTATTCGTGCAGTAATCAGCGGTGGTCTTCCGTTGGATAAATAGTTGGTAACTTTCAGCAAACTTAGTTGTTATAAAATAGTAGAAAACTAATAAAAGGAATTATAAATGAAAAAATTAGCCCTAGTTTGTTTTATGATTTTTGCCGCAATTGGTACTTCTTTTGCTCAGTCAGACTTGCAGCCGCTGGCAATTGTAAAACTTAATAAGAATAAGAGTGAAACTGTTACTGTAAAACAGGTAAAAACTCGTGTTCTTCCTTACGAGAAGCAGCTTGGTCGTAAACTTACTGTAGAAGAACGCAAGCAGGTTTTGAACACTATTATTGAAGAAAAACTTATGCTTCAGGCTGCTGTTCAGGACGGTATTTCTATTCCAGACAGTGCTGTTGATCAGTATTTTGTTCAGGGTATGAGCCAGCAGCTTGGTGTAAACGTTTCTGAAAAAGAACTTGATGACATTGTAAAAAGAACTCAGGGTATGACTCTTGATGAGCTTTTGCAGAAGCAGGTTGGGATGAACAAAGTTGATTATAAGGCAACTCTTAAAAATCAGCTTATGATTCAGCAGTATGTTGTAAAAGCAAAACAGTCAGAAATTCAGGCTGTTGCTCCAACTGACGAAGAAATTCGTGCCTTCTACGACAGCAACAAGGCTTCTTTTGTATGGAATGATATGATGAAGTCTTTCCTTGTTATTGTTTCTAAGGGTGACAATATTGATAATGCCCGCCAGAAGGCAAATGAATTAAGAAATCAGCTTACAGCTGGTAAAATTACACATGATCAGCTGGTTGCAAAATCAAAAGAAGAAAATTCAGGTTTCCAGGCTGGAGATTTGCTCTTGCAGAAGACTGAAGCAATTGCTGCCCGCCTTGGATATTCTTTTGCTGACCTTCGTGAACTTTTTGGTCAGAAAGAAGGCTTTGTAACTGATGTAAAAGAAACTGCACAGGATTTCCGCTTCTTTAAAATCGGAAAAAAATATGATGCAAAAATGCTTAGTATTGGCGATGTAGTTCAGCCTGACACAACAATCACAGTTTATGATTATATTCGTGGTAACCTTGGTCAGCAGAAGCAGATGCAGTTTGTTCAGATTGCTGCACAGCAGCTTGCAAATTCTTTAAATACCCCTGAAAATGTAGATATGAAAAAGAAAGACGCTGCTTTGGATAAGCTTCTTTCTTGGGAGAACTAGAGTGTCCAGAAGAAAAGGTAGAATACTTGCTTTCCAGGTTTTGTTTTCTTGGGAAGCTACAAAATGTTCTTTGGATGATTTGCTGAACTTTTCCTGGTTGCAGAAAGATTCTGAATTTACTGCAAATCCAGAAACTGAATCAGCAGTACAGGAAGTAAGAGAAAGTTCCAAAGAAGAGCAGACTTTTGCAAGCCTTATTGCATCTGGAACTGTTGATCATATTTCAGAAATTGATGAGATGATTAAAGCTCATCTTACTAAAGACTGGTCGCTTGAACGTATTAATAAGGTAACCCTTGCAATTTTGCGAACAAGCATTTACGAGATGAAGTTCCAGTCTGGTTCAACACCTCAAATTGTTATTGATGAAGCTGTCAAAATTGCAAAAGATTTTGGCACTGATGATTCCTATAAATTTATTAATGCTGTGCTTGATAAAATAGGAAAAGATGAACCGGCAAAAAAAGAGTAACTTTGTTTTAAGTCTTTTATTTCTCTTTTTAATTTTGTTCTGTCTGAATGCGTGCAGTATGAAGGCAGAACAAAAGTCTTTAACCTACCGTTTAGAAATTATTGATTCTTTAATCGCACAAAATCAGAAAAAGCAGGCTTTTAAGGAGCTGAAGAAGATTCAAAAAAAAGCAGTGGATTCCTGGACTTATCTTGGTGTTTACAAACGCTATCTTCAACTTACAGAAAATTCAGCCGCTGAAGCGCTAATCAAAAAAGCAATTAAACGACATTCAAATAATCCTGAACTTATTGCGGTTTATTCAAAATATCTTATTAATAATAATCGCTTTGAAGAAGCAGAAAAACTTGCAGAAAAATTAAAAAGCTCAAAATATGGTTCTGTTTATTCTGAAATTTATTTGCGTAAGGCTTTGCAGAAGAATGAAGCAGAAGATTTGTTTGTTTATTTTGTGCAGGAGCCGTTCTTTCAGATTTTTTATGATGCCTACACAGGAAGTAACAATCCTTTGTGGTTAAAAAACTGTGCGGTTTCCATGTTGTATAACGGCGAGCTAAAAAAGGCTGCAACTCTTAATCCTGAATTTTATGCAGATGCTGATGACGCGTATTTTTGGGCAACAGTTTTATATGATGGTGGAGAATATTACGATTCAATCTCTGCAGTAGAAAAATCTAAGCAGTTTTTGCGAGATTATCAGAACAGCGGACTTTACCGTGTTAGCCAGATTGCTCAGATTGCCTTAGAGTCGGATTCTTTTATGGCGCTTTCTGATTTTGAAGGCGCAGAAAATGTTCGTCAGGAAATTATTCCTGCAATTTTTGATTTGCCTAAAAAAGAAGGTGATGAAAAACTTATTCCTGTTATTATGGTAAACAGTGCAATCTGGGCGAAAGGCTTAAAAGATGCTGATGCAGAAGCAGACCTTCTTTTTGATATTGTTACAAATTATCCCGATTTTGTTCCTGGTTTGATTTTGTATGCAGACTTTGCTTATGAATCCAGCCTTGAACGCGAAGAAGATGATGAAGTTAAGGCTTTAAGACGGGCAGGAATTTCTTCTCTTGAAATGGAAAAATACGATAATCGCCGGAAAATTCCTTTGAGCGACGCACTTTACAGAATTGACTTGAGCCTTTCAAAGTCGCCAGAACCTTATCTTGAAGTTGAAAAACTAGACCTTGAGTATAAATCAAACAGGAATATTACAGAAAAAGAAAAAACTCGTGATTTATGGAATATTCTTGAGCGCAATTATGCTGAAGGCGAAAAATACAAGGAGCTTTTGGTTCAGTATGCATTGAATTTTTTGCTCAGGACAAAGCAGACAGAAGATGCTTCTTCTCTTTTTTATAAATATATTTACGACAAATATCATTTTAATGAAAAAGAAGGCTTTTATGTTCAGTTTGCTGAACGTGTAAAAGAAATTAATTTACCTATGGCGGAATTTGGCGGATACTTTGCCTGTCTTAATAAATGTTTTGCAGAAGCTTTGCGTATTTATGAATTTTGTGTATTTGAAAGCGGTGGAATAACTTCTGATGGTCAGATTTCTACTCGTGTTGGAACTGCCCCTTGCATGAATCTTAGTGATATGTATTTTGCCAATGGCGAAAAGCAGAAAGCTATGGATTTATATGGAAAGACTGCTGGACGCGAAGTTGACAATAAACTTAGAAGCGAGATTTTTTACAGAATTGCAAATATTTACGTTGCAGATGGGGATACAAAAAATGCCCTCCGTTCTGCTGACTATGCCTACAACATAAACAACGAAAACGAAAGGGCATTTCTTTTGCGCACACTGTTACGCAATAAATAACGCTTCGGCGGTCACAAGGCTATGAAAAATTGGCAACTTATGTAACCGCCTGTCACTCGCCTTCATCTTAAGGCAAGTGTTTTCAATCTATTCGATAACTGCGATGATGTCACTCATTTTAAGAATGAGGTGATCTTCACCGTCGATTTTTACCTGTGTTCCAGAATATTTATCATACATAATGCGGTCGCCTGGTTTTACAGTGATTTTTACATCGTCAGTTCCAGGTCCTACTTCTACTACACATGCAGTCTGAGTTTTTTCCTGAGCAGCTTCTGGAATAATAAGTCCGCTTGCTGTTTTTGTTTCTGCCTTGTCATTTTTAACAAGAACGCGATCTGCTAAAGGTTTAACTTTCATTTTATATCTCCCAAAAAAAGATTTATATTTAAGTATTAATAAAAATAATAAAAATATTCTTAATCGGCAAGTGAAAAATTGTAAATAATAGAATTAGCGTATATAATGTAAAAATATATTAAATTGTTAAGGAGTTTCATAAAAATGAACAACTTTATTTTTTTAGGACCACCGGGAGCTGGTAAAGGCTCACTAGCTGTAAAAGTTGCAGAAGACTACAAAATCCCGCATATTTCTACAGGCGATATTTTCCGTGCAAATATTAAAAATCAGACTCCGCTTGGAGTAAAAGTTAAGGCTATTATTGATTCAGGTTCATTGGTAAGTGATGATTTGACTTGCGAACTTGTAAAAGATCGTCTTTCTCAGCCTGACTGCAAAAACGGATATATTCTTGATGGTTTCCCTCGCACAATTCCACAGGCAGAAATGTTCACAAAGATTTGTGACGATGTAAAAGTTGTAAACTTTGAAATTAAGGATGAAATCGTTATCCGTCGTCTTTCTACACGCCGTGTATGTAAGGCTTGTGGCGCTAACTTTAATGTTCTTACTCTTCCACCAAAAGTAGAAGGCGTTTGCGACAAATGTGGCGGCGAACTCTATCAGCGTGATGATGACAAACAGGAATCTATCCTTCATCGTATGGATGTTTACCGCGAGCAGACAGAACCTCTTATTAAGTTCTATCGCGACAAGGGAGCAATTACTGATTTGGATGCTTCTATTGAAACTGATGTACTTCTTGGAAAGTTCAAAGAGATTTTTAAGAAGTAAGATAGACTTTCAATAAAAAAAACAGCGCGAAGGAGAGCTGAGGATTACAAAAACACTCTATTTGTGGGTGTCGCGTGAGCGACAGGTTTAATAGTTACTTTACCACAAATAGCGTGTAGCGCGATATCGCGCGGTTTTGGAATCAACAACTCGACTGGGAGCTGTTTTTTTTTATTTAACCTGTATTTCTAAAATCTAACTTAGAATAATCCCGTAATCACACCATTATCATCAACATCAATGTTGAGTGCAGCAGGGGCTTTTGGCAAGCCTGGCATTGTCATGATGTCGCCTGCAAGTGCTACTACAAAGCCGGCACCTGCGTAGAGCTGAACGTCGCGGACTGGGAATACAAAGCCTTTTGGAGCTCCGATTAAGGTTGGGTCGTGGCTGATTGAATTCTGAGTCTTTGCAATGCAGACTGGAAGTTTGCCGTACCCCTGTTCTTCAAATGTCTTGAGTTTTTTCAAGGCTGCACTGTCAAAATCTACACGTTCTGCACGGTAAATCTCTTTTGCAATTGTTTCAATTTTCTTTGTGAGAGGAAGTTCATCTTCGTAAAGGTGATGGAAGTCTGCCTTTCCGCTGTCGGCAAGTTCTGAAACGGCTTTAGCAAGTTCGGTAGTTCCGTTTCCGCCTTTTTCCCAGCCTTCGCTGAGTACTGCTTTTGCACCAAACTTCTGGCACAAATCCTGCAAAAGTTTAATTTCTTCATCGCTGTCTGTAATGAATTTGTTTACAGCAACAACTGAAGGTAAACCGAATTTTGCAATGTTTTCTATATGAACTTTAAGGTTTTCAAAGCCTTTTTCAAGGGCCTGTGTATTTGGTGCTGCAAGGTCAGTTTTTGCAACGCCTCCATGCATTTTAAGGGCGCGGATTGTAGCTACAATTACAACTGCATCTGGTTTAAGACCTGCAGAGCGGCATTTAATGTCCAGGAATTTTTCTGCTCCAAGATCTGCGGCAAAGCCTGCTTCTGTAACTACGTAGTCACCGGTTGCAAGGGCACACATTGTAGCGTTAACGCTGTTACAGCCGTGAGCGATGTTTGCAAAAGGTCCACCGTGAACAAAGGCTGGATTTTTTTCCAGAGTCTGTACAAGATTTGGTTTTATTACGTCTTTAAGAAGAGCAGCAACTGCACCGGTACATTTAAGCTGTCCGAATGTTACATTTTCTCTTGCGTAGTTCTGACCAATTACGATGCGGTCAATGCGCTCTTTAAGTTCGCTGATAGTTTTTGAAAGACAGATAATTGCCATGATTTCTGAGGCAACTGCGATTGTAAAGTGGTCTTCTCGTGGAACTCCCTGCAAGCGGCCGCCAAGTCCAACGATGATGTTGCGTAAAGAACGGTCATTCAAGTCCATACAGCGTTTCCAGCTGATGGTACGAGGGTCAATTCCAAGCTGATTTCCCTGCTGAATGTGGTTGTCAATTAAAGTTGCAATAAGGTTATTTGCAATTGAGATTGCGTGAATGTCGCCTGTAAAATGAAGGTTGATATCTTCCATTGGAACAATCTGCGCATATCCGCCGCCACAGGCACCGCCTTTTACGCCAAAACATGGTCCAAGGCTAGGCTCACGAAGAGCAACTACGGTTTTCTTTCCGATTTTGTTAAGACCGTCTGCAAGACCAATACTTACAGTGGATTTTCCTTCGCCGGCTGGGGTAGGAGTGATTGCCGTTACAAGAATCAGCTTGCCAGGTTTTTCTGAAGCCTTTTTCTGTAAAGTTCTAAGTTCTTCAAAAGTGATTTTTGCTTTGTAAGGACCGTACTGTTCAAGCTTGTCTTCTGTAATACCGATTTTTTCTGCGACTTCCTTGATAGGAATCATTACGTTTTTCTGAGCGATTTCTATATCTGTCATGTGCTGATTTTATAGTAAATTAGGGGTTGTTTCAATGATTTTGTTTGACTTGTATAATGTGCAAAGGTATAATGTTAATTTGTTACAATATTGATAATAAACTTTTTGTGGTAATTCGGAGGAATGTTTTATGAAGAAAGTTGTTTTAGGTGTTTTGGCGGCATGTATGATGATGCCGTTTTTTGCAAAAGAAAATATTACAATTAAAGCTTTTGATGGTCCTGGAACTTTCGAGGTAGAAGAAGATATTGCGCTTCTTTTTAATTCAAATAAAGGTGAAATTGAAGCTGCTCTTTATGCAAATCAAGTTTATAAGGCTGATGTACAAAAGTATATAGATGCAATAAATGCTGCTTACGAAAATCTTGATCCAAAAAATCCATATACAACATCAGTAAATGGTCTTAACGGATTTTCTGATGATTTAAAAGATACAATTCCTAATACCCAGATTCAGCAGAATGTATGGGCAAATTCATGGATTGGATATCTTGTACAGGTTGGAAATGGAGTTTTCTGCCCTCGTTTTGGTCTTGGTGTTAACGCAGGTGTTGCAACTGTTGATACAGAATCAATTAAAAAGACTGGCGAGGCATTTAGAACTGATATGGGAGCTTTGCCTTCTATTCTTCCTATGCCAACTATTACTTTTGATGCCCGCATAGGTGGTGTAAAAGTTGGTGATTTTGCGCTTCCTTTTGATTTTGGTTTTACACTTTGTACAATTGATTCTTCAAAGATTGGTTTGGACAAAATGATGGACAAACTTAATTTTGACTTTTTCTCTATTGGCTTTGATGTTCGTTACTGTTTGTGGGAGCCACATGTTCTTGATACAAAGTTTAGTGTTGGTGCCGGCTTCTATTATACAAAGGGTAATATTGGTGTAGACAGCGATGCTGCAGATATTGGAATGGACTTTAAATCATCAAACTTTAATTTGAATGCTCAGATTTCTACAAAGCTTTTGTTCTTTAGACCTTTTGCTGGTGCTAAATTAATGTTCACAAATTCCGAGGTTAATTGGGGTGTAACGAATGTTGATTGGACAGAGATATTGGGCAGTTATTCTAGTGATATTGTTGCTGCTGCTACAGATGGTTTGTTGCCTAAGAATTTTGAAGGTGGGGCTGATGGCTTTAAGTTCCGTCCTGTATTGCAGGGTGGTTTTGCCTTTGACTTTGCTGTAATTGACCTTACATTCAGCGCAAGTTATGACTTCTCTTCTAAGATTATTGGCGGCGCTTTGAGTACTCGCTTTAGTTTGTAAAAAAATTCTTAACTTTCTTCCAAAAAATTCTTAACTTTTTGGAAGAAAGTTAATTTTCCTTCCTTTTTCTTTCCTTAAAAAACACAAAAAATTGAAATAACTCCGTAAGAAAATCCATGTACTTCTGACTTGGGCGGGTTTAGTATTTAATTATACTAAAAAAGAAAATCCAAATCGTTAGGAGGAAATGGATTATGAAAAAAACAGTTAAGACTTTGGTAGCAGCAGGTCTTATGGTTGCAGCTGCAAGCAGCATGTTCGCAGCAAAAAAGAAGGCTCCTGCAAAGAAGCTGATTACAGTTGGTTATGCACAGGTTGGTGCTGAATCTGACTGGCGTCTTGCAAACACAACATCTTTCAAAGAGACTTTCACAGAAGCTAACGGCTACAAATTGATTTTTGATGACGCTCAGCAGAAACAGGAAAATCAGATTAAGGCTATCCGAAGTTTTATTCAGCAGGATGTAGACTACATCGTAGTTGCTCCAGTAGTAGAAACAGGATGGGAAACAGTTCTTCAGGAAGCTAAAAAAGCAGGAATCCCTGTAATTCTTTCTGACCGCCAGATGACTGGTGTAGATGATCTTTATCTTTGCTGGGTAGGCGGAAACTTCCTTCAGGAAGGACGCGACGGTGTAAAATGGCTTGAAGCTTATTTGAAGAAGATTGGCCGCGATAAGGAAGAAATCAATATTGTTGACCTTCAGGGTACAATTGGTGCATCTGCACAGATCGGACGTACACAGGGTATCGAAGAAGGTGTTGCTGCTCACAAAAACTGGAAACTTGTTGCTCAGCAGACAGGTGAATTCACACAGTCTAAGGGACAGGAAGTTATGGAGTCTATCCTTAAATCAACTCCAAAAATTGATGTAGTATTCGCAGAAAACGACAATATGGCTTGGGGTGCAATCGACGCTATCAAGGCTGCTGGTAAAAAACCTGGAAAAGACATCATCATCATCTGTTTCGATGCTGTACACGAAACATTCAACAAAATGATGGCTGGCGAAATCAACTGTGCTGTTGAATGTAACCCTCTCCACGGTCCACGTGTTGATGAAATCATTAAGACTTTGGAAGCTGGAAAGAAACCAAAGGGAAAGATTCAGTATGTAGTTGAACAGGTTTTCGATCAGGAAAATGCTGAAAGAGAACTTCCAAACCGCAAATACTAATTTTAGATTTGTAATTTAGCTGGAAAGGCTGGAGTTGCACAGGGCAGTAAAAACCTGCACTCTCCAGCCTTTTTTTTGAAAAAAAATAGGGAAAAGAAAATGGCAAATGAAGTTTTACTTCAAATGAAAAACATAACAATGACATTTCCTGGCGTAAAGGCTCTTCAGAATGTTGATTTTACTCTTTGCAAGGGTGAAATTCATGCATTGATGGGAGAAAACGGTGCCGGAAAATCAACATTGATTAAAGTTCTTACCGGTATTCATACCAGAGATTCTGGAGAAGTTTTTCTTGAGGGTAAGGAAATTAATAACCATTCTCCAGAGGAATCACAGAAAAACGGAATCAGTACTGTATATCAGGAAGTTAACTTGTGTCCGAATATTTCCGTTGCAGAAAATATTTTTGCAGGACACGAACCAAAAAAGCATTTTGCAATTGACTGGAAATTAATGAACGAACAGGCCAAAAAAGTACTTGGTGAAGTAGGCCTTGTTGATATAGATGTAACAAAAAGCCTGGGAGACTATTCTGTTGCGATTCAACAGATGGTTGCTATTGCCCGTGCTATCAATTTTAACTGTAAGGTTTTGATTCTTGATGAACCTACATCTTCTTTGGATGATAAGGAAGTAGAAGAGCTCTTTAAAGTTATGAACCGTCTTAAGAGTCGCGGAGTTGGTATTATCTTCGTAACTCACTTCCTTGAGCAGGTTTACGCTGTTTGCGATAAGATTACTGTTCTTCGCAACGGTGAACTTGAAGGTCAGTACACTGTTGCAGAACTTCCTCGTCTGGAACTTGTTCAGGCAATGCTTGGTCACGAAGTTGCAGAACTTGATAACCTGCATGCAGATAACTCTGTAGAAGAGCGCGATGACGTTCCTGTAATTCTTAAGGCCGTTGGTCTTACTCACAAAGGTTCAATCAAACCATTTGAACTGACGATAAAAAAGGGTGAAGTTATTGGTTTAACAGGTTTGCTTGGTTCTGGCCGTTCGGAACTGGTTCGTACTCTTTATGGCGCAGACCGTCCGGATGCTGGTACTTTGGAATTCAACGGAAAGCCTCTTGTTGCTAATTCTCCAATTGATTCTATTAAACGCGGCATGGCTTATTTGCCAGAAGACCGTAAGGCAGAAAGTATAATTGCAGATCTTTCTATCCGCGAAAACATGATGATTGCCCTTCAGGCAAAAACTGGTGTTTTCAAAAAGCTTCCAATGTCAAAGCAGATTGAACTTACAGAAAAGTACGTAAAGGCTTTGAATGTAAAGACTGTTTCTATGGAAACTCCAATTAAGGCTCTTTCTGGTGGTAACCAGCAGAAGGTAATTATTGGACGCTGGCTTGTAACAAATCCTGAATTCCTTATTTTGGATGAACCTACACGCGGTATTGATGTTGGTACAAAAACAGAAATTCAGAAGCTTGTAATTCAGCTTGCAAAAGAAGGTCTTACTGTTGTGTTCATCAGTTCAGAAATTGATGAAATGCTCCGTACTGTAAACCGCCTTTGCGTTATGCGCGATGGTCAGAAGGTTGGCGAGCTTAAAAACAATGGCCTTACTCAGCAGGATGTAATGGTTGCAATTGCGGGAGGAAAATCTAATGGCTAATTTTTATGCATTGTGGAATAAAGCTCGTAAAAGCCAGCTTTTGCTGCCGATTACTGCGCTTATAATTATGCTTATTGTGAACGCTATTATCACTCCAGGATTCTTTAGAATTTCTATTAATAACGGCGTTCTTTATGGTTTCTTAATTGATATTTTGAATCGTTCTAGTGAACTTATTATTCTTGCAGTTGGTATGACCTTTGTTGCTGCCAGCTCGCGCGGTACTGATATCTCTGTTGGTACAATTGCCGCAGTTTCTGCAGCCTTGATTGTTCGCCTTCTTGGTTCAAGCTATGACGGTTATGCAATGGCACCTGCTCTTGCAATCTTCTTTGGTTTGCTTTTGGGTGTTGTTTGTGGTGCTGTAAACGGATTCCTTGTTGCGGGGCTTAATATTCAGCCTATGGTTGCAACTTTGATTATGTACACTGCAGGCCGCGGTATTGCTCAGCTTATCAGCTCTACAGAGCTTGCAACTGGTGTAATCTTGTACGTTCGTATGGAATCTTACAAATACATTGGTGGATTTATTCCTGGATGTATTATTCCAACACCAATTTTTATTGCTGTTGCATTTGTTGCAATCACTTATCTTGTAACAACTAAAACAGCTATGAGCACTTACATTCAGACAGTCGGAATTAACCCTAAAGCAGGACGCCTTGTTGGTATCAACTCTGTAATGGTTATCTTCTTCTGTTATGTATTCAGTGGCTTCTGTTCAGGTGTTACAGGTCTTATTGCTTCAAGCCGTATCTATTCCTGTGATGCTAATAACATCGGTTTGAATATGGAACTTGATGCTATTCTTGCAGTTGCTCTTGGTGGAAACAGCCTTGGCGGTGGTAAGTTTAATCTTGCAGGTTCTGTAATCGGTGCCATTACAATTCAGGCGCTTACAACAAGTTTGTATGCTGTAGGTGTTAGTGCAGATCAGCTTCCGGTTTACAAAGCCGTAGTAGTTGTTCTGATTGTTGTATTCCAGTCTCCAGCTTTCAAAAAATGGATGGCTCAGAGAAAACTCAAGGCTGCAAATTCAGCTTTGGGAACTATTACTGCTAAATAAGGAGGGGAGAAATGGAAAATAAAAACGAAAAAAGTGGTTTTATAGCTGGTCTTAAAAAAACTTTTAAAATCGATTCCAGTAACTTCCTCTTGGTTGTTACAATCGGACTTTTTGCCCTGATGTATATTGTTGGTCTTATTCTCTACAGTGAACAGGGCTTTAATAAGATGCAGACCTTTCTTAACATGCTGATTGATAATGCCGGCTTGTTGATTGTTGCTTCTGGTATGACTGTCGTAATGATTACCGGCGGTATTGATATTTCGGTTGGTTCTGTTGTTGGTTTGGACTGTATGATTCTGGCATACTACATGGAAAAAATGGATATGCCTGCAGGAATTGCAATTCTTATAGTTCTTGCTTTTGGTGTAATTTTTGGTGCTGCTCAGGGATGGCTTATTTCTTATATGGAATTGCAGCCGTTCGTAATCACACTTGCAGGATTGTTCTTCTGCCGTGGCTTGACAGCTATTATCAGCTCTCAGCAGATTGCCATTACAAAGAGTAAGTTCTTCCTTGGTCTTGCTAACAAAGATATTCGCGTATTGTTTGCTCCATATCATAATAAACGCGGTATTCTGATGTTCCCGTTTGTTCACCCAAGTGTAATTATTGCTTTGATTACAGTTGCAATTATCTGGTGGATGCTTAAATACACCCGTTTTGGACGAAACCTGTTTGCCATTGGTGGAAACGAGCAGTCGGCACTTTTGATGGGTATTAACGTTAAAAAGACTAAGTTCATGGCCTATATGCTGGAAGGTTTCCTTGCTTCGCTTGGTGGACTTGTATTCTGTTTGAACACAACTTCGGGATTCGTAGAGCAGGCTCGAGGTTTTGAAATGGAAGCAATTTCTTCTGCCGTAATTGGTGGAACAATGCTTACTGGTGGTGTTGGTACTGTTGTTGGAACTTTCTTTGGTGTACTGATTAAGGCAACAATCGAAAGTTTAATCCGCTTCCAGGGAACACTTTCAAGCTGGTGGGCAAGAATCGTACTTTCTGCAATCCTTTGTTTCTTCATCGTATTGCAGAGTGTATTTGTAATTGTAAAAAACAGAAATCGCAATTAATCTGATGATTTTTTGAACTAATTTTTTTACTGCATAAAACTCCGTCCTAAGCGGTCGTTACAACTGTAGCGGCCGCTTTTTCTTGTTATTAAAATAACAATACATTCTTGGCACATTAAACTAAGGCGAGTTATAATAAAAGAATGAGTGAACGAACACGCAGTAGAAAATGTTTTCTGGCAGGCATTGCTATATTTGCGGCGGGAGTTGTAGTTGCAGCATGCCTTGTTTCGTGCAGAAAAAAAACTGAACAGGAAGATAATAATCAGATTCTTTTAGGCTTTTCGCAGATTGGTGCGGAAAGTGAATGGAGAATTCGTAATACAGATTCAATTCTGGAAGCTGCAGAAAAAAACGGCATTCAGATTCTTTATGATAATGCACAGCAAAAGCAGGAAAATCAGCTTCAGGCAATTCATTCATTTATTATTTACCAGGTTGATGTAATTGCGTTTGTTCCTATTGTAGAAACAGGCTGGGATAATGTTTTAATGGAAGCAAAAGAAGCCGGAATTCCAGTGATTGTTGTAGACCGCATGATAAAAACATCTGATGAGTCTCTTTACGCAGGTTTTATTGGTGAAGACAGTTATTCAGAAGGGCAGAAGGCAGCACAATTTCTTCTTTCAAAATATAAAAATTCTTCTAAAGATGAACCTTTGAACATTCTTGAAATCAGTGGAACAGAAAATTCTTCTCCTGCGTACGGACGTGCCAGCGGTTTTAGAAACGTTATCCAGACTGAGCCAAAATTCCGAATCATTCATTCAGAAAGCGGCGATTTTATGCGTTCAAAAGGCCATGAAATTGCAAATAAAATAATTTCGTTTAATGGCGGGCTTTCAATCGGGCAGAATAATATAGATATCATTTTTTCGCACAATGATGCTATGACGTGGGGAATCCTTGATTCTTTAAGAGAAAATGCAATTCATGCTACAACCGTAACAATTGTAACAATAGACGGAGAGCGTAAATCAATAGAAGCTCTTACTTATGGTGCAATAAACTGCGTTGTAGAATGTAATCCAAATACTGGTCCAAAACTTTGCGAGCTTGTAAAAGATCTGCATAATGGTAAGTCTATTCCGCCGGTAACCTATGTTGATGGCGCCGTTTACACCGAATTTGATGATTTTACTACTTTTGCCGGGAAGGGCTTTTAAATGTTTTCAAAAATAAGAAGTCGCTTTGGTAAAGAAAGTCTTTACCATTCTATTATGCGTTCATACGTCATAATCATTTTGATTATGCTTATTCCTATGATTTATACGATAATCATGTGGCAGTATAACCGAATGCGTTCAAATAACATAATCAGAAATGTAGGCCACGCAAATGCCATTATGAAGGTTGCCCGAGATGATATTACGGATGAACTTTGGGGAATAGTTTCTGGACGTAACAATGTAAAACTTAGTAAACACGAAACCTATCTTAATATTATTGAAGAAAGTGTGCAGGAATTACTTTATAAAAGTGATGATCCGACTTCGTCGGCAAAACTGGAACTTGCATACCGAACCTGCCAGACTCTTTCGCGTAATATAGAACTTTTTACCCAGCAGATTGAACAGAATACTGCCGATGTAGAACAGAATGAGCACATGCTGGATGAAATTAGAAGTATTTCCAATCTTTTTGCCCAGATTATGCAGGATTATATTCTTTGCGAAATTGAATCTGCGGAAAAGACTAATAACTATATACAAAACTCGCCGTACTTTATTTTCTGTTTTATGGCGCTTATTTTTATACTTGTTTCGCTTTTGATTTTTACAAATTTTAAAACCCTTTCAATCAAAATTCGTGTACCAATCTCTAAAATGGAAAACTTTTCTACCCAGCTTGCAGCGGGAAACTTACAGGCGCAGATTGACTCTCCTAAAATCAGGGAATTTAATCACCTGGTAGAAAACCTTAACTCCATGGCCAGACAGATTGACCTTTTGATGAAGCAGAATATTGAAGAACAGATAAATCTTCAGAAAGAGGAGCTTTCTAAACTTCAGGCACAGATTACTCCACACTTTTTGTACAACACTTTTGATACAATAATCTGGCTTGCAGAAGGCGGAAAAAAGGACGAAGTTATTCAGATTACCAGAGCATTTTCTAATTTTATGCGTATTTCGCTTAGCCGCGGTCACGACTGGATTACTCTGGAACAGGAAATGGAGCACGTAAAAAACTATCTTACAATTCAAAAGCTCCGTTACGGAGAAATTTTAAACTATCAGTTTACGGTTGATGAAAGTTTGAATAATTATATGGTTTTAAAGCTAAGCCTTCAGCCTCTAATAGAAAATGCCATCTACCACGGAATAAAAAATAAGCGTGGCAGGGGGCATATAAATATCACAGCTCAGTACAGCGATGAAACTCACACAAAAATCAGAATCTGTGTAATTGATGATGGAGCAGGTTTTACCCCGGAAAGGCTGGAACAGGTACGCGAAGAGCTTTCTAAAGATAAAGGACAGAATCTTGCTTCAGTTTATGGGCTTTATAATGTTAATAAAAGATTGATTCTGTATTATAATGATAAAACTTGCGGCCTTGAAATTTCCAGCGAAAAAATGCATGGCACAAACGTAAGTTTTACAATTCCATGTATTGTAGATGTAAAAGAGAATTAGGAGTAACCCGATGTACAGCGTTTTTATAGTGGATGACGAACATATTGTTCTTGAAGGAATCAGAAACACTATAGACTGGGAAAATTCTCAATTTACTTTTGCAGGAGAAGCAAGCGACGGTGAACTGGCTCTTTCTATGATTCATGAGATGAAGCCTGATATTCTGATTACCGATATAAAAATGCCTTTTATGGACGGTCTTGAACTTTCCAGAATCCTAAAAAAAATTCAGCCATGGATACGTATTATTATTCTTTCTGGCCATGATGAATTTGAATATGCAAAAGCTGCAATTTCTATTGGTGTAGAAGACTATATCCTAAAGCCGTTTACCCATGATGATCTTTTAAAAAGTCTTAATAAGGTTGCCGCAAACCTTGATAAAGAAAAAAAGCAGCAGAGCGACATCAGTCAGCTAAAAGAAGAACTGGAATCAAATGCCGCCTTGCTAAAGAATAAGTTCCTTTCAGATCTGGTGCTTGGTAACTGTGATTACGCGGTAGCAATGCATAAGGCTCAGACTCTTAATCTTGATTTTATTTCGCATTATTACAAAATCATTATTAATGAGCTAAGAAGCGAAAATCAGGACAGAAATGCCGTTCAGGAAGCAAAAGGTCGTCTTATTTCCCTTGTAAAAAACTGGGGAGATGTAATTTCGTTTTTTATTGGACCTGAGCGCAATGTTTGTATTTTAAAAGGCAATTCGCAGGAAGATATTGATAATAACTGTTTTGATTATGCAGAAGCCATCGAGCATATTGTTTCTCAGCATCTGGACTGTAATGTAATTTCTTCAATCAGTAAGACTGTAGATCATTTTTCACAGTTGCCGGAATGTTATAACGATGCGGACCGCATTTTACAAATGACTCGAATCTGGAACAAAAGCCGTATTTTAAGTTCTGATGATGTAAAAAATTCCAGCGACGGTCAGATTTCTTTGCAGGATAAAGATCCGCTTGTTGATAACCTTAAATATGCCGGTAAAAACGAAATCGACACAATCATTAATCACTACTGCGACATTTTAAATGATAATTCGCAGAGTTTTACGGTAATTGCCTCTTATCTGCTTGTGGACGTAATTATGGCTGTTACAAAGCTGATAGAAGAACTGGATGGCGATGTAAAAGAAATCATGCCGGAGATTTTGCAGCGAAGCTTTGTAGAAAAATCTGTTCAGAGTGAGCAGGTATTTATAGAAAATGTCCGGGGCATTTTAAATCGTCTTTTGGATTACCGTGACTCCCGCATTCAGGGACGTTATGGGGATGTAATCATTAAGGCAAAGGCATATATTGAAAAAAATTATGCAAGTCAGGATACCTGTCTTTCTACCGTTGCAGACGAAGTTCATCTGAGTCCAAATCATTTTAGTACGATTTTCTCTCAGGAATGCGGAATTACCTTTATAGAATTTCTTACAAACGTACGCGTAGAAGCTGCTAAAAAATTCCTTAAAGAAACTGATATGAAAGGTTCAGACATTGCCTACGAATGTGGCTTTGGAGATCCTCATTATTTCAGTTTTATTTTTAAGAAGACAACTGGCCTTTCTCCGCGCGAATACAAAAATCAGTTTGTAAATTAGATTGCTGTTAGTAAACTTTTAGAAAAATAAAATCTCTCAATAATTGAATTCAAATATGAAAAATTGTATAATTATGTAATTTCTTTACGAAATAATTGCATATTTATGCAAAATATTACATGGCATATTAAAGTTTACGGAGTGCTAAATGATTGATTACAAGGACGAATCAGAAATCCTGAAAAAATTTGAAAGTCTTGCAGTTCACAATGACCCTATCAATCCAGATTTATATTCAAAATTTGATGTTAAACGTGGTCTCCGTAATGCAAACGGAACTGGTGTTCTTGTAGGTCTTACCCGCATTGGTGATGTAGTAGGTTATGAAATTCGTGATGGCGAAAAGGTTGCAATTCCTGGACGTCTTGTTTACCGCGGCTACAACGTTGAAGATCTTATTGCCGATGCAGAAAAAAATCATCAGTTCGGCTATGAACAGTGTGCTTATCTTCTTCTTTTTGGTGAACTGCCAACTCAGGCTCAGCTTGAACGTTTTTCTACATATATTGGTGAGATTCGTAATCTTCCTCCAAGCTTTACAGAAGACATGATTATGAAGGCGCCTTCTAAAGACATTATGAATAAGATGGCTCGTTGTGTACTTGCAAGTTATTCTTATGATGAAGATCCTGAAAATCGTAACCTTGGAAATATTATTAAGCAGAGCGTTCAGCTGATTGCGCGTTTTTCAACTTTTGCAGCATACGGTTACCAGGCAAAACGCCGCTACTACGATGGCGAAAGTATGTATATTCATAATCCAAAGCCTGAACTTTCTACTTCAGAAAACTTTTTGCGCCTTATCCGCTCGAACAAGGAATTTTCTCCGCTCGAAGCTCAGGTTCTTGACCTTGCACTCATCATTCACGCAGAGCACGGTGGTGGTAACAACTCTTCTCTTACTGTTCACGTTGTTTCTTCTGCCGATACAGATACTTATTCTTCTATGGCTGCTGCAATTGGTTCTCTTAAAGGAAGCCGCCATGGTGGTGCAAACATTCGCGTTGTAGAAATGATGGATGAAATCAAGGCTAACGTAAAAGACTGGTCTAGCGAAAAAGAAGTAAGCGACTACTTAAGAAAAATTGCAAATAAAGATGCTTTTGACCACACAGGACTTATTTACGGTATGGGTCACGCAGTTTATACAATCAGCGACCCGCGCGAAAAGCTCTTAAAAGCCAAGGCTAAGCAGCTGGCTCAGGAAAAAGGCTGTATGGACGAGTTTGGCCTTTATGATATTATTGAACGTGTTGCACCAGGAATTATCTGTGATGTTCACCATTCAGATAAAAAAGTATGTGCAAACGTCGACTTGTATTCTGGATTTGTATATTCAATGCTCAATATTCCTCGCGAACTCTTTACACCAATATTTGCAATTTCCCGAATTGCAGGATGGTCTGCTCACCGTATTGAGGAAGTTATTAGTGGTGGACGCATTTACCGCCCTGCATACAAAAACGTTTCAGAAGAGCGCCCGTTTGTTCCAATTAAAGAACGCGGCTAATTTTAAATGGCAAAAGAACGTATTGATAAGCTTCTTTCTCATCAGGGCTTTGGTTCGCGAAAGAATATAAAGCGCCTTTTGCGAACCTCAGTTGTGCTTTTAAATGGTAAGCAGATTTATGATCCAAGCCTTGGAATTGATCCTGAAAGCGACGAATTATCTGTAGACGGTGAGCCTGTTACAATCGTTAAAAACATCACTTTGATGATGAATAAAATTGCGCATACAGTAAGCGCGAATAAGGATGGCGAACATCAGACTGTGTTTGAACTTCTTGCACCAGAGTTCCGCACTCCTTACTTGCAGGAAAAACTGCATCTTGTAGGCCGTCTGGACATGGATACAGAAGGCCTCCTGCTTTTTACAACGGATGGAACCCTTACGCACCGTCTGATTTCGCCAAAATCGCATATTAATAAATCTTATTTTGTAATGCTGGAACGTGAATTTTCTGCAGAAGAACAGGCAGAAATTAGCCGCCGTTTTGTAGAAGGCATTGCCGTTGGCCCAGATGATAATGACCCTGGCTTTACCTGTGAGCCTGCACAGATGCGTTTTCCAGATCAGGAAGAAATTGATTCTGCGCTAGAAAAATCTTCTGTTGGGGAAGTGTGCGAACGACTAGGATGTGGCCCGGAAATTTTAAAACAACCGTCCCGCTTTGCAATCCTTACAATTTATGAAGGAAAGTACCATCAGGTAAAACGAATGTTTACTGCGGTTGGAAATAAGGTTGTGTTTCTAAAACGTTTGAGTATGGGAAGTCTTGTTCTGGATAAAAAATTAGCTCCCGGCGAATACCGGAAGCTAAGTGATGAAGAACTGATTCTTCTAAATTAGTTTACAAATCTGCGGTGGTCGTAAGGCATTCTATAACTTCCAGATGCCGCGAACCACCTGTAATTTGTGTCTTTGCCGCAAGTTGCTGTTATTAGTTTACAAATCTTTGTGGTGGTGTAACAATCCAGATGGCGCTTAGTTCATCTGTACCGATGTTTTCCAGGGTATGTGGCACACCAGAAGAGAATGTGGCACTGTCGCCTTCTTCCAGAATGTATTCCTTGTTTTCGTAAGTTAATTTTGCCTTTCCATGAAGAATGTATCCCATTTCTTTCCCAATGTGGCCATAAGATCCGCGGTGAGTATGAGAATTTGCTGGAACTTTAATCATGTAGGCTTCAAATGCATTCTGCTTATCTACATCATCCGGCTTAGAAATTTCTTCATAAATAATGTCTTCTTCATTAAGAGTAGGGCGCTCTCCATTGCGGATAATTTTTACAGGGCGCTCTTTGCGGTATTCTTCAAACAAAAATTCCAGATTAATATCCAGTACATCTGCAAGGGCAAGTAAAGTATCAATTGCTGGCGAAACATGATTGCGCTCAATCTGCGAAACAAGGCTTTCGCTTACGCCTGCCTGCTGTGCCACTACTTTAAGAGTATAGCCCTTATGCTCGCGCACCTGACGGAGTTTTTCTCCAAAATGGTACGGCACCTTTTTTGGGTGAATGCTTGTGTCTTCTGCCGGTTCATTGTGCGAAGGTGTCATTTTTCTGTTTCTCCTTGTTCTGTTCTGTTACAAACTGAATATAATAATCTTCCAAAGTTTTATATGGGCCTTCTACCTTAAATCGTGCACGAGAGCGCGCATTATCGCGTCGTACAGTGTAAAGCGAGTAGAAGTCGCGGTAGTCCAAACCTGCATCGGCTTTTACGTGCTCACCAAGGAACTTTGAAACTTCATCACGCCCAATTGCAGAAATTCCCTGAGTCTTAAGCGTGTTTTTAAGTGTTTTTATCTGTTCGTAAGAAATTCCAAAAAGGAATTCTTCCATAGCCTGAGTAACCCCAGGTTCCCCCATTTTTTCTTTAATAAAGTGAATCCACTGCTCGTCCATTTGCATGGAAATCATCATAAGCTCTGAGGTTCCCATCATTGTTCCAAATGCTGGTGCCAGACGGCGGCGTGCAGTCCAAACGGCCTGTAAGACAGGAGCAACGTCTTCAATATTCTGATCACTCCAGTGTTCCCACAAAAGAAGAAGACTCATTGCCCATTCGCGGCGGAATTCAACTGGCTGGGTTGTGTCGCGGATAAGGTTCAGGTAAACGTCTTCTACCAGCAGAGAGAACATAGATGAAATTGTTTCTGTTTCAAGCTCTTTTGCAAGCTGTTCTTCTCCAAGGTGTTTTGTTTCCCGACCAAGTCGCGAAAGTGTATGAATTTTTGCAATTAAAAGACTTTTTCCAAGGTTTGCTTTTGAAGGCAGCTGGAGAGTCGAATCACCGTTATTCAAGTGTTCAATCAAAGAGTCAATAAGCGAAGTTGGAGTTCGTATATCGCCAATTATTGAATGACGTTCCAAAAGAGAAGGAAAGCGGTTAATTGCAGAAGCAAGTGCTTCTAGATCTACAATTCGGTTTATAAAACTTTCTGCTGTTTCTCGGTTGTTTGTTTGAACAATAGGTATAACTTCATTAACCAGGGCCTGCTGTTTTTTTGTAAATATGACGACCTTGGAGTCTTCCTGTTCGACTTCTGCTTCCGAGTCAAAGAATGTACTTATGTCTATCTGCTCAAAATCCTGAGCTTTTTTGTTTTCCATCTTTTTTGTTGTTTTTTACCGTTATACGGAACTTATATTTTACTTAAGTTGAGCCACAATTTAAAGTATATTTAATAAAATAAAGTATATATTAACAACCTATTATAATTATAAATCATTTTTTTTATTTTTCAACCGATAAAGAAGTATGATAAAGAAAAAATTGATAGGTCTTTTAATTTCAGTCGGTTTTTCCATTTCTGCTATGTTTGCGCAGCCAGTGCAGGAAAATTATCAAAATAATTATGAAGGAAAAGGTCAGCAGATTGTTTATACAGAACGTCAGCAGCAGCTTATGATTCCTCCTGAACATATTCGTCTTGTAAAAGAGGCGGATGAAAACAAAGGTGGCTTTCACCTTTACGTCAAAAAGACGCCGTTTGTGGGGTCAATCCTGCTTACAGAGACTACAAAAGACCCTTCTGGCCAGAATGATAATTATGCTTATCGTGCCAAAGAGTATAATTCTGTAAATGGTGATGAAATCCGTATGCTAAACGGTAAAAAACTTGATACGGATTATGCCCGCTACAGCCTTGTAGATTCTACCCCAGAAGAAACTGACTTTTTTGGACAGGCCTTTCATATCTATATTCCTCCAAAAATTGTTTACGGATACCCATGGGCTCGTAACGGAGAGATTGAAATTGGAAAAGGCACCTTTATCAACATCAGAACCTACGAAAAGCCTTTTGCAGATTACACTGGCGACTACATGGATAATCCTTACATGTTTGACCTTGTGACTAAAAAGCGTCCGCGTCCTGCTCCTGTTGCAGAACCTGAGCCAGAGCCAGAAGTTATTCTTACAAATGATTACAACCCTATAGCAAGCGAAGCCTTTAAGGAACTTGATGATAGTATGATTTATTCTAAAGGACCATCTACCATCGTAGAGGACATTATGGGCGTAATCGAAGGTTTTGACAGAACCAAACCGCTTGATCTTGTTCTGGCAGTTGATGCAACTGGCAGTATGAAAGATGATATTGATGAGCTAAAGGCACGGCTGGAGCCTGAACTTCGCCGAGTGTTTGGAGAAAGCCCTGATGCCCGCTTTGGACTTCTTTTCTATCGTGATTATGGCGATACCTACAAATACATGAATCTTCCTGTAAAGCTTTTTGCGTTCACACAGAATTACGAAAGTTTTAGCCGAAACTTAAAATCTATTTCTATGAATGGACGTGAAGGTGGAGATGTTCCAGAAGCTGTATATGAAGCACTTTATGCAAGTGCCGAATATTTTGAATGGCGGCCAGATTCAGACCGGCAGATTCTTTTGATAGGAGATGCCCAGCCGCATCCGTATCCGCGCATGACAGGAAAATTTTCTAAAGAATATGTAATGGGCGTAGCAAAATCAAAAGGCATTACCGTTCACACAATTTTGCTGCCATCTAACTAACATTTGTAAATGAAATTAATAAGTGTAAAGGGTGGAGAGAAAAAGAAAATGCGTAACGGGGTTTCTTGATTTGCGTAGCGTCAAAAGCGCGTCAAACTAAGCTACTCTAGTGTATTGAGTCGCCAAAGCGAAGCAAAGCAAGGTTCCCCGTGAAAGCATTTTCTTTTATTTGTATACTTCCCAAGTAGTCTTTACAAGAGTATCTACATCAGAATATTTTGGTTCCCAACCAAGCAAATCTTTAGCAAGTTTTGAACTTGTGTAAAGGCTTGCAGGGTCTCCAGGACGGCGTGGAGCGTCTTCTGCAGGAATTGCTTTTCCTGTAATTTTGCGTGCAGCATCCAGAAGTTCCTTAACAGTTGTTCCCTTTTCAGTTCCCAGGTTAAGTTTAATGCTCTTATCGTTCTTTGCAATGTATTCAAGTGCCATTACGTGAGCACGTGCAAGGTCTGTTACGTGAACATAGTCGCGGATACATGTTCCATCGCGAGTGTCGTAGTCAGTTCCAAATACTTTAAGTTCGCGCTGACCAAGTGCTGCTTCCATAATGCGTGGAAGAAGGTTTTCCGGCTTCTGTTCAAGTCCGCGGATTTTTCCTTCAGGATCGTAACCAGCTGCATTAAAGTAGCGGAGGGCTGCAAAGCGCATTCCCTTAAGCTGATCATACCAGTCCATAAAGCGTTCAATTTCAAGTTTTGTAAATCCGTAGTAGTTGATTGGATTCTGAGGATGATTTTCGTCCATTGGAAGATACTGCGGTTCGCCGAAAGTTGCAGCAGAAGAAGAGAAAATCATTTTTTTACAGTTGTGAGCGACAGCTGCGTTCATGATGTTCAAAGTACCAGTGATGTTGTTTACAGAATATTTTTCTGGAACAATCATAGATTCACCAGCTGCTTTAAATGCTGCAAGGTGAACAAAAGCGTCAAAGCCACGTGCAAATGCTGCATCTAGGTCTGATGGAATCAAAATGTTTCCATAAATAAAGTCATTTTCAGGAAAAAGATTTACGCGCAATCCAGAAGAAAGGTTATCAAATACTGTTACCTTGTGACCTGCTGCCATCATCTCCTTTACAACATGGCTTCCGATATATCCGGCACCGCCAATTACTAAAACTTTCATTCTATATCCTCCTGTGCCTGATTCTGTGATAAGGCACTTTTGTTTTCATAAATTAAAACCGTGATGTATGGTTCTTCCAACTTTTTTACTTCTTCGTTTACACGAACCCAAAATGCCTCCAGCAGTTTTTTATCCTGCGGAATCTGAGCTTTTAATTTATCTTCAGACTGGTCTACGTTTATTCCAGAACCTGTAAAAATTACAATTTCTTCGCTCTTTGTATTTAAGATTTTTGCAACTTTTTCAGTTTTTCCGTCAACGGCGGCTTCTATCCATTCAGGCAGCGACATTCCAAAGCCTTTATATTTCCAGTCGTCAAATCGGGCTGTTATTTTTTCTGATTTTGAATACGATGGAGCCGACTTTTTTTCATTTTCAGCAGCAGAATTAGAACTGGAAGCACAGCCGACCAAAAACAAGGTGAGTAAAATTAAAGAAGTAGTACAAAGTTTTTTCATCTTTTTTATCATAACATACAAAAAATCCCTTGTTAATGCGCTTTTTATTAAAACTCAAAATTATCCCTGCGTAATATCAAAACTGTAACTTTTGAGGTTTAAAAAACTTTAAATTTTAGGTAAAATTAAAACTATGAAAAAAATTATTCTTACAGTTCTTGCATCTATTTTTCTAATTTCTTGTGCAACATTAAAGAGTGTGCCGGAAGATCTTACAGCAGCACAAATTATCCAGATGGGACAGAATTATCTTGTAACTGGTGACTATAAATCGGCTGAACTTTGTTATTCGACTGTGCTTGAACGTTACGGTACAAATGCTGCTACTTATGTAGAAGCAAAATACGAACTTGGAAACGTTTATTATAAATCTCATCAGTATGATAAAGCATACGATACTTTTACTGAACTTCTTGATATTTATGGATATTCTCAGGGGCAGCTTCCGGGTGCCTACAAAAAACTTGCGCAGATTGGGCTTGATAAGATTCCGGAGAAAAAATTAAAGAACAAAGAAGCAGAAAACTAATTTAATGAAGAAACTGATTTTTTTAGCTGGAATTTTTTCCTTTCTGACTTTTACAACAGGTTGTGCTTCTTCAAAAATTCCAGTTTCTGACATTTCTGATGATTCAAAAAAAAGTGCAGAACAGATTCTTTCTGAACTTTCTGTAGAAGAAAAAGTTGGGCAGCTTTTTTTAATCGAACCAGATCAGTTTGATCCAAAATTTGGTAATGTAAAGAATTATAAATACTGGAAGTCTGTACCTTCCGCTCATAAAAATGCCTTTGAACGCTATCAGGTTGGCGGTTTTATTCTTTTTGGCGGAAACATCAAGTCAAAAACTCAGCTAAAAAAATTAAACGCACAGATGACAGAGTTGTGCAAAATTCCACCTTTTATTGCAGTTGATGAAGAGGGGGGGAGAGTTACCCGCCTTGCACGTACAGAGGCTCTGGAAATTAAAAATGTTGGCAGCATGGAAAGTATTGGTGCCACCGGCGATGTGGAAAATGCCAGAAGGGCAGGAGAATACATCGGTTCTTATCTTAGCGAATATGGGTTTACCTGGAACTTTGCTCCAGATACAGATGTAAATACAAATCCAGAAAATCGTGTAATCGGCGACCGTGCATTTGGCAGTGATCCTGAACTTGTTTCTGCAATGGCAAATGCGTATCTGGAAGGTCTTCATGAGCATAATGTGCTGGGCTGCACAAAACATTTTCCGGGGCATGGTGACACAAAAGACGACACCCACGAAAAATCAGTTTACGTTGCCAAAAACTGGGAAGAACTGAAGAAATCAGAACTTATTCCTTTTGTTAAGACATTTAAAAATACAGACAGTGTAATGATAGCTCATGTTTCACTTCCAAATGTTACTACAGACGGGCTGCCTGCTTCTCTTTCTAAAGAATTGATAACAGGAAAACTTCGTGGAGAACTTGGTTACGAAGGCGTAATCCTTACAGATTCTCTTGGAATGAATGCAATTAAAAAACACTATGCTCCAGGTGAGGCTGCTGTAATGGCCTTTAATGCTGGAAACGACATAATTTTAATGCCGGCCGAATTCTTTAAAGCGTACGACGGAGTGCTGGAAGCCGTTCGCAATGGTGTGATTTCTGAAAGCCGGCTCGATGAAAGTGTTCTTAGAATACTAAAACTCAAAGGATTTTAAAGGATTTTTTTTATGACAGACATACGTACTTTTATGAACGAAAATCGTGCCCTTGCTATTGAACTTGAAAAACTTCTTACTTCAATTAAGGCAATGGCCCCTCAGAACGGTGGCGATGGTGAAAGCGAAAAATGTGCGGCTCTCAAAAAATGGCTTTTTTTGCATGGTTTTGAACATCTTGAACAGTATGATGCTCCAGACAGCCGTGTAAGTTCTGGTGTTCGTCCTAATCTTGTTGCAACAATTTCAGGTCAGAGTGATGAACATACTGTATGGAGCATTGCCCATATGGACGTAGTTCCTACAGGCGACTTAAAACTCTGGGACACAAATCCATGGGAATGCGTAGAAAAAGACGGCGTTTTGTACGGCCGCGGTGTAGAAGACAATCAGCAGGGACTTATTTCTGGAGTCCTTGCAGCTCTTTATTTTATAAAGAATAAAATCACTCCTTCTTATACAATAAAACTTCTTTTTGCTGCTGATGAAGAATGTGGAAGTGACTTAGGAATGGTATGGCTTTTAAAGAATACAGACCTCTTTAAAAAGCAGGATTTAATCCTTATTCCTGATGGTGGAGATCCAAAAGGTGAGACAATTGAAATTGCAGAAAAGAACCTTTTGTGGCTTCGTGTTCATGTTTTTGGAAAACAGACACACGGTTCACGTCCAGACAACGGTGCAAATGCCTGCCTTGCAGCAAGCGAACTTGCCCTAAAAATCAACGGACTGGAAAAGGTATTTGATAAGCGCGATGCTCTTTTTGAACCTCCTTATTCAACTTTCCAGCCTACAATGCGTCTTAAGAATGTAGACGGAATCAACATTATTCCTGGCGAAGATGTAAGCTGTTTTGATTGCCGAATTTTACCTTGCTATTCTCTTGCACAGGTAACAGAAAAGGTTGATGAAATCTGTACAGAAATTGAAAAGAAATATGGAGTAAGAGTTGAATATGAAACTCCTCAGAAATCAGAATCTCCAGCAAGCCCTGCAGATGCTCCTGTTGTAAGAAAACTTGCAGAAGCTCTTAAGAAAGTTCACGGAATTGATGCAAAATGCATTGGTATTGGTGGAGGCACTGTTGCTGCAGAACTTCGCCGCGAAGGAATTGATGCTGCTGTATGGAGTACCCTTGATGATCAGGCTCATCAACCTAATGAATACTGTAAGGTTGAAAATCTTCTTGCAGATGCAATGACACTTGTAGAATTGTTCAGATAGTTATATCAGTATTGATGAATACCGGCTGTCCTTTTCAGGACAGCCTTTTTTTTTTTGCAAAAATCTCCCTGAAAATAAAAAAAATTGTTTTTTGTGTGTAATTTTTATAACAAGATTTTGTTTAACAAGTATATGACTTAGATTCTTATTCTACGTTTTCAGAAATAAAAAAACGCACTTTTTTGTATGAATTCATATGTATTTCATAACAAAAAATAATATTTCTACTTGACAATTGAACGAAATTTAATGGACAATTGGATGATAGAGAAAAAACAAAAAGTTAGAAAAAGAACAAAAAGTTAGATTAAACATAAAAAGTAAATAATTGGAAAAAACGTAGGACAAGAGCTAAGTCATATTTGGAGGAAAATATGTTTAATCGATTTGGAAAGAATCATATCAGATTCTTTGTTTTTTCTGCTTGCCTGGCTTTGTTGTGCAGCGAGAATGCATTTTCAAAACCAAAGAATGAATTGGTAAAAGAAGAACCAGGTTTCTATTATGGTTATGGTAAATCCGCAACAAAAGAAGAAGCAGATTTTATGGCAAAGCGCGATCTTATTGAGAACGCTTTAACTGCTACTGTAAGACTTACAAATCCAGCAGCATCAAAAGTTACTGTAGGTGACGATGTTGTAAAAGCAAGACTTGGGAACGAAAAACCTTTCCAGGCTAGTAAAGATGGTAAAACTGTAACTTACCGCATGAAAGATAAAGATTGGGAAAAAGCGGAAGAAGCTTATACTGCTAAACTCCGCACTTCTTTATCATCTGCTTATAATAATTTCAATTCTAAGAAAGACGTTGCAGAAAAATTCAGTTTTGCAGCAGAAATCCTTTCTACACTGGCAGTGAATGGAGAATCAGATCTTTTGACTCTTCAGAACAACGGAACAGAACTTTTCTCCCGCAAGGTAGAAAGTGTATGTGCTAAGCTTGCTGCTGAACTTGAAATGTCTTTTTCTGTAAAAGATAAAATCATTACACCAGAAACACCTGTTGTTGTAACTGTAAAAGACGGCTCTGGAAAAGAAGTTGCTGGTCTTACTGTAAAAGCTGTTTGGGAAGTTCCATATGTTTCAGTTATTTCTGAAGGTGCAGAAACATCAGAAGTTGTTTCTTATCTTACAACAGATGACAGTGGAAACGTAACTGTTGAATATCCTGTTGCAGAAGAATATCAGAACAGAGTTGTTTCACTTACAATTTCTACAGCTCTTGCTCAGGTTAAAAACTCAACTGCAGAAATGAGAAAGATTGATGCAAGCTCTGCAGAAGAAGCCCGCTTTTATTGTGTAGAAGATATTTCAGAAGCTTTCAAAACTGTAGAAGTTGCTGCTGGAAAATTCATGGCAGGAAAACTCGAAAATGATAAAAAAGCTTCTCAGCGCGAAGTTGCTCACGAAGTTGACTTACCAGCCTTTGAAATGTCTGTTGCTCCTGTAACAAACATTCAGTATATGGCTTATGTTTATCTTACACGTGCAGAATCAAATCCAGAATATGTTGATAACGAAGATTACAGTAATCCTTTGCAGCCAATCATTGGCGTTAGTCTGACAGATGCACAGGGCTATGCAGAATGGCTTTCTGGTCAGCTTGAATGTACATTCCGCCTTCCTGTAGAAGAAGAATGGGAAAAAGCAGCCCGTGGTGGTGCACAGTTTATTTACCCTTGGGGTGATGATGATCCTAAAAAGGACAAGAATGCAAACTTTAAGGGAAACGGACTCTTTAATGGTCCTTCTCCTGTAGGTTCATTTGAAAACGGAAACAATGGACTTGGTCTTGTTGATATGTCTGGAAACGTATGGGAATGGACAACATCAAACAAGAACGAAAAAGAAGAAAACGATCTTCGTACTGTAAAAGGCGGTTCATGGATGGACGGTCCTGCAGACTTAAGAATCTCAAACTACAAGAATGTTGATTTAAATACTGGATATCCTGATGTAGGATTCCGTTTAGTAAAGGAGGTTTCTAAATGAGATTTAAAAAGGTAGCAACAGTTCTGGTGTCAATGGCAGCATTGGTATTCAGTTCTTGTTTGTCAACAGACGTTGGTGATAAAGATCCAGCTGTTGGACGAGGTATAAATGCATGGAATTCCAGAGGACCTGAGTCTGCACGTGCATACTGGGTAGAAATCGAGGATTCCGCAAAACAGAAAAAGTACTTGAGCTACATTGATTTGTTCAATGCAGGTAATGCCGCTCTTGATAGTACAGATTCTGTAAAAGCTACAAACGAAGGAAAACTTCTTTCGGCTTGTAACACAGCACTTGCTAAATTCAGTGCTCTTGATAAAGCCTTGAATTTACCTGCAAATGTAAAAGAAAAAGGTGCAAACCTTACTGCAGACAGAATTGATAATCTTCTTACTGCTGGAAAAGTAAACGAAGCAAAGAAGATGTATAAAACTGCTGTAGAAATTTATGGTAGCAATTCTAAGCTCGATGAAGCCGGTAAAGAAGTAGACGTTTGTAACAAGATTGCTTCAAAACGTGCTTCTTTGCTTGATCAGGCTAACAAAGCTAACGAGATTGAAGACTTTGATGCTAAGGTTGCAGCTTTCCACGAAGTTCTTGCAAAGTGTACAGCTGCAGAATCAGAAGTTAATACTCTTGTTGCAAATTCACCTGTTGGAAAAACAAACGGTGTTGCAGCAAATGCTCGTGGCTTTAAAAAGGTTCGCCAGGACATAGCTATTCAGCTTGAAGGTGTATTCCGCGATAAGGTTTATGATTACAAAGATAAGATTGGTGAAGAATTTGCACGCCAGCCGGAAGGAACTGGTTCTGGAAAGAACGGTTCATTCACACTGGAAGAAATTCTTGCTCACTATGAATCTGTAGAAAAGAACATTGATACAATTTACGCAGAGCTTCTTGATTTTGCAGAAAAGCATAACAAGAATGTAAGTCAGGATGTTATTGATGACGTAACAGCTCAGAAAAATGACTTGCATGCAAAGATTGCTCAGATTAACCGCGAAATTGCAAACAAAAAAGAGATTGAAAGCCGTGGTAAGACTGTAATGCCTCTTATGATTGGTTTGTTCAATGCTCAGCCAGGTTCTACTGCAGAAAGCCAGAAATCACGTCCAGCTAAATTCAGTGCAAAAGGTGTTAAGGGCGATGAATACTGGTGGGGTATGGTTTCTATTCCTAAGGGACAGATGAACGACCTTGTTATTACTCTCAAAGATAACCGTACTGTTCGTGTATTTAATGAAAACACAAAGAGTGGAAAACTCATTGAAAAAAATAATTTGCAGGATCTCGTAAGCCGAAGCTCACGTGTAGGAAACTCTTGGCCTGTATTGAATGCTGGCAGCCAGCTCAAAGGTCAGAATTACTTCTTCGAGATTCAGAAAGGCAAGACAGACAGCTATTCAGGTGAAGTAGTTGTTTATAGTTCATTTATTACAAGGATGCGTTAATTATGAAATTGAGTAAGAAAAGCCTAATTTTGGCAGTTGTCGCAGGTGTTGCAGTTGTGGCAGCTGTTCTTGGTGTCGTAATCTGGAAGGTACAGCCAAAAGGTGCTGTAGCAGCAGTTTCGACTTTGCCAGATTCATTGAACCCTGTTCTTGAGCAGAATACATCAGGTTTGAATGCCAGCGAACTTATTTTTGATGGTCTTACAAACTTTGAAGTAGACCCTGCCTCAGGAAGATTGTACACAGAGCTTGGTCTTGCAGAAAACATCGTGCAGAACCAGAAAGATAAGAAAACTTATACTATTACTCTTCGCGAAGATGTAATGTGGCACGATGAAACTCCTTTGATGGCAGAAGACGTTGTATATTCATACAATGCCTATGTCCTTGAAGAAAATAAGTCTCCAAAACGCGATTATATCAATTCTTTCATTGAAAGCTGTAAGGCAATTGATGATAAGACTGTAGAAATCGTATTCAAAAATCCTATGCCGGAATTCCGTGCTTATCCTGTTCTTACATTCAAAATTGTTCCTTCTCGTTTTGAAGGAAAAGAAATGGATGTAAATATGCGTGAAGGTGAACTTGAACGCAGATTCGCAACAGAACCAATCGGAACCGGTCCATTTAAACTTACAAAATGGGAAATTGGTAAATGGCTTACATTTACAGCAAACGGACTTTACTTTAAGTCACGTCCAAAGGTTGATTCAATTGTAATCAAGAGAGTTATTGACCCTATTGTTCGTATGAACGAATTGAAAAAGGGACGTATCAATCTTGTACTTGAAACAAATCCAATGGATCGTGATAACGTTGCAAAAATGTCTAAGGTTGATATTAATTCTTACATGCCTTATGCATTCTACAATGTTTCTATTAATACAAGTCTCTTCCCTAAGGCAGAAGGTCGTCAGGCAATGGCTATGGCTTTGAACAAAACTAAACTTGTTCCTGGAATTACAGACAAGGATGAAGGTGTCGTTCTTAACTATGGTTTGTTCCCTTCAAATCTTTTTGCCATGAATATTCCTGAATATGTTTCAGATCCTTTGCCAGATCGTCTTCCTTATGATTTGTCTAAGGCTAAGAAGCTTGCAAAAACTGGTGATATTTCTGGTCAGAATGCAAAACTTATCTACCCTGATTCTATGGGTGAATTTGGTAAGGAGCTTGCAGAAGGCATTGCAAAACAGCTTGCAGAAATTGGATTGAACGTTGAAGTAAAACGTACTGGTGATCAGGTTTATAAGAGAATGATTTTCAAAGAAAAATCTTATGAACTTGCACTTATGTACTACGAAGGCTTTGACAACATCTACTCAAGCATTGGAAATATTTACCGTTCTAATGGTTCTGAAAACATTACTGGAATTGCAAATAAAGAACTTGATTCATTATTTGACAAATGGGAAAAAGCTGTTGTAACAGAAAAATGGATTGAGCTTACTCTTCAGCTCAACCAGAAGGTTTGTGATCTGTCTCCTACTTTGCCTCTTTGTTCTCTGCAGAAAGACGTTTACTCGCGAGGTTTAGCAAACGTTGCTATTGGAACAGATAACCCGTTCCTTTCTGCTGAAGATTGGAAGTTTAAGGACTAAACAGAGGTCTTAATAATGCGATTTTTCCGATTTTTGGTCAGAGAATTGCTCCTCCACGGCATTGTATTTGCCGTGGTTGGAACTGTTGTTCTGTCCGCTTTGTATCTTCTTTCCATCGGAGCTCCATCCGATGCGTACCTGGATGCAGTAAAATCATTTTTACTTTTTATTTCTGGTCATGCTAATTCTAATACTGTAGGTTTTACTTCAGGTCAAATTATTTTTGCTGGTGCTAGTCAGACATTCCCTTTGGCAATGTTCTCTCTTATATTTGTAATCCTTATTGCTTTAGTTTGTTCGTCTTATGCGGTTACAAGTCGTTATATGGCTCTTAATTTTGGTAAAAAGACTAGCGAGAAAATTGAAAAGGTAGTGATGTTCATTACATCATTGCTTGCAGCCGTTCCATTGTTTATTGGATTCTGGCTTGCTTATATTATGTTGGGAACAGTTCCATTTTTTGTTATTGCATTTGTAACTGTTATTATGGGTGGTCTTTCTTGGGATGCTACAAACTTCCTTAGAACCGATATGCTGGCTCAGGTAAATCAGACACATGCTATTGTATATTCTACTTTGGGTAGAAGTCGCGGAAGATTTTTCCCTGTGCCTGGTTCTTATTCTGGTTATCTTTTTCAGTCTAGTTTGCCACGCTTTATTCCTTACTTAGCTGGTAAAGTTCCTGCAATTATTGGTTCTGTAACCATTGCAGAAATTGCATACAGTTTCCCAGGATTGGGTAGTAACCTTATTGATGCGCTTGTAGAAACTGATACAGATTTGCTTGTTACTTCTGTATTTGTTTTGCTTTGTATTAATGCGGTTGTGTCTTTCTGTGTAAAGACTATTCTCTTCTTGATTTATCCGAGGGTATATGAAAAAACAATTTAAGATTCTTTTTACAATTTTTATAATTGTTCTTCTTTCGCCTCTGGTAATTTCATGGTTGCCTTACAACTGGTTTAAGGGAATGTTCTCTGAAGAATTGCAGAGTGGTATTTATGTAAAAATCCTCTTTGATTCTGTAAAAGAACTTTCTATTACTCTGGTTACAACAATGGCATTTGCTATGATACTCAGTTACATACTTGGTTATGTAAGTGTATTGTCCATGAAGGCAGGAAGAGGTTTTGCTAACATTTTGGGTGCAATTGAATCAATTCCATCTATTTTGATTGCACTTTTCTGTTACGCTCCTGTTTCTGGAGCTTTGGTTAAGAGTTCTGCTGCAACTTCTTCATTCCTTTCGCTTGCAGTATTCGTTGCTGCTGCAACTGCTACTGTTTTGCCTGAAGCTGTAAGAAGTATTTCTATTCCTCTGGCTGATTTGTATCACCAGAAGTACAGTGTTTCATTCCGTTCTTACGGATTTGCTAAGAGCAGAATTCTTTTTGTTCTTATGAAAACAGCTTTAATGCGTGATACTTTAAAACGTGTTGCAGCTGGTATTTTGCTTAAGACTCTGGTATTGGATACATCTTTTGGATTTGTAATTCAGGTTGGTCTTGGTGCTACAGGTACACCTCAGCATACAAGCCCTGGAGCCTTGATTGCTTTGTATCGTAAGACTCTGCTTGGTTTTGATGGCGTGCCTTCTATGTTCTGGATTCCTTCTGTTATTCTTATGGCACTCAGTGTTGCTTTCTTAATGATACTTGGTAATAAGAAGGGAGAAGCATGAGACCAATAGAATTAACTGATTTCTGTATTCACTTAAGAGAAAGAACTACTTTCAAAAAGACTTCGTTTGCAATTGAATCGGGAACAGCTTCTGTAATTATGGGACCTACAGGAACTGGAAAATCTGTTTTCTTGAAATCAATTGCTGGTATTCTGCCAATGAACATCTTCAAATTTGAAGGTAGTATGAAGGTTAATGGCATTGATGCCTATATTGACGGTAATAAACTGGATTATACACAGTGGACTAAAATTGAGCAGTCTGGTCTTATGTTCATTCCTGCAGAAACTGCGCAGGTTATGAATATGGCCCTTACACTTGATCAGAATATTGCTCTTTTAGCTCCAGGCTGTCGTGAAGAAATTGTTCGCCGTCTTAAGGAATTTTTTACTCTTGATTTTGAAGCTTTTGCACGCCTTTACCCGGATGAAGTTTCGGGTGGTGAAATGCAGCGAATTACATTGATGACTCTTCTTTCACGAAAAGGAAACCTGATTCTTCTTGATGAACCAACGGTAAACCTTGACCGTAACTTAAGAAAGAATTTTGTTGAATTCCTTAATAAAGAGATTCTTTGTGATAAATCAAAGACTTTTCTTATGGTAAGCCACGACCTTGATTTTATAAAACGTCTTACACTCACAGATCACTATATGCTAAGTGATGGTGATTTAAGCAGACTTGAGACTTTGCCAGAAATGGAAGGTTACGAAAAGCCTGTGGCTAAAAAAGGAGCATCTGGTTCTGCTATTGAAATTAAAGATGTTTCTCAGGGTTATATCAAACGTGGACTTTTTGGAGAGCGTAAGTTTATGGCCTTTAGCGGCTTAAATCTTACCTTCGAACGTTCAACGATTTATGGTATTACTGGCCCTTCTGGATGCGGTAAGTCCAGTACAATTAAGGCAATCCTCCGTCTTTTGGATGAAACAACAGGACAGATTCTTATGGAAGGTGATGATCTTGTTGCCCTTAAACCAACTGAAAACGGAAAGGACCCTAAAGTATTTAAGCCATATCGAAAAAGAATGGCGGTTGTTCAACAGGATTCAAGATTCAGTTTCTTCCCTGATTTGAAGATTCGTGATTCTTTCCAGCAGATTGTTGATGCAGGAAATGAAGGCACTGTTGAAGAACTTGCAGAAAATCTTGAGAAAGTAGGTCTTACAAAAGCCCATCTGGATTGTAAGCCACAGATGCTTTCTTCTGGAGAAATGAAGCGTATGGATATTGCCCGCGCTTTAACCGCAAAACCAGATATTCTTCTTTTGGATGAACCTTTTGCGCATATCGACTTTGATACACGTTTGCATGTAATGAAGGTAATTTCTGATTACCTTGCAAGTCATGCAACAATCCTTGTTGTAGTAACGCATGAGGACTTTGATTTAAGATACTTCATCGAAAAGAATTACGACTTCCCTGAATTAGTGGGAATGTATGCCGAAACAAAATAAAGTATTATTTTTAAGATAGGCAAATAAAAAGGCTGTCCAAATGGAGTTGGACAGCCTTTTTTATATCTAAATTATATTCTGTGCGTTTTTGTTTATCGGATTTTGAAGAACAATCCAAGAAGAATTATAGAAATCAAAATCTGCATCATCATAAACTTAAGAAGAACCTGTGTTGGTGACCAGCCGTGATTCTTTCTCATGTGATCATGGAGCGGAAAACGGATTGTAGATAAAATCTTAATCTTAAAGAAACGAAGAAGGAATACTTTAAGAAGTCCAAGTCCACCATTAATAAAGATTATGAATGAAGTTGCAAGAATTAAGAACGGGTTACAACTTGCCATAACGCAAACTCCAATAAAGAATCCCAGGGCACGGCTTCCTGCGTCTCCCATAAGGCACTGACTTGGGAAGGCATTGTGCCAGAGGTAGCCCATTACAACTCCTGCAAGTGCAAAAATCATAACAGCCCAGCGTGCGCCAAATGCAAAGTGTGGTACCAGAAGATAATCTGCAATATCTTTGTGACCTAAAACAAAATAGAATACAGAGCCCAAAGTCAAAAGAGCTAACAGAACAAGTGTTCCAGAAAGTCCGTCAATTCCGTCTGTACAGTTTGTTGTGTTGATGGAAGCCCAGATAAGAACTGTAGATACAATTACAAATACAATCTTATTTACAGCAACCTGATTTGTTAAGAATGGCAGCCAGAATCGAACAATGCCGTCGTCTGTGGAAAGTTTGAGCGCGTTGTAAAGTACAATTGATGCTGCCACACCAATAATCAAGTCCAGAGCACCTTTAAGATATTCGCCCCAGGAAGAAATACTTCTGTCGTCTAAAAAACCAGTAAGCATTGTAATCCAGGTTAGAATAATGATTACTGTTTGGGCGAAGGTCATTGGAACAAGCAGAAAACACAAAATCACAAATATGGTAATAAAAACGCTTCCAGCTCCTGTTGGCTTACCTTTTGCAGCTTCTGCGTTTTCTTTAATTGTGAATTCCCGGCCACGGTCGTGTGGCAAAAAGTTGTAGAACTTAGGAATAAGATTTATTGAAAGAAAAAATCCCAGATAAAGGGCTACAACAATCAGAACTGTATAAGAAGTGAAAAGTCGTGCAGGTCCAAAAAATTCCTTTAAATACTGACCAAAATAAAAAAGCATAAAAAACCTTCCATAAAATATATAATAAAAAACAGGCTATAAACTTATGTGAGACATGCCTGTAAAAATCAATGAAACATTGTGGTCATCACAATATTTTATAAATTCATCATCATCTGGGGCTCCGCCAGTTTCTATGATGGTAGAAAGGCCCAGGTCGATAAGACGAATAATTTCTTCCCCAAAATGGATTTTTTCATCAACAACGAGAACGTCTGCAATAGGGTTATCGTTTGGATTAAAGTCTGTGTTGCCGTTGTGCAGCAAAGTGTAGGCGCGTACAAAATAATGAACTTCGCCAAGTGCCTTTTCCATAGATGGACAAGCTTGCGCAACTCCCACAATTGCGTTCTGTTTAATGAGCAGTGCACTGTAAGAGCGTGTTTTAAGTGCTAAAAGCATACCAAATGCCAGTTCATCAGATTTAAGCTGTGAAGGACGGGTTTTGGTTTTTATGTACCAGTGATTGAACAGTGTTTTTTCGCGCTGCTGAATCAAAAATCCGCCGAATACAAAGCGTGCCTCAAAATCTGCCTGACTGATTCTTGTTGAATAAACAAGTTTGATATTGCGGTTCTGGGCAAAGATCTTTTTAGCTTCGTCTGTAAAGTCTGGAGCAACGATTGCAGAAAAGCTTCCTTCCATGATTTCTTTTGCGGCGTTGTGGTCGATTACGGCCGAACAGCCTAAAACTTCATTTTTAACATTTTTTGTATCGTAAAAATGAGTTTTTAAATATGAATCGTGGATGTTTGTTGCGATGGAAGCTCCCATTAAGTTTCCAAATTTAACAACAAAGGTAAAAACAGTTCCTGCAAGCGGTGTAAACTGAGTTGTAAAATCATAGTTATCTGCATTTGTAGAATCTACTGTGAACTGAGATTTTAAACTTGTGTGAAGATTGTTTAAGATTTCCCAGCTTAAAGTAACGTCTTTAAAAATTGTATAATCTATGTCTGTGTAATTACAGTTTGCAAAAGTTGTAGTGCCTGTATCATCTGGCAGTTTATAAAAAGCCGCGGTCTGTTGAGGATTTGTTCCGTGTTTTAAAACTGACTGGAGTTGAAGCGGATAGCAGGCATACATCGGGAATGATTTTTTATAGTTAGTTTTGTTTGCAAAAGTTCCTGCAATTCCCGAATCGTAAGCGGCTACAAGGTTCAGGGCTTTTTGAGCAATGTATGTTCTAAAGTCATCTGTGATGTTGTCTGTTTTAAGCTGAATAAGAGCTTCTTTATAATCTGCAGGGTCTGTAAGAACCAGAATATTTTTATGATTGTAGAAGGCGTAACGCAAAATAGAAGAAATTCTATAATCGCAATAGCGAACATCAGCTTTCTGCGGATCTGTATAATAGAATGGCGAAATATTAATGCATACAAGAAAGATATTGTTATCCTGATATTCAGAAATAGTAGACAAAGAGTTTTCTGAATCCAGACGTGTAGAAACAATGCTGGTGATGACTTTTGTAATGTCGTGGGCATAGGCTACGTCGGTTGAAAGAGCCATTTCGCGGGTAACTGGAACATGGTTTTTTCTAAGTAATTCTTCTGTCTTGTTTGCAGAAATGATTGTCCATCCCGCAGATGCCAGATATTGTGCCAGTTCAACAACATTGTCAGTGTTGTCAACATGAATTAATGCTCGTTTAGTCATGTAATAATTCTACCAAATAATAGGAAATTTTGAAAGTTTTTGTTACAATAGCATCTATGAAAATCAGTTCACAAAAATCGTCACTCTCTGGCTCTGTTTCAGTACCAGGTTCTAAAAGTCATACAATTCGTGCCTTGATTCTGGCAACTCTTGCCGACGGCACTTCGCATATTAAAAATCCGTTGCCAAGTAACGACTGTCTTTCTACGGTGCAAGCTGTAAAACAGATTGGGGCAGAGGTTATTGTTCCTGAAGATTCTTCGGAGGCAGGGGCTGCTTCTCCTGCTGTATGGACGGTTCGCGGGGCTGGAAAGAACCTTCATTTGCCAGACGGCGTAATTGACGTTGGAAATTCCGGTTCACTGATGTATTTTTTGTGTCCTGTTTTGTCTACTCTGGCTGGTGAATGTACTTTTACTGGTGATGAGTCTATCTGCAAGCGTCCTGTAAATCATTTGATTGATGCGCTTAATCAGCTTGGTGGAAATGCCTGCTGCCTTGAGCCAAATTCTGTAACTCCTCCGTTTAAATTTGCTGGCCCGATTGATGTAAATAAAACTCTTACAACCGACGGAAAACTTTCTCAGTACATCAGTGGTTTTATGATGGCTACAAGCCGTTTGAACGGAACCCTTCATATTAATTTGACAGATCCAAAAGAAACTCCATATCTTACAATGACAAAGATGTGGCTGGAAAGTGTAGGGGTGCCTTGTACAATCAGCGATGACTTTAAAAAAATCACTGTTACAGGTCCTGTTGATATTAAGGCTTTTGATAAAACTGTTCCTTCTGACTGGGAAGCCGTTGCTTTTCCTCTAATTGCGGCACTGATCAGCGGAAGTGAGATTGTGATAGAAGGCATTGACGGCTCTGGAAGTCAGGGTGATGATAAAATTGTAGAAGTTTTGCAGCAGGTTGGTGCTGATATTGTATGGGATAAAAAAGCCTGTACTCTTACAGTTCGGGGAAACGAGGGTGGAAAAGGCCTTTCTACAAAGAACTGCCCGAACGGTGAATTCCGTGTAACAATTTCTCCGTTCCCAGATGCAATCTGTGCGCTTGCCGTTATTGCATGTTTTATAGAAGGAACTACTGTAATTACCGATGTAGAAATCTGCCGCAAAAAAGAGACAGACCGAATTGAAGCAATGAAGACTGAGCTTCGCAAACTTGGTGCAGACGTAGAAGAAGGCGATGACTGTCTGATTATTCACGGACACGAAGGTGGAAAAGGCCTTTACGGTGGCAATGTTGAATCTTATAAAGATCACCGAATTGCGATGAGCCTTGCATGCCTTGGCCTTGGACTTCCTGCTGAAGAAAACGTAATTATAAATGATGCAGAATGCTGCAGCGTTTCGTTCCCGCACTTTTTTGAAGTTATGAACGGAATTGGTGCTGGTTTTAAGGAAGTTTAAGCTAATAATCGGATTACAGCCAGCATGACAGAAAAATCGGGATATCTTACAGAGCAGCTCATCACATATATTGGAAATAAGCGTGCACTTTTGCCGTTTATTGGCCAGGGGGTGAGCATTGTTCAGAATGAGCTTAAAAAAGAAAAACTTTCCTGCCTGGATGTGTTTTCTGGAAGCGGAATTGTTGCCCGTTATTTAAAGCAGTTTGCAAGTTCTATAACCGTAAATGATCTGGAATCTTATTCCTGCATTATCAACAGTTGTTATTTGGCTAATAAAAGTGATGTTCCTGCCGCCCGCATAAATCAGATTTATGACAGTTTGGTTCAAAAAATTCAGGATGAGCTTAAGTCTTGCCAGGAGGCGCGGGCGGCAGGAAATCATAAAGTTCCAGGTTTTATTACAAAGCTATATTCTCCAGTCAATGAAAACAAAATCCAGAAATCTGACCGTTGTTTTTATACCCCTTACAACGCAAATTATCTGGATGTGGCGCGTCAGCTTATAGAGCGCGAAGTTCCGCAGGATTTGCGACATTTTTTTATAGCACCGCTGCTTTCAGAAGCAAGTATTCATGCAAATACAGCAGGCATTTTTAAGGGCTTTTATAAAAATTCAAAAACTGGAATTGGACAGTTTGGCGGAAACGGTAAAAATGCCCTCTCCCGCATTCTGGGCAAAATTGAACTTAAAAAGCCTTTGTTCAGTGAATTTGAATGTCCTTACCGTATTTTTAATCAGAATGCAAATGAACTTGTACTTTCAGAAGAATTGTACGAAGCTTTGCGGGGCGAAGATTCTGATTCTGACGGAGTTTTTGATCTTGCATATTTTGATCCGCCTTATAATCAGCATCCGTACGGTTCAAATTACTTTATGCTTAATCTTGTGGCTTCTTATAAAGAACCTGATACAGAAAATATCAGCCGCGTTTCTGGAATTCCTCGTGACTGGAATCGTTCTGCCTATAATAAAAAGAAGCAGGTTGCACAGGCGTTCCTTGAACTTGTAAAAAATGTCCGTGCCCGTTATGTTCTTATTTCGTTTAATTCAGACGGATTTATTAAAAAGGACGAAATGGTAGAACTTATGAACCAGTGCGGAAGTGTGCGAGTTTTGGAAAGCGAGTACAATACCTTCCGTGGAAGCCGCAATCTAAATTCCCGCGAAATCCACGTAAAGGAATATCTGTTCCTTGTAAAAAAGAATTAATTTTTTGCGGCAAAAATCAGTGTAAAATTACGTTTGCCATAACTGGCAGATGGTCGGAATATCCTGTACCGCTGTAAATTTTATAGTAAAAAGGCGTTTTGTTTTCGTTTGCCCAGGGATTTTGTGCCCGTGGTCCAAAAGTTGAAATGCGTGCGTTTCCTGTGCAGAAGATGTGATCAATTCTTTCCCAATTGTCTTTATAATAGTAGCTTCCCGTCTGACTTACATATGTTCCGTCTGAATTAAACCATGGTGAATGCACTTTTACAACTTCTTTGTTTCCAGTTTTTATGTTTATGTATCTAAGCAAGGTGTTTTCACTGGTAGAAAAATCAAGAATAAACTCATCTGCATTGCGGTTAAAGTCTCCACAGATTATTGAAGTGCCTCCCCGCGCTTTCAATTCTGCAATTCTTTGTGCAAGAACGGCTTCCTGCCAGTCGCGCCAGATTTTGCTTGTTTCTTCTCCTCCAGATTTGGACTTCCAGTGATTTACAAAAAGAGTAACTTCGCGTCCGTTAATATCTGCACAGACTTCAATTAATGGACGAACGGAAGGCTGGGCGGATTTTTGTGTCCTGATATCTATTGAATGGGTTTTAACTCCAAAAAGCGGAAATTTTGAAAGCACTGCGCAGCCAATTGAACTGTCTTTTTCTTTTGCAAAGCAGCTGTAAGTCCAGTTTGATGCACTGTTCCAGGATTTTCCTGCAAACTGATTGGAAATGTCGTGGATTATATTTTCATTTTCAATTTCTTCCAGCACGTAAAAATCCGCATTTAAGGTAGAAAGCACCTCACAAAGACGTGTAAGCCTTGTGTAATATTTGTCGTTAGACCATTTTCCAGCAGATTTAAAATCTTTGTATTCTGTTCCTTCTGTGTGACCGTCAAAAAATGTCTGAACATTCCAGTTTACAATAGAAAAACTGCTGTTTTTGCGGTTTATTCTGCTTTCTGAATCGCATTCGCCAAGTCCGCAGGAAAACATCAAAAAGCAGCTTAAGAGTCCAAGATAAAATCTCTTCATTATTAAAACTTACCTCTAAAATTTATGTTTCTATATGTAATATATCCGCAGACTTTGACGTTTTGACAAAAATTCTTGTAAAAAGTTTGAAAATTTCTTTGTGTTTATTTAGGCTGGGAAAAATCAAATTGCAAAAATTAACCGATTGTTATAAAATATTTTAAATGGCACGCAGTAAATTCAGAGTTGCGCTTATACTCGATTTTATCACCATAGAATATTCTCAGCGTCTATTCGAGTCCGTGAATGAAATCTGCAAGGAGTACGATTATGAACTTCTTGTGTTTCCAATCGGGACTCTACATAGTGTACGCACTGCGTTCGGATACCAGGCTGTTGCCATTGCTTCTTTAATCACCAAAAATTCAATTGATGGAATTATTTTTTCTACGGGAGTTCAGCTTCATTTTGTTACAAAAAGCGAAATCCTTTCTTATATGAAAGGTTTTAATCCTATTCCTGTAGTTTCTATTGCCATAGAAGTGCCGGATTGTCCTTCAATTACTTCTGATCCTTATTTTGCATACAAGGCAATTCTTGATAATCTGATAGATGTTCAAAAGTGTAAAAAACTTGCAATTCTTGGATTACGCAGTTCTTCTTCAGAAATCAGGTTCCGCCGAAATACAGTAAATCAGATTCTGGAAGAAAAAAACTTTCCGCCGGAAAATTATACTTACTTCCGCATGAGTTTTGACTATCTTACAATCCTTAAAGATCTGGAAACTTATGCTATCTCAAACGACGGAAAAATCGAATTTGATGCAATCATCGCTTTTAATGATGAAATGGCTTATGCTGCCACAGAATTTGTAAAGCGTCACGGACTTAGAATTCCTGAAGATGTTCAGATTGTGGGTTTTGATAACCTTGATCAGTCGCAATACAATAATCCTTCTATTACAAGCATTGATCAGAATATTCCCGAACATGGACGTCGCGCCGTTCGCATGCTAAAAAAGATTTTTGATGATGAAGAATTTGAACAGAATGAAGTTCTTATAAATACAGCTGTTATGCGCGAAAGTACAAGCCGTGTTCCTTACACAAAAGAGCTGGAAGAAAATCCACATGTTCGCATTCAGATGGATCTGGATAAAGTTTTGTGCACAAGAAACGTTGTTTCTGATATGTATTTCCGTACAGCGCAGATTCAAAAGGTAATGAATTATTATTCAGAAACCCAGTTTGATATGACAGTTGATCAGCTTAAGAGCCGTTTGAATTCTGATTTGCGTGATTTTGGCGTAAAGGCTGCGGCAATTGTTGTTTATGAAGCTCCTATTGAACAGACAATTCCTTTTGATTATTTTAATCTTCCTCATCGTGCAAGCCTTTTCTGTGCTTTTGATGAAAGTACAGGTTATGACAGCGAGATTTTGCCGGAGCGTATAAAGTTTAATCCAAAGGAGCGGATTCTTCCTGATGGAATTTTGAATTTTAGCGAAAGCGGCACAATCTGTATGAGCCTTTATCATAATACCCTGCATTACGGCTATATTGTGTTCCGCACAGATAACCATGATGATTTCTTTGTTTATGACTTTATAATTAAGATTGTTTCTTCGCTTGTAAGTTCAATTTTTTCTTATGCAGAAGTTTCTAATGAAAAAACAAAGTTTCATAAAAAGTTTAAGGAACTTGATGTTGTTGCAAATACTGATGAACTTACGGGCCTTTATAACCGCCGCGGACTTTTTGATTTTGGAAAGACAACGCTGCAGTTTGCAAAGGCAATGAATCAAAGTGGTCTTATTATTTACTGCGACATGGACGGGCTTAAAAAAATTAATGATACCTTTGGTCACGAAGCGGGAGACTGCGCGATTATAGCCGAATCCATAATCCTGAAAGGCAACTTCCGCGCAAACGACATTGTAGCACGCATTGGCGGCGATGAGTTTGTAATAATCAGTCCTGGCATGACGGTAGACAACTTTCAACGAATAAAAGATAGTGTTAGCGAAGACTGCCGCCTTTGGACAGAAAAGAATAATTCGAAGTTTAAGCTTTCTATAAGTATGGGCTATGTAAAATTCCCGTCAGAAAAAGTAGGCTATCAGATAACACCTCTTCTTTCCGAAGCCGATGCCAACCTCTACGTTGCAAAACGCGATAAGAAAAAGGTCATTTAAAGCCCTTTCTAGATGTCATTGAAAAACTTGCGCGCACGCGCAAGTTAAGCAAAGGTACAACGCCTTCAAAACTGAAGAATAACCTTACGACCTTTGCCCTACCACGTGCGCTGAATATAGGTTGCCACAGGTCTTGCGGTAATGTCTACGCGGCGGTTCTGAGCACGGCCTTCTTCTGTTTCGTTGCTGGCAACTGGCATTGTTCCACCATAGCCTTTGTAAGTAAACAATTTTTCACCAATTCCATCTGCCACAAGAGCGTCCATTACGGCACGGGTTCGGTCAATAGAAAGATTAAGCTGACCAACAGGTTTTCCAACGTCTGCAGTGTGTCCTTCTACTAAAACTGTGTAACCGCCGTCTTTAAGAATTTCTTTAAGCTGACCTGCAATCATTTTGATTCTTTCTTTTTCGCCAGGAAGAAGCTGGGTAGAATCAGGGTAGAATTTCAAATCAACAGAGAAAAGAATGCCGTCGCTTGTGTCAGAAATTTCAACACCAGGAACTTTATTTTCATAAAAATACTGTTTTGTGGTGGTGTATTTTACGTAATAGCTTTCATCTTTTTCTGGAGTCGCAATATCATAAATAAGATTTTCTTTGTCCATCAGAATAACGACTTTTCCTTCCTGCAAAAGTTTTACGTTTTCTGGTTCTGCAAAAATTTTAAGGGCATCGTTTCTGCTGATAATCGGATCGGTGCGATTGCGGCCGTAAACTTCATTTGCGCGGATGTAAAGGGGATCAATTCCAATTCTGTCCTGATAATCTTCTATATTATCCGAATAGTGAAAGCCTGTAAGTCCGTTTTTCATTACAGTTTGTGGAGATACAATTCCTTTTTCGTAAACGATTGTCATCTGATCGTCCCAGATTGTTGGAAAAAAGCATGGATAAACCTGACTTTTTACGTATTCTCCGTGAACAGGGTAAGCTCCGCGGGCATCAATAATAATTCCCGAATATGCACGCGAAGGAATAATATCAATTGGTTTTTCTGGTGTGTAACTAAAGTAATGTTTTACAAGTTCCTTTCCCAAGTTGTTTACGTTCAGAGTATTGATTGAATCAAGGGTTGTAAGGTCTTTAGAAAAAACGTCCGGGGTTTTATAACCGCCTTTAATAAAATGATAAACCTGATCCAAAGAAAGCTGATCTTGTACAACCATATCAGAGAGTGTGTATTTTGAATCGTCATAAAGAGAAAGAAGTGAAGGCTGAATAAGCTGGCACATTTTGCCAGAGATTTTTGCAGAGGCTGATTTTTTGTCAGAAGGCATTGTAAGATTTGAAGTTTTACAGTCAAAACTCAGATCTGTAACAAATTCGCGGGTAACCCAGTTGATCCGGCTTTTTGCGCTTACAACGCCGTCATGTTGTTTGTCTTTATCATGTGAAAAAGCGGGGAAGGTTGTGGCAAAAAATAAAGCTGCAAATCCCAGTGATAAAAATACGCGTTTTTTCATTTATATTCCTCGTAAAATCGACTTCAATCTCTATTTGAGTGTCGGCTTATTTTGAGGGAATATAAAGTGTTTTTCCTATTTTTAAAATGGCGTTTTCTGAGATGTCGTTAATCTCGCAAAGTGATTTTAAGCTTACTCCAAAACGGCGGGAAATAGCCCAAAGAGAATCGCCTTTTACTACAGTGTACTTAAAAGGAAATTCAATTGGCGAAAGCTGTTTAAGGGCATCCACCGCAGACTGTTCCATTCCCAAAGGCAGGCGGATAAGGCATTCTTTTGCAGGATGAGTCATTCCTCGCACGTAAGACGGATTCAGTCTTTTTAAAACTGTTGTATCCATCTTCATTTCCTGGGCCAGCTGGTTAATGGAGTAGGCTTTTTTTACTTTTATGTAATCAAAGTTACCCTCTTTTTCGTTTACAAGGATTTCAAATTCTTCGTGATGGTCTGGAAGGTCAATGCCATAGTATTCGCTGTTGATTGCAAGGTCTGCAATGGCTAAAAGTTTTGGCACGTAATCCGCTGTCTGGCGGCTGATGTAGCCGTGGCTTGAAAGATACCAGAAGTCTTTTACAGGCGATTTTTTTAGGGCTCTGTTCATGGCACCAAGACCGCAGTTGTAGGCACCTAATGCTAACGGCCAGTCTTTAAAGAATCTGTAATTTTCCTGAAGTTTTTTGATTGCAGCATCTGTTTCTTTCCAGGGGTCGTAGCGTTCGTCTACAAAATCGTTTAAAACAAGAAAATTAGAAACGCTGTTTTCCATGAATTGCCAGAGTCCGATTGCACCAGATTTTGAGCGGGCACTTGGATTGTAGTTTGATTCAACCATCGGAAGATATTCCAGAACCAGAGGAAGTTCTGCATCCATTACTGCCTTTCGCACAAAAATGCGGTAGTCCTGGGCGCGTTCAAGGTCGTCATAAAGGCGTTTTGACCATTTTGGAGATTTTAGAATCTGGTTTCTGATTTTTTCAACTTCAGGGCGCTCTGAACCTGGAATGTCGAGTGGAATATATGGCTTTTTTTTAGCAAGTGACTGAATCTCGTTTTGAAGATCCTGTAAGATTTCTTCCTGTGTCAGGGCATCAAAATTTTCGTGATTGTCAAAAGTGTCTGCGGCATTAACAGTAACTAAAATATGAGTAAATTCCTGCGCAGCAGATACAGGTTCCAGTGTGTTTGCCCAAAGTGCTAATGTACTAAGAGAAATCAAAATTGCAGTAGAAATCGTTTTTTTCATTACTTTTTTATCGTCAGTTTTTTAATCAAACTCAGAAAAAATCAGAGTTTTTCGCCCATGTAAATTCCTGCCCATTCCCAGTTTCCGTGAATGTCGGAATCAAGCGGGAAGTTTACCTTTCTAAAATAAAGATACCATACTGGAACGTAGGTACTCCAGCCCGTTGTGCGAAGGTATGCCTCGCTTGGTGTAGAAGAAGGGTCAAGGCTGTCTGCAAAACGGATTCTGTTACCGCGCATAAAGCTCCTCATGGAAAACTCTTCCTGTGAGTTTGCATCCATTTCATCCTGCTTCCATGACATAGAAAAGAAGTTTACCTTTGCCTTGTATTTATCTAGAGAGCGCCAGTCATAATTACGGATAGCTTTTTTAATTGCTGTTTCCAGTGCCTCAAGACTTTCAAAAGTCCAGTCTTTGCTGGAAGAATTGTAGTCTATAAGGTGACGGGCATTTTTATAGGCATCTGGTTCGCCTGGAATCTGAATTGTAGTTGCGTCTGGCTGTTCAAGAAAAACGGTGTAGGCTCTTAAAGCGTGATTCCACTGGCTGTCTTTTTCGTATTCCATTGCAAGGCGCAGGTAAAGCTCGGTTGTGTTTACGTCACTAGGGAATCTGTTTATAAGCTCGTTAAAATATTTGATTCTGTGTGTTGGAGTTTTACTGATCTGAATAAGATTCTGGAGGCACATAAAATGAATTGATTTGCCTTTTACAAGTAAATCCTGGTACTGCTGCAAGATGCGGTCAAAATAATATTCTGCAACAGGTTCTGCCCGCATAGAAAGATAGGCGTACGCCGTCATCAAAAGCCAGTAAGAGTTGTACATGTCATCTTTGTTCTGTTCAACCCAGTCAGAAAGAAAGAGAACGAGTCCCTGATAATCTTTTACATTCAGATAGTTTGTTGCCATCTGATTTATGATTGAATAGCGCTGTTGAGAGTTTAATTCTGCGGTATCAAGAATGTCCTGAAATTTCTGCTGCATGGCAAAAAAATCTTCATCTTTTTGATTGTGATTATTCTGATTACATGCCGAAAATATTGTAAATAAAAATAAAATAATGGTGGCAAAGTGTAAACGATTTTTCTTCATAAAATAAAATTTATCATAGCGAATTATTATTGTAAAGAATGATTTTTGGTTGTATATTATATATGCAATCATTTAAAAAATCGAAATCGTTTAAACTTTTATAATTAAGAAAAGGATATGAGCATGCGCTGTGCTAAAGTTTTAAATATTTTGATTTTACTTGGATTTCTCTTCATAATTTTTGGCTTCCTGTTTCTTTTTTCAGACAGAACTCTTATTCCTTCTAACATAGCAATTCTAACTTGTCTTATTTGTCAGTCAATTATTGGCGGTTTTATAGGCTTTTGTGCAATTACAAAAACAAAAAGACCTTACCATGTTTTTTCCGGCAGCCTGATTTTAGTCTGCGGTTTAGTTTCCATACTCTTTGTGTTTTGCCCGGATATTAAGTTTTCTTCAGTGTGGCCGCTTTACGCTGTTTTTCCGGGATTAAATTTGATTCTTGTCAGTTGTTATAAATATAAAAAGTTAAAATTGAATTATGGAATTCCGGGTTTGATTCTTTTAATCATGAGCCTTTACTACTTTTTATTTTCGTTAAAGCTCATAAAAGTTTCATTCACCTTTGTGTCTTACTTTGTAGCTCCGGTTTTAATAGTTGGAATTCTTGTGATTTTTGTTCTTTTTTACTTTTTACAAAAAGATCACAAAGAACTTGTTTTAAAGGATGATGACTCTGACGATTTTGCGGAAGAGGAATACCCGTTCCCAGACGAAGAGTTATAAAAAGTTTAAGTGAATTTTAAAACGTGTTTTAAAAATCTTATTCTTCTCATAACTGTGGCAGCTTATTGTGCCTCTGCGCCTGCTTATTCTGCAAAAAAGAAAAAAGCTAAGGATAATGGCGGTGCATCTTCATCTGCATATTCCGGGACAGATAACGTAAAACTGCCTTCTGCAAAGCGAACATATTTTTACAAAATTGATCCTACAGTTATTGCTGAGGTAGAAATTGGTTCTCCTCAGTCGCTAAGAAAAGCTGTTCAGGCTCTGCACCGCACAAACGGAGAATATGCAGAAAACGAAAGGGTTTTAATAGAAATTGCTACTCAGATTATGCAGATTGCCTGGCCTTCGCAAAAAGTTACCTGGGATTCAGTTTCTTTTCCTTCCGACAATCTTTATCTTGGTGCTATTGATTCTGTCCGAAACGGCATTTTTGATTCCAGTACAGGAAAATCTGATTTTTTAAGCATAATTCTTCCAGCCCTGGTTATTTTAAGTCCTTCTGTTACTCAGGATTCTTATGATTTATGTGAACAGGCCTGTAAAGAAGCCCTTTTCTATAATCCTTCGTCAGTTCTGGCATCTTATCTTTTGGGTGTTACTTACGTTAAAAAGAATAACTTTAGTGGGGCAGAAGAATGTTTTAGAACTGCCTATAACGCTTCTGAGTTTTCTAAGGAAATTGCAATTGCCTATGCACGCGTTCTGCTTCATTTTGAAAAATATGCAGAAACAGATAAGATTTTAGCTTCTTTTTCCAGTTCTTCTGATTCAAGTGATATTGATGTACTGTGCATGAATGCCTATGTTTCTTTTGCAAAAAGAGATTTGCCTCTTGCAGAGCAGTATGTAGCCCGCGTTCTTCAGCAGACTCCAAACAACCTGGAGTTTGTTCTGTTCCGCGCAAAAATTCTTATAGAAAAGAACGACTACATTCACGCAGTGTCTCTTCTGGATATGTATGCAAAGCAGAATGACACTTCAATAGATTACCTTGTTCTGCGCGCAAAAGTTCAGCTGGACTGGAGTAAAAATACAACCACAGCGACTCAGACTGTAGAACGTGCCCTTCAGCTTTATCCGGACAATACAGAAGCTCTTATGCTTGCAGCCCGCATTTCTTCCGAAACAGATGCTCCTGTTGCAGGAAAATATGCCGACGAACTTTGTGCAAAAATCCTTGCTTCTGAGCCGGAAAATACTGCTGCAATGCGCTATGCACTTTCGGGGCTTATTCAGCGCGAAAACTGGGCAGCTGCCTACGAAGTTGCATCTAAACTTGCAAATGTTCAAAATCCTTCTGCCGACATAATTAAAAACTATGTGGAAGTATGCATTAAATTGCGCCGCAAGAGCGAAGCCTTTGATTTTGCTAAAAAGATGCAGATTCAGTTTCCGAATGACGAAGAAGTCTTGCAGGCTTATGTGCTTGCCTATGCAGAAAATGGAAGCCGTGATCTTGTTTTAAAATATATCAACTCGCTTTTAGATTCTTCATCATCAAAGATGAAAAGTTATCTATATTATAGAAGAAGTTTTCTGCAGCTTACAGAAGAGACTGTTCTTGCAGACCTTCGTTCCTCTTTGATTTCTAATCCCCGCAACAGCGATGCACTTTTTCGCCTTTATCAAGTCTATTATTCTAAAAATGATTACCGAAAGGCACAGTATTATCTGCGCCAGGTAGTTGCCATAAAACCAAACGATTCTTCAATCCGCCGCCTGAATGAGGCTCTTACTCAGTTGATAAAATAGCCCATAAATGATATTTTTTATAACTGATTTACAATAGTTATTATTGGGTCATATTTTAAAAAATTTAGGATGGGATATATGTCATTCGTTTCTTTGCTTCAGGCAGCTGGTACTGCAGGAAGTGCTTCAACAACAGGTGCTTTAACTGGCACTCTTTTACCATTTTTATTAATCATTGTTATCTTCTATTTCTTCTTGATTCGTCCACAGAACAAGAAACAGAAAGAAACTGAAAAAATGCTCGCAGCATTGAAGAAGGGTGATAAAGTAATCACTATCGGTGGTATTCACGGAACAATCTCTTCTGTAAAAGAAAAGACTGTAATTGTAAAAGTTGACGAAAATACAAAACTTGAATTCAATCGCTCTGCAATTTCAAGCGTAGAAAAAACTGATGCTGAAAAGGCAGCAGAAGCCGAAGCAAAGGCATCTAAAAAAAGCAAAAAATCTTCAGAAACAGCAGAAGCTCCTGCAGCAACTGAAGAAAAATAAATAATTGGGGAAAATAAAAAAATGAACAAACGCTCACGTTTAGTACTTCTGCTTGCAGTACTTGCACTTTGCTTTGTTTTCCTTTGGCCATCAATCAGCTGGTACGGAAGAACTCCTAAAGAAGTTCAGGCACTGGCTCTTGGTTCAACAGAGAATATCAAAGACTTTGCAACTGCAAAAGCAGGTGAAGATGTTAAGGCAATAAAAGCATTGGCATCAACAGATTCTTCGGCAAAAATTGCAGAAGAGTTATCTTGGCTGGAAAAAGACGCAGCTAAGAAATATAAGTTGTTAGGAAAGAAAGCGCCAAAAGACATGACTGTTATTGACGTTGTTTCTGCTTATGACAGCGAACTTGAAATTCTTGATGTAATTCAGGCACGCTACCGCGACAACATTCTCAAAGCAAAAAAATACTATGAGAATTCTGTAAAACTTGGTCTTGACCTTTCTGGTGGTATGAACGTTATCGTTCGCGCTGACCTTGATGCAGCTGTAGAAGCAACTGGTGTAGAAAATATCAACCAGCCTGTAGCTGACTTCAAAAAAGAAGCAATGGCTAACGCTATTGAAAATCTTACAAGCCGTATCGACAAATTTGGTCTTACTTCTCCTACTGTTCGTCAGCAGGGTGAAGATCGCATTTATATTGAAATTCCTGGTGCTGCTCAGGCAGACACAATCACTACATTGATTATGGGTAAAGGTCTTTTGAACTTCCGTCTGGTAGATTCAGAAGCTACTCAGGCATTCAAAAATTACTACTATCAGCACCCAACTTCTACTTTCAACGCTGTTGGTGAATTGATGGATAAATCTATCATTCCAGAAGACTGCGAAGTATTTGGCGAATATACAAAAGATGCTTACGGTCTTGATGAGCGTTACGACTACGTTGTAGTAAAGAAGGAAATTGCTCTTGAAGGTAAACATATTAAATCTGCAGAAGTTCGCGCAGACACAATCACAAATCAGCCTGAAGTTGCATTCATGCTTGATGATGAAGGTGCTGAAATTTTTGCAGAATTTACTGGAGCACACGTTGGTCAGAATCTGGCTATCGTAAGTGACAACAAAGTAAAATCTAACGCAACAATTAAAACTGCCATTACAGGCGGAAGCGTTTCTTTGAGCGGAGGTTTCAGCTATGACGAAGCAAACAACATTAAAAAGGTTTTGCAGTCAGCATGGCTTGAAGTTCCTCTTGAAGTTGAAAGCCAGCAGGTAATCGGCGCAAGCTTGGGAGAACAGGCAATTCACCAGGGTATTTTTGCTATTGCCCTTGGTCTTAGCCTTATTCTTGTATTCCTTTTGTTGTTCTATCACGCGTCAGGTATTAACGCAGTTGTTGCTCAGGTTTTGAACCTTTACATTATGTTCTCTGTCCTTTCTGCTTTCAATTTGACTCTTACACTATCTTCTATTGCTGGTATGATTCTTACAATTGGTATGGCAGTAGATGCTAACGTACTTATTTTTGAACGCATTAAAGAAGAATTGCGTCAGGGTAAATCACGTGTTGCTGCAATCTCTATTGGTTTTGACAATGCGTTCTGGGCAATTATGGACTCTAACATCACAACATTTATCGCTGCTATCTTCTTGAGCCAGCTTGGAACTGGTGCAATCCAGGGATTTGCTGTTTCTTTGGCAATTGGTGTTGTTTCTTCTGTATTTACAGCATTGTTTGTATCACGCCTTATGTTCGACTTTGATACAGATGTGCTTCATGCTAAAAAAGTAAGCATCGGCTGGGGGATTAAACAATGAAAAGATTAAATTTTAATAAAGGTTTTATTCCTTGTGCAGTTTTGAGCATTCTTGTTATTGTTTTTGGAATTGCAGGCTTTATTACAAAAGGAATTAACTTTGGTATCGACTTTAAACCTGGTCTTATAGAAGAGGTTCGCGTAGCTCCTCCTGTTGCAGAAGTTACTTATGAAGGTTCTGCAAAAGTTGCTATGGATTTGTCTGCTGGTCAGCTTGACCTTGTAATTTCTGGTCTTGGTGCCGTAAATGAAACTCGTTCATTCAACTTTGCAGAATTTACAACTGTAGAGGCTCTTGCAAACGAAATGAATAAAGTTTCTGGTGTAAACGTTGTAGTAAAGAATGGTTCGTTCCCATCTACTAAGTTGTTCTTGAATTCTGCTGCTACTAATCAGCTTACATCAAATGTTCTTTATGTTTACCCGGCAGGAACTTCTGAAATTACAACTGACGATGTTCGTTCTGCTTTGAGCGATTTGCAGGGTATTGATGTAAAACAGCTTGGTCAGGGTGCAGATGCCAGCTACCAGATTCGTATGGGTACTTCTGAAGGTACTTCTCAGAACGAAATGCAGGAATCTGTAAACGCTCACCTTTATTCAGTTTTTGGTGCTTCTAACGTAGCAATCGTAAAAACTGACTTTATTGGTTCAAGCATGTCTAACTCAATTGCAATGAAGTCTCTTCTTATGTTTGTACTTACAGTTGCTTTGATCTGGATTTATGCTGCAGTTCGCTTCCACTGGGACTTTGCCCTTGGATCTGTAATTGCCTTGATTCACGATACATTGATTATGATTACTTTCATTGTTTGGACACAGATGGAATTTACAACTACAGTTCTTGCTGCTGTTCTTACAATTATTGGTTACTCAATCAACGCTACTGTCGTAATTCTTGACCGTATTCGTTACAACCTTACATACATGAATGACGTAAAAACATTCACACCAATTTTGAATCAGTCACTTTCTGATACATTGGTACGCTCAATTTTGACAACTGTAACAACTTTGTTTGCTGTTGTTTCTTTGTACGTATTCACAACAGGAAGTATCAAAGACTTCTCTTTGGCTTTGATTGTTGGTTTACTTAGCGGTATGTATTCATCTATCTTTATTTCAAGCGGATTTATCCAGCTCTTCCGCCGTACATGGCGCCCAGAGTTTGGTGTTCATCACTCGCTTAAAAACGTAAAGGCTGACGAGTAATTGCCAGTAAGGTGATTAAAAGTGCAGAAGATGTTTCTTCTGCACTTTTTTTTTGCTATAATCAATTTTATGGAAGTAAAGAGAGCCAGTGTTCTGGGATTTTGTTTTGGAGTTAGACGAGCCGTTGAATATGCGGAGAAGGCACTGGAATATTATTCAGGGAAAAAAGTATATTCTCTGGGGCCTTTAATTCATAATGAAATTGTTCTGCAAAATCTTAAAGACAAAGGTCTTGAAATTCTTTCAGAAGATGATTTAGACCGGGTTGAACCACAGAGTGTTGTAATTATTCGTGCTCACGGAGTTTCTCCTTCTATAACAAAAATCCTTGAAGACAAAAACTGTACAATCATAAATGCCACCTGCCCGCGCGTAAATGCCAATCAGATTACTGTTCAGAAGGCTTCTGCAAAAGGAAAAATAATTATTCTTACCGGCGACAGCAATCACGGAGAAGTAAAGGGAATTGCGGGCTATGCAGAAGGCGAGTTTATTCTTTTGCAGAATGAAGAGGATGCCCGTGCGCTAAAAGAAGGCAGTGGAGAAGCCGTTTTATTAAGTCAGACAACCTTTAGCCCTGTTCAGTTTGAAAAAATCTCTGAAATCGTAGGGCAAAAATACAAGAATCTTAAAATTAATAATACAATCTGCCCGGCAACAAAGGAACGTCAGGATTCGCTTGTGGAACTTTGCAAAAATGTTGACGGAGTTCTTGTTGTTGGCGGAAAAAACAGTGCAAATACTATAAGGCTTTTTCAGACAGCGCAAAAAAACTGTGCTCACGCAGCGCATATTCAGAGTGCAGAAGAAATTCCGCAGGAATTTTTTGCATTTAAGAGGGTAGGCATTACTGCCGGCGCTTCTACACCTGATGTAATCATTGAACAGGTAGAAAAAGCTTTATCTGACTAATTTTCTCAATATAATCCTCACTAATTGCTAATTTTATTATGGAAAAGCGCAAAATAGCACTTATAATAGAAATGGTAAAGCTAAAAAATTGCTGCATTACAATTTTTTTTAACGCTTTGCTATAGAACACCGCGAGCTCTGACCGGCTCGCTTCCACAGGAGATTTCATGATGACACCATCAAAAAAAGCATTGGAAAATATTTACGGAAATTCAGATAAAGCTGCTGAACGCTTTGAAAATCTTTCTTCACTTTTTACAAAAGCATATGGTTCAGACAAAATGGAGTTTTTTACTTCTCCTGGACGTACAGAAGTAATTGGAAACCACACAGATCATAATGGCGGTAAAGTAATTGCCGGAAGCATCACTCTTGATACAATTGGTGCTGCATATCCTAACGGAACTGACGAAATTAATATTCTTAGCGAAGGCTTTGACGAAGTTGTAAAATTTAATATAAAGGATGTAGTCAACGTTCCAAAGTGTCAGGGAAGCCTTTCTCTGGTTGCAGGAATGGTAAAAGCAATTCAGAACTTTGGTCACAAGGTTGGAGGATTTAATCTTTATACATCTACAACTGTAATTGCAAGTGCAGGCGTAAGTTCTTCTGCTGCATTTGAAATGCTTGTCTGCTCTGTAATCAACTATTTCTTTAATGAAAATAAACTCAGCATTGTAGATTACGCAAAAATTGGCCAGAGTGCAGAAAATGTTTACTGGTGCAAGGCTTCTGGTCTTATGGATCAGATGGCTTGTGCAGCTGGCGGGGCTATTAAACTTGATTTTTCTAAGAGCTTTAATAACGGTACTGTTGAATACGAAAAAATCGATCTGGACTTTAAGAAATACGGATATGACATCGTAATCGTAAATACAGGAAAAGGACACGCAGATTTAAGCGCTGAATATTCAAGCGTTCCTGGCGAAATGCGCCTTGTTGCAAAAGAACTTGGTGTAGAAAACCTTTGTGGTTCAAGTGTAGAAAAGCTTCTTGAAAAAACACCAGAGCTTATTGGTAAACTTGGTAACGACCGTGCACTTCTTCGTGCTTTCCACTTCTTTAACGAGACTAACCGTGTAGAGCAGATGGCAGAGGCAATTGCAAAAGATGATGGCGAAAAGATTTTGAAGCTTGTTGATGCATCTGGCCGTTCATCATTTGAACTTTTGCAGAACTGCTATGTAAATGCTCATCCTGAAGAACAGAAGATTTCTCTCTGCCTTGCTCTTACAACTCAGTTTATTAATAAGATTGGTAAAGGTGTTTGCCGTGTTCACGGTGGTGGATTTGCCGGCGTTATTATGGCAATTCTTCCAAGCGAAAGTGTTCAGAATTACATCAAATATATGGGAAAATTTGTGGGCGAAAAGAATGTTTACCTTATGAATATCCGTAAGGTTGGCGCTGCACATATAGAAAAGTAAAAAAGTTATTGATTAGACTCCTTTTTATTGGGCTGCCTTTGAGGTTGTAAACTTTGAAGGCAGCTTTTTTTTTTTGTTTTTTGAAAAGTTTTTTCGTGACATATATAACAACTGGTTATATAATTTGGGAAGTTTGGCCCAAAGATAAATTCTGGAGGTTATACGCTTATAAGAAAACTCAGATTATCAAAGCTGTTTGTTTTCATTCTATTTTTAACTGTTTTTGATATTTTTTCTTCGTGCGTTTTTCCTGGTATTACTGATTTATTTGAGCTTGCTAACAGTGAATGGCTTGTTCTTTTTTATGCTGATGCTGACAATAATTTGAATGACGATATCTGGCGAGATATGGTAAATGCAGAGATTGCTCTTTCTAAGATGAGGAAGTCCGACGGTTCAGCCGCTGCTGGTTACCCCGAAGTAAAGATTGTTGTACTTTGGGATGGCGAGACGAGTAAAATGGCAAGATTCCATGGAAATACAAGAATTCATCCGGATGCGGGAATTTATGAACTTGGCGCTATGGATGATGAAACTTACTATGGGCTTGCTGTAACAAAAAGGACTTCCTGGTGGACTCTTTCTAAAAATGCAAAAGATCTAACTTCAACTGCACCGTGGCTTTCTAAAGAACCTGATATGGGTGATGTAAATACACTTTCAAATTTTCTTGAATGGGCAAATGAGCGTTATGAAGCTCAAAATGTAGTACTGATTCTTTCTGATCATGGGGGTGGAACTGAATGGGAAAATGGAAGCGGCGGTTTTGGAAACAGCAGTGCCCGTTCGCTTTGCTGGGATAATTCAAACAGTGGCTGTAAGGCCCTAACGGCCAGTGATATAAGAAATGCAATTGTTGCGTCTGAACTTTCTGTAAACATTATATGGATGGACTGCTGTTTGCAGGGTAGTGTAGAAAATACTTATCTTTTGCGAGGAACAGCTGATTACCTTTTGACAAGTCAGAACGTCAGCTATGCGCATAATTATTATGATGCTTTTTTACGCTTAAAACGCGGTTCGTCGGTTTATGATTTTGGAACGGAACTTGTTTCTGAATATGCTCAGAATTACAAAGATTGCACAGTACCTTATACAGAGCGCAGCCGTTCCAGCTTTGATACAGCATTTACACAAGCCTTGTACAGTCTTGATTCTTATAAGCAGCAGTCTCTTTATGATTCAATAGAAAATCTGAGTGAAGAACTTTTGTCTTATGATATTAAAACAGTCGAATCAATTTATACAGAATTTTTAAAACAGAATCCTTATAACATAAGTGACTGTAAAGGCATGGCGTATGAAGGGTCGTATTCCTTTATGAATGATATAGGGCATTTCTGTCAGAGTCTGATAGAAGATGATTTCTGGGGAAGTCAGCCAAAAGTAAAGACTGCTGCAGAGGCTGTAGAGCATGCCCTTGATGAAGTTGTTTTATCTGCCTGGATTGGAAAAACCGGCATAGGTGTATGCATTTATTCTGGTTATGTAAAGAATAATTATTTAGAAACAAGCCCTTTAATCTGGTATTGCAAAAATGTTTCTGGCGTTACAGAAGGAACTTCGTGTTCTGAATCTGATTATAAGATTGGTCTTTCTATAGGAACGCAGTTGAGTATTCAAAGTAATGAACTTTATTTGCGTAATAATAAGTTTTGGGAATTTTATTCAGATTACAGCGAAGTAACAGGTTACAGTCAGAAGTGGGGAGAACTCATTAAAATCTGGCATCCATAAAATTTTTTTGCAGTTAAATATAAAAAATTGTTGCAATATCTGGAAGTGTGTTTAATAATATAAATATAAAGTGTTGTTATATACCTTATCCAGCCCCCTTTTTTATCGTCCGGCACACGCCCTTAAGGGCTCCGGGCGTTTTTTTTATTATTATGGAGGTATTGATGAAAAATCCTTCTCTTATTTTTCAGAATAAATTTTCTGGTAATTCTCTTAAAGTCATTAAAAAATATTTTAATATTCCAGAGGAAAATACAGTGCTTTTTGCGCTATGGACGGGGCGATTACTTGGAAAACCTGTTCGTGAAAGAGGTTTTGTATTTACGAATCGTGGGCTTATATGGTTCTTTCCAGTAGTTTCTGTGAGTGGTGAAAACGATGAAAATGCGGAACGTTCACAGCGGGATTTTGATTTTCTGCCGAAAGATAATATTGAATTTAAGCTTGCATATTCCAAAACTGATGGAATTACAAAAGAACTTCATTTAAAGACTTCTGTTTCTGAATATATTTATATTTTTCCTGGTGATACATCTCCGGAAATAATTTCTGAAATTGAATCTATAGTTCGAAATTATTTTACCGGTGATTTTGATGTAAATGCATATTCAGAAAAAGTAAAGAAACATTCTGTGTTATTGGGACTGTTGAATGTTCCGGATTTCTTTTCGACTTTTGGTGAAAAAGTAAAAACTGAATGGGAAAAATTTAACGGAAAGGTAAGAGATTTCTTTACTTCTGAAAAAGCAAAAATTCATAATAAACAACAGAGTAAACAAAATAGGCATGAATCTTCTACACAGAAGGAGAAAGTTGAAAATGAAGCAAAAGTAACTGTAAAAGAGAAATCACAGTTCTTATGCCATGTTTTTGATTTATGTGCGGATATACTCCTTATTACATCAATCATTTTTTTACTAAGAAGTCCAGTGCCAAAATCAGATAATGTAAAAGATATTTTTATATTTTTTAGGTACTTAATTGCTTTTTATATTATTAAACTCGATATCATATTAACTAAGAAAGATTCTCAAAAAGCTGTATCACTGCTGCTTCTTATAATTACATTTATTGCAATACTGCTTATAATATTTGCAAATATACAAATTTATACACCTATCTTTTTAATTGGATTAATAATTATTACTCTACTGATTCTTCTGGCAATTCAATTTGCATTATGTTATTCAAAGAAAACCATTAAGAGAAAAGTAATCATATTTATAATTGGTGTAATTATTGTTGTTCCAATGATTTTAGATGAAGCTGTAAGAAATACTATAATAAATACTGTAAAAAATACCTGCGATGAAATTTTTAAAGTTTTCAGAGACTTGATAGTGAGTGTTCTAAGTTTTTGGTGGACATTATTTAAACAGTAATCTACTCCTCAAGTTCAATTTCCATAATTTCATAAAAGTTACAGCATAGGGCACGGGAAAGGGAGGTTATTGCGCGGGCGGAAGCCTGGTTGATGTCGTTCTGGCGCTGTTCGTAAAGTTGAATCATGCGAAGGGAAACTCCGCTTAAATCTGCAAGTTCCTGTTGTGTCATGCCGCGGGATTTGCGGATTTTTTGAAGACGGGTAGGGGTGGCTTCTTTATTTGCTTCTATAATTTTGTTTGCAACGGTTACAAATTTTGAAACATCGGCTTCGTGCAAAATATAGCGCTGTAAAATCTGAGAAGGGATTAGTCCGTATTCCTGTAAATCAGAAAAGCGTAAGCCCGAATACCACTGATAATATGCCATAATCCAGCCAAGCCAGAATTCTTTTCCTTCTTGAATAAGAGCATTGTCTGTAAAAGGAATTTGTTCTCCCATTTTTGACAGAACGCGTTCGCAAAGTTCTATGCCTGAAAGTCCTGCAATATACTTTGGATTTGCATGTTCAAATTTTTGCGCTATTTGAGACTGAATAAAATATAAGAAGAACTTATCTGCATCATAATTTAAAATCCGGACGCTGTAATCAAACATTACGCCAAGATTATGTTGTGCATCATTTAAATAGAATTTCTGGTATGCGTGGGTCGCCATTTTTTATACCTCCTCGCATTAAATCAACAATAAAAATTGCATCAGAATTGTAGATTTCTGATTCTGAACGTATTTTGAAAAAATCATTTCGTGCAGCAGAGTCTCGAGCCTGTTTTTTAGGGTAGAAAATGCTACGCTCTGAAACAGAACTATTTACAAATGATATCTGAGAAAATGCTTTTTCTGATTTTAGAACAATCTGTTCACCAAGTTTCCCAAGATACATGGCTTTATTCAATTTTTGAACTGAGATAACGTTGTTCAAAAATGCATTTGCAAAAGAAAAATAAGAATCATCTGCGCGGTAGCCACGAATAATATCATATTGGTCGTAAGAAATATGAAAGTTTTTAAGAATGTAATCTTTTGCCGCAACGGAAACTTCGCTGGACAGATCAAAAGTTCGGTTTTCTAATAGAATGGCAAGCCAGTTCAAAATGTTGTAGTCAGAATCAGAAAGATTCAAAACGGAAAGTCCTGCCATATCAAGTTCGTATTCATTTGCAAAGCCGTCTTTTTCTTCTGAACAGCCCCACTCATTTGCTAAATCAAGACTTTCTGTGCAGTAGAAGCCATATCCGTAATCATTTTTAGGATTTCCAAAATGGTATTGAGGATTTTTGATAATATTTTCCGAACCGTGATATAGTCTGATTTTTTTCATAGCCTGTTTTTTATGTCGTTTTGTCGATAGTTAATATTATATCGTTATAACGATAGTTTTTACAAGAAAAAAGTGATTCTTTATGTTTTTGCTTTTACTTTAACTGTAGATTTTTTCCAAAATTTTTTTCGATTTTTATTGACGCTTTTACCTATAAATTAGTAATTTAACTAATGAACTAAAAAAGAGAACGCTGGAAAATACTGGCGTTTTGGAAAAATAAACAGGGAAATGTAATGGCTGAAGAAAATCAGAACGAAGAAACTGAACAGACTAAGAACTCTACCGAACAGGCAGAGAATCAGACATCAGAAGCTAAAACTGATGCTGCTGAAGAAACTGCAAAGGAACTTACTCCAGAAGAAAAGATTGCGCAGCTTGAAAAAGAAAATGCTGACCTTAAAGACCAGCTTTTGCGTCGTGCTGCAGATTTTGATAACTACCGCAAGCGCATGATGAAAGAAAAGCAGGAAACTTTTGACTATGCAAATGCTAATCTTCTTGGTGACCTGCTGGACAGTCTTGATAATTTTGACCGCACTCTTGATGCGGCTGCGACTGCAAAGGACGTAAAATCTGTAACTGATGGCATCAAGATGATTAATAAAAGTCTTGTAAAGATGCTTGAAGATAAATATGGACTTGTAAGCTTTGGTAAAGAAGGTGACGAGTTCAATCCTGATGAGCACGAAGCCATTGGTAGAACTGAAGATGAAAAGGCAAAGAAGGAAACTTTGATGCAGGTTTATCTGAAGGGATATAAATTAAAGGAAAAAATTATCCGTCATGCTAAGGTAATGGTTAAGGTACCAAAGGCATAGGAAAAAAACATAAAGGAAATTATAAAAAAATCCGGGTAGCAAAATACCTGGATGTCAAGGCGCGCTACGCTTTAAAGCCTTGACATCCGGTTTAATCGCGCTATCCGGGAGGATAGCACGATTATGGGAAAAATTATTGGTATTGACTTGGGAACAACAAACTCTTGTGTTGCCGTAATGGAAAACGGTGAACCGGTTGTAATTCAGAACTCAGAAGGTGGACGTACAACTCCATCTATCGTTGGTTTTACTTCTAAGGGTGAACGTATTGTAGGTCTTCCTGCAAAGAACCAGATGGTTACAAACCCTAAGAATACTGTTTATTCTGTAAAACGTCTTATTGGTCACCGCTTTGCTGAACTTCAGGGCGAAGCTACAAAGCTTCCATATACAGTTGTAGACAACGGAGCAGACTGCCGTGTTGAAGTTGACGAAAACGGAGCTAAGAAAAAATATTCTCCACAGGAAATTTCTGCTTTCATCTTGCAGAAGATGAAGAAAACTGCTGAGGACTACCTTGGAACAGAGGTTACAGAAGCTGTTATTACAGTTCCTGCTTACTTCAACGATGCTCAGCGTCAGGCTACAAAGGATGCTGGTAAAATTGCAGGTTTGGATGTAAAACGTATCATCAACGAACCTACAGCTGCTTCTCTTGCTTTCGGTTTTAAACAGGATTCAGACAAAGAAAAGACTATCGCCGTATATGACCTTGGTGGTGGTACATTCGATATTTCTATTCTTGAACTTGGTGACGGTGTATTTGAAGTAAAATCTACTAACGGTGATACACACCTTGGTGGTGATGACTGGGACCGCGCTATCATCAACTGGCTTGTTGACGAATTCAAAAAGGATACAGGAATTGACCTTTCTAAAGATCCTATGGCTATGCAGCGTCTTCGTGAAGCTGCTGAAAATGCAAAAATCAGCTTGTCTAACCAGACAACAACAGATATCAACCTTCCATTCATCACAGCTGATGCAACAGGTCCAAAACACTTGCAGAAGTCTTTGAGCCGTGCTCAGTTTGAACAGATGACAGAAGATTTGTTCGAAAGAACTAAGGAACCTTGCCGCAAAGCTATGGCTGATGCCGGCATTACAGCAGACAAAATTGATGAGGTTCTGCTTGTAGGTGGTTCTTCTCGTATGCCTAAAGTTCAGGAAATTGTAAAATCAATTTTCGGAAAAGAAGGTTCTAAGGGAGTTAACCCTGATGAAGCTGTTGCAGTTGGTGCTGCAATCCAGGGTGGTGTACTTGGCGGAGACGTAAAAGACGTTCTTCTTCTTGATGTAACTCCTCTTTCTCTTGGTATTGAAACAATGGGTGGAGTAATGACAAAGCTTATTCCACGTAACACAACTATTCCTACAAAGAAGAGCCAGGTATTCTCTACTGCTGCTGACGGACAGACTGCAGTATCTATCCACGTACTTCAGGGTGAACGTGAAATGGCTGACCAGAACCTTACACTCGGACGCTTTGACCTTGTAGGTATTCCAGCCGCTCCACGTGGTGTTCCACAGATTGAAGTTACCTTCGATATCGATGCTAACGGTATTGTTCACGTATCTGCTAAGGATTTGGGAACTGGTAAAGAGCAGCACATCCAGATTACTTCTTCTTCTGGATTGAGCGAAGATGAAATCAACAAGATGGTAAAGGATGCAGAAGCAAATGCAGCTGCAGATAAGGCCCGCCGTGAAAGCGTTGATGCTAAAAACGAGGCTGACAGCCTGATTTACGCTACAGAAAAGTCTGTAAAAGATCTTGGAGACAAGGTTGACGGAGCTGAAAAACAGAAGATTGATGATGCAATCGCAGCACTCCGCCAGGCTTTGCAGTCTGACAACGTAGAAGACATTAAGGCTAAGACAGAAGCTTTGAAACAGGCTTCTTACAAGATTGCCGAAGAACTTTACAAACAGCAGGGCGCTGCTGGTGCCGCAGGTGCAGCCGGAGCTCAGCCAGGAGCTGACGCTGGTGCAAATGCAGGCGACGCAGGAGCTTCTTCATCAACATCAAGCGGATTCAACAAAGGAAACGCTGATGATGTTGAATATGAGGTAAAGGATAACTAATATAGCAAATCCGTTAAAAATCGAAGTACGACAGTGCTTCGATTTAGGATTTACGGGAAAATGTTTCGGAGCGCGACTATGCGCGCGACGTAATTTTAAGCAAATCCGTTAAAAATCGAAGTACGACAATGCTTCGATTTAGGATTTACGAGAAAATGTTTCGGAGCGCGGTCTTTGCAAAGCAAAGCCGATAGTTTGCGGAGCAAACGTACGAATATGCGCGTGACGCAATATTTTCGACCAAACTTTTCGCTGAGCAACTATTCGCTCAGCGTGAATACAATTGAAAAACGACGCACTGTCATCAGGCAGTGTGTCGAATTTTAACGACTGTTTTGCAAGGCAGAATGGTTGTTAGCCGGCAAAAGTAAACTTGGATTTAAAGACTAAGTTAATGCCGGCGCAGCGCTAGGGATTGGAGCACCGCCGCAGGCGTTCGTAAGCAACCAGGGGTTGCGTCGAATGGAGCGAAAGCGGAAGTGCGAAAAGCCCGACCCCGCAGATTTCTGCGGGGAAGCGCCCATATCAGAAATTTTTTAGGTAACACTATGGCAAAACGTGATTATTATGAAGTTTTAGGCGTTGAAAAATCCGCAACACAGGAAGATATTAAAAAGGCATATCGAAAACTTGCCGTTAAATATCATCCGGACAGAAACCCGGGAGATAAAACTGCGGAAGAAAAATTCCGCGAGGCAACAGAAGCTTACGAAGTTCTTTCTGATGAGAAGAAACGTCCTATTTATGACCAGTATGGTTTTGCCGGTCTTGACGGAATGGGTCAGGGTGGTGGTGGCGGTTATTCTCATGCCTTCCATGACTTTAGTGACTTGTTTGGTGGCGCTGGCGGCGGCTTTGGAGATATTTTTGACAGTATCTTTGGAGGCGGTTTTGGTGGTGGACGTTCATCGCGTTCGCAGGGCCCTGCTGCAGGTTCAAGTTTGCGCTACGATTTGAACATTCAGTTTAAAGACGCTGTTTATGGAACAAGTGCTACCATTCATTTTAAGCATAATGAAGTTTGTGAAGCCTGTCATGGAACTGGTGGAGCGCCTGGTTCAAGCAGAAAAACTTGTCCTACCTGTGGTGGTATGGGGCAGGTTCGTCAGGGTAACGGCTTCTTTACTATTCAGCAGCCTTGTCCTACCTGTCATGGAAAGGGTACAACAATTGATAAGCCTTGCCCAAAATGTCGCGGAACTGGTATTCAGGAAAAGAGCAAGGAAATGTCTCTTAAGATTCCTGCCGGAGTTGATAATGGTAAACGCATTGTAATCCGCGGAATGGGTGATGCCGGCGAAAACGGTGGACCTGCAGGTGATCTGGTTGTGGTATTGCATGTAGAGCAGCATCCACTTTTTGAGCGCGATGGTCAGGATTTGTACTGTGCTGTTCCTGTTTCTATGGTTCAGGCTGCTCTTGGTTGTGAAATTACAATCACAGGTCTTGATGGTAAGAAGATTACTATTAAAGTACCAGACGGAACTGCAAATGGAAAACTTTTGCGCATTAAGGGTGAAGGTGTTCCTGCCGGAACTACTGGCCGCAAAGGTGATTTGTATGTAAAGATTATGGTACAGATTCCTACAAAACTTTCTACAAAACAGAAAGATCTTCTTTCTCAGTATCTTGCACTTGAAAATCCGCCAAAAGAGCCTCAGCTGATGAAACTTTCATCTTTAGAATAAACTGTTATGTTAGCCCGGGGCACGTGCTTCGGGCTTAATTTTTTTAGCCAAATTGCCGATAATATGATAAAATAGTTTAAACTTTGCTAGAGGGCATTTATGTATAGAACCAGTAAAAAAATCATATTGTCAGCCGTATATTCAGTTTCGGCACTGTTATTTATTATACTCTCTGTATTTCTTACACCGCTTACTCTTACCAATAATGCAAATATTTATATCTTTCTTGTAACTGCTATTCTTTTTCTTGCGGTAATCTTTTGTGCCAATAAGGCCTTAAAATATCTTTTGAACTTTGCCCAAAAGCATACAATTGATTCTGGCGAAACAACCCTCTTGAGTGAATTTATTGATAAACTCCGTTTCAGTTATTCTCGTGATGACTTTGTAAACAATATTTCTGAAGTTCTTGAAAAAAAAGGTGACTGTTCTGTAATCGTAATTGACCGCGAAAAAAATTACGTTCTTTACAATAGTCCAAGCCGTATTTCTACTTCTGACCTTGTACATAAAACTATTGATTTGAACTTCCCTGCAAACTGGGCAGACGGATTCTATTTCTTTGATCATCATATTGGTGTTACTTCTAAATATAAAAAGGCACGCGGATTCTTCCTCTGCTATCAGAAAAATCAGATTTTTGTATTCTGCCGTTACACAAGACTTTTTGATACAGATGTTTATAATCGTCTTTACGAGGAGTATAAGCGATATATTTCGCGAACCCGTACAATTAGTACACTTTCTGAAATTTCTGATACTACTAAGGAATGGGAACAGCTTGCTATTACACAGCAGTCCTTCCTGCCTCAACGTATTCCGTCAATTCCTAAACTTAAGATTGCTACCTATTATCGTCCGCTTGTAAACGTTTCTGGTGACTATTATTCAATTCTTCCTATTGATAAGAATCGTACGCTTTTAATGCTTGGAGACGTGTCTGGTAAGGGTCTTCCAGCCGCCCTGATTATGGGTTTGGTAATGAACACGGTTCAAATTATTGAAGATAAAAACGATCTTGTTGGTGTAATTCATTCGGTTGATAAAGCTATTAAAGGAATGCACCTTCAGGATAAATATACTGTATTGTTCCTTGGAATTGTTGATACTGAGCGCATGACAATCCGCTACATCAATGCTTCTATGTCTGACCCTATTATTCTTTCGCCTTCTCCTAACGGTTACCGAATCAAGCCGCTTACTTCTAATGCCAGCCTTGTCGGAATCCTTGATATGGGTGAAGTTACTGTTGCAGAAAAACGCCTGTTCCGTGGTGACGTAATTCTTATGGCAACCGACGGTGTTTCTGAAGTTATGGATGAAAGTGGTGTAGAACTTGGTGATACAGATATCTTTAAAAAGACTCTTCAGTTAGGTGCTGCCAAAGAGCCTCAGAAAATGGTTGATGACATTGTTGACCTTATTATGAAATACAACGGTGATAAGAAACTTCACGATGATATTACAATGATGATTGCAAAGGTAGGTTATTAGTATGGTATATATTCTACTTAATATTTTCTTATGTATTCAGCTCTTTTTGATTGCAAATATTGTTGATAAGCGTGTTCGTGATGAATCTTATGACGCTTCTGGTATTTCGGTTGCACTTTTGCTCTGTAACGTAGAAGCACTTGTCTTTACTTTGATTCTTATTCTTAAGGATTTGTGGCTTGCTAAATTTACAACTCAGCTTATGCGTATTGTATTTACGCTTGATAACCTTAGTATTATCATGCTTAGTTCAAGCCTTCTTGCCCTTACAAAGCGAAAAGAACCTCTTGCAAGTAAAATCATCCGTTATGTTCTTTACTTATTCATCATCTATATAAACTTCTTTAAGATTACAAATATTGTAGTTCGTCTGGAAGATGGTATTCGTATTGCAGCTCCTTATGTTTTTAAACGTCCTGCTTCTGATTACTTCCCGATTACATGGTATAGCCTTCAGTTTGCAATTTCTAAGATTGTTTTCCCTATTTTCTGTTATCTGGGACTTCAGGTTGCAGAAGAGGATGGTACAAATCAGCTTCATAAATACCGCTGTTCTGTAATTGGCGAAGGTCTTATTTTGATGTGGGCTGCATATATTGCTATTCAGTTCCTTGCAGAGCGCTATCTTAAACTTACACTTTTGTTCGGATTCCCTCCGTTAATGCTCTTTGTAATTATTTCCAGTGCCCTCAACAAAAAGAACGTGCCTTCTACCCGCGGTGTATTTGTCGGAATTCTTAAAATCCTTCTTACTTATATTTTGCCAGCAGCCGTAGTTGGTATTTTGTTCATCTTTATTCGTCCAAACCGTTCATATTACGAACCTTTGTTTTTGATTCCGTTCCTTATTGTTTCTGTTCTGGCAATTCTTATTTCGTTCAGAATCAATGATAAGCTTTCTAATTTGGGTAACATTTATACATCTGACTATGAGTCTTCTTTGGAAAATGACCTTGCCAAAATCGACTATTCAGAAACTGAAATGGACCTTATTTCTGCAAAGGTATTCAACGCAATCAAAAAGAACGTAGAAAATACTTCTATGTCGGTTTATATCATAAACACAATGGGTACTTTGGAAATGGCTTATACAACTGCCAGAATTAAAAACTCAATTGTGCTTTCTGAAACACCAGTACTTGAAAACCTTTTGAACATAAACAAAACAATTGTTTCTTATGAGGAAGTAGAAGATAACCACTTCCTTTCTGATATTAAAAAAGAGATTTACGATTTGTTTGCCTTTACAAAGTCAGATGCATTTATCATTCTTTCTGAAGGTCATAACATCTTTGGACTTATCTGTCTTGGTAAAAAAGTCGGTGGAGACCACTTTACAGCCCGCGATTCTTTGATTTTCAGCCGCCTGTATTCATACTTCTTCGTATTTGGTTACTACATGCGTAACATTGCAAACAAAGATATCATGACAGTCGTAAACCGCGAAATCCGAATGTCCAGCCAGATCATTACTTCCATTCAGGAAAATATTGATACTGTAAAGAACCCTAAACTTGACCTTGGTTATCTGATGGTTCCTTCTCACAACATTGGTGGTGAGTTCATCGACGTAATCCGTTTGACAGACAAGCGCTACCTCTTTGTAGTAGGTGACTTGAGCGGTAAGGGTATTGCGGCTTCTATGAGTATGGTCATCCTTAAGTCCATCATCCGTTCTTACCTTGCAGAAACCCATAACTTTAAGCAGCTGGTTGTAAAACTTAATGAGTTTGTAAGAAACAGTCTTCGTAAGGGTACAATTTTTGCCGGTCTTTTTATGATTGTGGATTTTGAAACCGACACAATGTATTACATAAACTGTGGTATTCCGGCCCTTTTCTCTTATACTCAGGTTTACAATAACGTTATTGAAATTCAGGGTAGTGGACACGTTCTGGGCTTTGTAAAAGATATTACTCCTTATATTTCTGTAAAATCTACAAAGCTTAATCGTGGTGATATTATTCTTTGCTGTACAGACGGACTTTTGCAGTCGCATTCACTTCGTGGTGAACAGTTTGGTCGTGAACGTGTTCAGCGAATGCTTATTGATAACTCTACTTATCCTGCACAGCGTATGGCTCAGTTTACCTTTGACGCTCTTACAAAGTTTATGTCAAAGGAAATGGAAGACGACGTTAGTATTTTGATTCTGAAGTACGAAACTGCAGCTAAGTATGTTGATGAAGAGGCATCAGCTAAAGCCGCTGCGGAAGCTAAGGCCCAGGAAGAAGCAAAAGCAGCTGCACAATCTGCAGAAGCATCTAAATCCTTGGCAGAAGAAGCTGTTACTGGCGAAGTAGCATCTTCTGCTCCAGAGGCACCGGTTGCAGACGGAGGTTCTGCATTCTTCCAGGTTGATAATTCCAGTGAAATGTCAGAAGCTCAGTTTGAAGAAAAGCAGAAACAGACTGTTTCTCAGACCGCAGAGCACGAAAAAGAAACTGCAAAACTTCCGGAAGATGTTTCTGACCAGCAGATTGATGTACATTCAGAAGCAAGTGCTCAGGCTCCAGAACCAGAACAGCAGAAGATTGTTGTTCCTCACGATGCTCCACCAGAGGGATTTGATACATCAGAGCTTGATGAACTTGATTCGTTGCTCAGCGATATTGGACTTTAGAATTAGGGAGGCAATTGTATGGACCAACTGGCAATTACAGAAAAAGACGGCGCAAACTATCACTTGTACGAGCTTGAAGGCGCTTTGAATGCATATACAATGGGTGAATTCCAGAATACTTTGTATGAGGCTGTAATTTTTAAGAATATCGTTCTTGATATGTCTCGTCTTATAGAATTAGACCCTTCAGGAGTAGGCTTTTTAATGGCTGCCTTCAATGATGCAGAAGAATACGGTCATAAATTGTATTTCTTGTCTCTTTCTAACGAGGCAGAAAAGGCGATTGCAGCCACGGGCTTTAAGAATGAGTTTCATTTAATAAACTCGATTACCGAGGCGAACTGACAAAAAGGCTGTCCAAAAGGACAGCCTTAATTTTTATTCAATGATTATACGGTTTTGAGTAGTTTTATATTCTTCAGGAATATTTCCGTCCAGAAGTTTTAGGTATTCTGTAAGAACTGTGCTGTCTGTCATTGGAGTAACAGAGTTTATAATCTGTGCCCCCTTAAACAAATGGCCGTCTCCATGATTTGCAATTACAAAGTCCGGGCCTGCAACTTTATAGATTTTGTTTACGTCGAGAGGTTCTCCGTTAATATAAACATCGTAAACACGGTATTCACCAGCTACAACGCCTGTAAAGAATGCTTTTTCATCACTCTGAACAGAACTTGGAATTTTGGAGTTGATTTTATAAGTAATTCCAGAAACATGTAAGAATCCGCCAAATGTTTCCGGAACTTTTTTTGCTCCATATTCAAGTTCATCAAGAATTGACTGACCAGAAATTTCATAAACACAAATGCTGTTTCCAAAAGGATGAACGCTAAGCATGGTGTATAGATTTAAATCACCCTTATTAATACCAGCGCGAATACCACCACCGTTAATAAGTCCAATATCAGCCTTAAAAACAGTCTTAACTCCGTCTGTAATAAAATCGCCAAGAGGAAGTTCTCCGCAGCGAGTAAGCCATTTTTTATTTTCATCAACGGCAGGAAGGTCAAAATCAATGTAACCAATTTTTTTGTTCAATGTAGCTTCTATGTCTGCCTTGATTTTTTCGATTTCAGCGTTGATTGCAGCATCTTTTGTTTCGCCGTTTTTATCACCAACTTCAGAAACAAGTTCTGTAACAATTTCTCCGTCTTTTGTGATTGTGACTTTACCAATGTTTACAAGTTTTGTTCCACTCTGTGTGATTGGAACAGCTTTTCCGTCTTTATCGTTTGCCATAAGAACTGAAGTAATTTCGTGGCTGTGACCGTCAATCAGGGCATCTGCACCGTTTATTCGTTCAATAAGGCGCATTGCATTCCAGTCGGCAATATTTGTTTTTTCGCCAAGGTGAGCAACAAGAATTACAAAATCTGCACCTTTGCCGCGTGCCTCGTCGATTGCTTTTTGTGTAAGCTGAATCATTTTTTCGCCGCCGTTGTCGCCGCCAAAATCATAAATGGTTTTGCCTTTTTTATCCTTGAAAGTTACAGGATTAGAAGCAATCAGTGTTTCTGGAGTAGTTACACCAACAAAAGCAACTTTTGTGTCACCGTAAGTGAACATTTTATAAGCCTGGAAAATTGCCTTTCCTTTTTTATTCAAAAAGTTGCAGGAAATATAACCGCAGTTGAGTTTTTTAGATAATTCCATAAGGCGAGGAATTCCATAGTCAAATTCATGGTTACCTGGAATGGCAATGTCATAGCCAGTTTCATTCATAAGGGTTACGATGTAATCACCTTTTGAAACTGTACCAATTGTTGCACCCTGAAGAGCGTCTCCAGCATCCACAAGTGTAACGTAAGGTGTCTGTGCCTGCATTTCCTTTTTGTAAAGAGAAACGCCTGCATAACCAATGTTGTTATCGACTCCGCAGTGAACATCGTTTGTGTAAAGAATTACGATGTCTTTGTCTGGATTTTTTGCAAAGCCTGGCAGTATAAGTGCTGCAGCAAGAAGGCCTGCGAGTAAGAATGACTTTTTCATTTTCGTCTCCTGACGTAAAAAATTTGATATGGCAATTATTATACAATTTTGATAATTCCTGTGGTATAATTTTTATATGAAAAAAACTTACTTTGTGTTTGCATGCCTTTCTGTTTTTGTTTCTTCGTTTTGCAGCTGTGCTAATGTAAAGATTAGTAAAATTGATTCAGCCTTTATTAATAAAAGTCCCAGGGTAATTCTGGGGGATGAGCAGTCAGAAAAGTATCTGCCGCTGGTAAAGGAAAAAAGAGTCGCGTTATTTTCAAATCATTCAGGTATTCTTGGTGATAAAATTATCTTAAAAGACGGTACGGTTTATTTAGGCGGTAATGAACTTTATGGAAGTTCAGAAGATGCCGCCTTAATTCCTTTTGGTAAAGATGCCGATGGAAACGATATTACTTATGGACAACATATTCTTGATTTTTTAGTAGACAGCAAGGTCAATGTAACGGCTGTTTTTTGTCCGGAACACGGCTTTAGAGGTAATGCAGATGCAGGTGCTCTTGTAGACAGTTCTATTGATGAAAAAACAGGAGTTCCAATCCTTTCGCTCTATCGGGGTGGCAGTGATGAAGCGTTGACTGCAAAAGATCTGGAACTCTTTGATGTTCTGATGGTTGATATTCAGGATGTAGGTCTTCGTTACTACACCTATTATATTTCTCTTTATTATTTACTTAAGTCTTGTGCAGAGGCAGGCAAGAGTGTGATTATTCTTGACCGCCCTAATCCGAACGGCTTTTACGTGGATGGGGGTATTTTGCAAAAAGCCTATGAATCAAACGTTGGACTTTTTCCTATTCCTACAGTGCATGGTTTAACGCTTGGTGAACTTGCCCGAATGCTGAACAGCGGAAAATTAACAGAATCGGAGTGGACTCCCTGTGATTTAACTGTTATTCCGTGTATAAATTATGATCATCAGACAAAATATTGCCTTGTCAGAAGGCCTTCACCAAATTTAAAAGATATGCGTTCTGTGTATCTTTATGCTTCCACCTGCTATTTTGAAAATACAATTGTTTCTGTTGGGCGTGGCACGGAGTTTCCATTCAATGCTTTTGGAAGTCCTTATTTTTCTGATGACGCAAATATGGATTTTAAGTTTATTCCGCAATCTATAGATGGAGCTAAAAATCCTCCTTTTTTGGAACAGGAATGTTATGGAAAAGATTTGCGTACAATTCCACTTAATCAGATTTTTGAAAACGGAATTGATTTAACTTATATTTCTACTTGTTTTAAGGCCGCCCGCAGATTAAAAACTCCTTCATTCTTTGGAGAACCAGATAAAAAAGGCCGCTACTGGATAGATTTGCTTTCTGGCTCGTCTTCGTTACGAAATCAGATTACAAAAGGTATGCCTTGCGAAGAAATTAAGCGTTCCTGGAAAAAAGATTTAGAAGCTTTTAAGAAGGTAAGAAAGCCTTATCTTTTGTATTCAGAAAATCAGGTAGAAAAGCGATGGCAGACGGATATAACCTTTCCAAACTGGATTTCTGTTCCAAATTATTCTGCAAATAACATTCTGACTTTTCAAACTTATAAAGGGCAGGGCACTGTTTACTTTACCCCAGAGGCTGACTGCAGTTTTAAGTTTTTTATAAATGACAGTCTTATTCCTTTGAAGCTAAAGGGTGGTGCTTCCTATGAAGTAGACGTTTCCCGCCTTACAAAAACAGGTTCAAACATTATCCAGCTTTCTGATATAGAAAGTCTTGCGGTTGGTGCAAAAGTCAGAGTCTGTATTCCATATCCCGTTCTGGAAAAAGGCAGTCTAAAAGAATCTGGAATTTCTGATTCTGCTGTAAAACTAATTGATAAAATCATTTCTGCTGATATTAAAAACGGCTTTCCCAGTGCTCAGCTTACAATTATAAAAGATGGAAAATTTGTCTATCAGAATTCGTGGGGAAATATTCAGACCTATGGCAAAGACGGTGTAAAAGTAAATGCTCCTGCGGTAAAAACAGAAACAATGTATGATCTTGCCTCTGTTACAAAAATGTTTGCAGGCAACTACGCTGTTCAGCTGCTTGTTGATCAGGACAGGCTTCCGCTGGATACAAAACTTGTTGATATCTTTGGAGACTCTTTTGCCGAAGACACAATTCTGCTAAATTACGAAAATAAGCGAATTCACGAAGAATATCCTCTTGAGCAGATAAAAGAATGGAAGCGAAAGATTACAGTTCGCGATGTTCTTGCTCATACAGCGGGATTTCCGGCTGGTTATCCGTATTTTAATGACAGCTATTTTTTGCAAAAAGATATGATTAATGCCTCTGCAGGTACAAACGTGCTTTTTGCCGGTAACGACGGCACAGAAGAAACCCGGCAGAATACCCTTAAGCAGATATTTCGTTCTCCTTTAGTGTACGAGCCTGGCACAAAACTACGTTATAGCGATATTGATTATATGCTTTTGTCCTATATTGTAGAAAAAATCAGTGGACAGCGCTTTGATGAGTTTTTAAAGGATAACTTTTGGGACTCTCTTGGACTTTCGCATATGAGTTTTAATCCTCTTAAAAACGGCTACAAAAAAACTGACTGCGCTGCAACAGAACCAAATGGTAATACGTGCTCTGGCTTTATTAATTATTCTGGAGTACGCACTGATACGTTGCAGGGTGAAGTTCACGATGGTAACGCCTGGTATGCCATGGCTGGGGTTTCTGGTCATGCAGGGCTTTTTTCTAATTCAGAAGATCTGGCACGGCTTGCAAGTCTTATGCTTACAGGCGGATATGGGTATAACCGATATTTTTCCCGCAATCTTATAGAACTTTTTACAAGTCCCGTTTATATAAATCATGCTGATTATGGACTTGGCTGGTGGCGTCAGGCAGAATTTCAGACTCCAAAACAGTTTGGGACCGTTTGTTCAAGTCGAGCTTTTGGTCATCAGGGCTTTACGGGTACCTTAGTGTTTATTGAGCCAGAAGAAAATCTTGTGATTGTTTACCTTACTAACAAAATAAATACAACTATGGTACCGGGCGGCGAACTTAGAAATCAGTTTGAAGGTAATGCCTTCCAGTCTTCTATGGTTGGTTTTGTTCCTCAAATAATCATGCTCGGGTTAAAAGGCACAACAGATGCTCAGTTTAAGGCACTCCTTTCTGATATGAAGCGAAATGCATATAAAAAAGCAGAAAAGCAGCCGGAAGATTCTGTTTACTGGCGTGCTTATAAGGCACTGGATTCTGTAAAATTTTAGTCTCTGCTGCAGGTGTTGGAACTCGCCCATATTTTCACTATAATATA
>JAILHD010000053.1 GCA_024696155.1 Treponema sp. | reverse complement strand
TTTTCCAGGCTCATAATAAAATCGTAGCAGCCGGATTTTCTGGCAATTTCTTCAACCTCTGCATCTGTAGCATCACGCTTTCCAAGGCGGATATTTTCGCGAACGCTCATATCAAACAAAAAGTTTTCCTGACTTACGTAGGCAACCCGGCGGTTGTATTCTTCAAGCGAAAGTTTTTTGATGTTTACTCCGCCAATTTCCACAGAACCAGAATCTACGTCCCAGAGGGAAGCAATCAGGCGGGCAACAGTAGACTTACCACTTCCGCTCGGGCCCACAAAGGCTGTATAGCTGCCCTGTGGCAGGGAAAGATTAATACCGTGAAGGATTTCCTTTTTCTCCTCCCCTTCAATTTCTTTATGGTAACTAAAGTGCACATTCCTTAGTGTGATTGAATTGTCTTTTGGACTTTCAGCATCACTTTCAGGGCGGTCAAGCTCCTTCATATCCATAATGCCGCCTACTTCGCCAAAAATTACACCGGCCTTTGCAATGTCATCGTGGTAAGAATAAACCGTAAGAAGGGGCTGAATTATACTTATTGAAAGAATGATAATTGTAATAAAATCTACGGCTGCCAGGCTGCCTTTAAGGAAGAAACAGCCGCCGATTGGAAGAATTGCAAGAAGAGTGGAAGGCGCAATTACAAAAGCAATCGTAAAAGGCCAGATGCAGTCGCGCATCCATTCAACATAACAGTCAGAGCCTTCTTTTGCGGCTTTTGTAAACTTTTCGTAAGAGGCCTTAGATTTTCCAAAAGCCTTGATTACTTCAATTCCGTTTATGTATTCAACGGCGGTATCGTTCAGAATTTTTGTTTTTTCAATCGCGTAATTAAAGCGTTCCTGCATGTTTATCATCATAAAGCAGGAAGAAATCATGCCGACTGGAAGGGTTATCAGAGAAGCTAATCCCATCCGCCAGTCCAGCGTAAAAAGGTAAACGAACATTACGACCGGAAGCAGCAGGTTACTCGTCCATTCAGGAAGAATATGAGCAAGAGTTGTTTCCATGCTGTCAATTCTTTCTATTAAAATGTTTTTGAGAGTACCGGAAGGCATATCAAGTACGCTTCCAAGAGGAACTCTGGCAAGCTTGTCACAAAGGCTTTTACGGATGTTTCCAAGCACATTAAAAGTTGCAATGTGGCTGAGGCTTGTGGAAATCATATGAAAGATTACGTTTCCCGCCCAGAAGGCCGCAACAATTGCGCATTCCCTTATGTAAAGGTTCAAGTCGCGGATGCCCCCTAAAAGCTGGCGGACAATCTGAGCAATCATAACATAGGGCATAATCGCGCAGGCTACACAAAGAACTGCAAAGAATATGCTCAAAACATACATTGGCTTTTTCTGCCCTGCAAACTGGAAAATCCAGTTCAAAAGTGTTTTTTTATTGGTTGACATACTTTTTCCTTGAAAGGTTAGTCTTAACTAACCTTTCAAAAGTGATTTTATATAACAGTGTTACAATTGTCAATATAGCAGTGTTATATTATAATAAAATTATGTCTGAAAACACGACCCTGGGAAAAATCCATAAAATCGCTGCTGATGAATTCCTTAAAAAAGGATTCCGAGGAGCATCTCTTCGCGAAATCGTAAAAAAGGCCGGTGTAACAACAGGAGCATTTTACGGCTACTACAAAAGTAAAGAAGAACTTTTTGATGCAATAGTAAAACCACACGCGGAATATATAAGAAATACATTTAATAAGTGTATAAATGATTTTCTTTCTGTTCCAAAAGCAGAATGGTCACAACACATGAGTGATTTTTCTGAAAATGGAATGACAGATATGTTCGAATATGCTTTTGAACACAAAGATTCCTTCCGTCTTATTCTAAAAGCTTCAGAAGGAACTAAGTGGGAAAATTTTATACATGACCTTGTAGAATCAGAAATTGATATTACTCACAAGTTTTATGATGTAATCCGGGAGCAGGGCTTTAAGCCCCACTCTCTCCCGTCCATGCTGGAACACATGATAATTTCCGGGGAGTTTACGGGCCTTTTCGAACTTATTATTCACGATATTCCAAAAGAAGAAGCAATGCTTTGCGTAAAAGAACTCCACGACTTTTACGAAGCTGCATGGGCAAGCATGCTTAAAGTATAATTTTTTTAGAATTCAAAAGTTGCCCAGCGGTCGTTCATTTTTGGAAGAAGGTTTGCAAAAAGCCAGCCTCCAAAAGTGTACTTTTTCATTTCTTCATTAAAGCTGTGCTCTTCAACAAAGCGGAGTCCGTCACATAAGGTACACAGTTCTTCCCCGCTCCATGTGCCGCTCTTAAATACGGCATTAGTTGCCTTTACCGTGTCGTGAAGTTTTTCATTTTTTACCATAAGAGGATTATTCATTTCGGCATAAAGAGTTGCCTGCGGGAAATGTTTTTTAAGGATTTTAAGGCACTTACCTATTTCTTCCAGGGTAAGGTACATAAAAAGCCCTTCTGCAAGAAAAAGAACTCTTGCATTCTTTTTCTTGATTTCTGCCGCAACCTGAGGGCACCAGCCATCTTCTAGTATACTGCCTGGAATCATCTTTACTCTGTCACGTTCTTCATAAACTTTTTTTCTAAGCTCTATTGAATCAGGAAGGTCTAAGTCAAACCAGAAAATGCGGCCGTTATCTACTCGGGAAAATCTGTTATCAAAACCAGCTCCCATATTTACGATTACGCAGTCCGGATGTTTTTCTATGAAAGCCTTAACCATGCGGTCAAGCATAATTGTTCGAGCAATAACACCTTCGTGCGACATAAACTTATCAAAAGGCTTTGTGTCCAGCTTAAGATGATTTACAATTTGAAGGGCAACTTCATCCTTTACACGGGGCTTTTTTCTTAATGTTTCATTTGCTTTTATTGCAACAGGGATTAAAGCTGTGGTCTGAACATCTCCAAGTTCCAAAGTTAATTCTTTCATATCGCACCTCATTTTTAATTACAGTTAGTTTTGCCTAACTTATATAAAAAGTATATTATTTCTTTTATAAATTACTGTCAACTAACAAAAAAAACGCCCTGCATATGCGCAGAGCGAAAAATCGAGAATTTTTATTGGAGTACTACATACTTACAAAGTAACTTTTTTAGCAAGAGTTGTTGTATTGCGGGTTGTATTGATTAGTTCGATATTATCATCTGACAATACACGGATTTTCCAAGACATTTCCATTGGTCTTGCAATCTCAGCACCATCTTTTTTTGTAAAAGCAAAATTGAAATCAGCAATATTTTTATTTTCATCAAGAGTATCAGCTGTCCATGTTCCTGCATAAGAACCAGCCATACCCATTGAGTATGTTACAGATTTATCAGAATTAATTGTAAGAGCATGGCCAGCCTTACCGAAGGTGTAGGAATTTCCATAAATAGATTTAATATTTGCAAACTCAGGAAGGGTTACGTCAGCAGCTTTTAATGTTGCCCAATCAATTGTGAGTTTTCCTGTAAATTTACTTTCTTTTCCAGGTTCATTAGAACTTGCATCTCCTTTTCCATCTCCAAATTGGCAACCCATTATATTTGAATTAACATATAACCAGAGAGTGTATTCAGAGACACTCTCAGAAACCGGGATTTTCATAGCTGTAACATAATGAACCTCTTCAGCTTCCTGATTATAATATGGATTTTCTGCAGCAGATGCTGTGTCATCCTTGCTTACAAGAAATTCTGCATTTACAACCTTTCCTTCTGCATTGTAAAAGCCTGGAACAGAAATGCGGGAATCAATAAATGCATCAAATTCTATTCCATAAATGTTTCCCTTACCTTTACCCAAAGATAAAACAGCACTGTAACTACCATCGGAGTCTTTTACGATAGTAATTCCTTTATATACAGGCTTACCAAATTCCTGTCCGCCCATTGCGCTAATCCAACAGCTTAAATCTGCATCAACAGAATAAAGATGAATAGCTGGTGTTGTTCTTGAATTATCAGAAGCCTCATTAACTGGAGCAATATAATCTGAATCATCACTAGAACCATTAGCACAAGAAGTCAAAAATACTCCTGTAGACAAAACGAACATTGTGGCCAGACCTGCCAATAAACCTTTTTTTAACATATTGAATTCTCCCTGCGGTATCCCGCACTTTTTTTATATCACCAGTACGACTACCGGTATGCCGCACTTGTAATCAAAATTAATTTGAACTTGTAAAAATCTCTACAATTGGAAATGGCATTTTCCCAGGCTTGTAAGAAATTCGTAAAGTAAGAATGCCGTTTTCCAGCATTCCATCCAACATAAATTCATTTAAGTCTCTTTCAGATGTTTTTATAGCAACTTTATCTTTATGAAGGTAATAAACATCACCATCTTTACTTACACTTACATTATTCACTTCTATTGGACTTACAGTCATTTGCTCGGTATAAGAAAACTGATTTGTAATAACCGTTACAGTATTTGAAACAGGATTTTGAATCTGGATTTTAGGGATAATTTCGTTGCCATTAGAATCTTTACCACAAGTCCCCATCCCCTTTTGTAATGCCCCACCATTATTATCACTAACAATATAAACAAAGGAACCCAGGTAAGTATTTAATCCAGCCCAGGCAACAGGAATAGCCGAAGACGGGCACAAAATTGAAATATCTTCTATATCTTTATCAAAGACAATTTCTGAAGGTTCTGTTTTTCGTGCTATTTTTGACTGCCTTAGCATAGGAACACGAGTATTACTCATTGCAGAAATCCCTGTAAGGTCATCGCCCGTAAGAAGAATTACAATTTCATCACTGCTATTTATTCCCAGTTGAACCGTCATAGATGCTTTTGCAGAATTTTTTGACATACATTCCGAAACATTTTCTGCACTGAACCAATACAAGGTGTAATTTGCAGCAGAGTTTTTTACGGAATAATAATAAAACTGATTATTATTCATTCCGTTAGTATTCATATTCCAGTCACAACGGTTGGCATCGTAAATAATAAGAGCAGGAATAAGAGTTGTTCCACTTGAAGCTGTAATAGCCCCGTAATATGTATTTCCAAATATTTCCGAAAGCTGGTAATCAGTAACAGCTTCATCATCATTTAGTTTGCATGAAAAAATACTCAGCAAAATAACCGCAACTGTTGAAGTAATTTTCAAATAATTTTTCATATACAATCCTCTGTTAAATCCTAAAATTTAAATTTAACTCCTGTACGAACTACAGTACCATCATTCAAACCATAATATTCTTTTTGATTTTCACCGTTAGATCCCTTTATGAAGTGCAAGTTATTCAAAAGGTTATCTACTCCAAAGTAAAACTCTAATTTTTCATCTAAAATCTTTTTAGAGATATCAGCCCCCAGCATAAAATAATCTGGAGTATAATAATCAGTTCCATTGCTTAAAAGTTGCCGTGAATTCCACTGTGAATTTATAGAAAAATTAGTCTCAATTACTGGAACTCTATATTCTAAATTTGCAGTAATTCTATGCTCTACTCTAAGAGCAAGATTTTTCCATGTATCATCTGAATCATCAAAATATTTTGCCTGTGTATATGCATAGCCAAGTTTTATTTTTAATCTGTCCCAATTTGAACAAATAGAACATTCAGCTCCATAGGTCATAGCCTTATCAACATTTTGATATTCTCTTATTTGCGGAGACGAAGTAGCGTCTATAACCACACTATCTATTAAATCAAGTATGTAATTAAAATATCCTTCTGCACAGAAAGTAAATAAATCCCATACATTCTGTTCTATACCAATATTAAAGCCATGTGATTTTTCTGAAACTAGATTTTGATTTCCATAAAGAATAAAGTTTCCGGTACCAGGTGCATAATTATGTTTAAATACCCAAAACTTCTCTCTTAGTGACGGAGTTTTATATCCCATTCCATAACTTGCACGAATAGCAGTTTTTTCATTCGGATTATATTTTGCAGAAATCTTAGGAATTGCCATAAATTCTGCATCATTTCCGCCCACAGAAGGTGAAAAATCAAAACGTACGCCAGGAACAATTGTTAATTTATCAGAAAAAACAAGTATATTATCCTGTGCAAATAAAGCCGTTTCAAAAGCGTATTTTCTTTCGTCAAAAGAACTTCCATCAATAGAAGAAAGCGTTGAATTTATTCCAATAGTAAAATCCTGAATATCAGATAATTTCCAATGACTTCTTATATCATTTTCCCAGTCGAATGATTTTGATTCGCTTGATTTAGCTGAAGAAAATCTTCCTGCTTTTACATTGTAGGTTGTGTCTAGAAAATATGTTTTTACTGCTGAAAAACCATCAATATAAAAATTATCACTAAATATGTATTTTCCATTTACACCAGACTCTCCACGAATAGAACGATATTCCATATCAGATCCCTTGTCGTAGCCAGTTTTTGTAAAGTTCGAAACCTGTAAAGAATCTGCATAAAGTCCATATATTCCTAAATTTCCCCATTTATCTTTCCAGACAATGTTGTCGCGTAAAAAACTTAGAATTTTTTTTGAATTTTCATAATATGTTATTGAACCCGCCAAAGCATCTGCTACAGATTTTTCCTTACCCGGTGTATAATCGAGACTTGCAGTAAGGGAATTAGAAATATGAGTTCCATTTGCAAAAAAACTACCTGCTGTATAATTTTTCCAATCGCATAGTGATGGGGAAAATCCAAATTCCTCTGTAAAGTTTCCAGATAAATTTACTTTCTTCTTGTTTTCAGATTTTTTTTCTTCATCATTTTGTTTTGTAATAATATTTACAACACCACCCATGGCTTCACTACCAAAAAGAACAGAATCTGCGCCTTTTATAACTTCTATATGGTCAATATTTTCAACAGGGATCTGAAAAATTGGTGTTGAACCAGAAATATCCGTAGCTATAGAAATGCCATCTATCATAATTTTTACATAACCAGTTCCTAACCCCTGCATGGAAATACTTTCATTTGAATTTCCAGCACTGGCATTAGAAACCATAACACCTGGCAGATTTTTTAAAGCATCTCCAACTGTTTTTGATCCAGATTTTCTGATTTCTTCATCTGTAATTACAGATTTTTGCTCTACATTAGTGTCAATTTCCTGTGTAATTCGATTAGCATTTACTAAAATAACTTCATCATCTTCTTCTGATTGAGAAAAAACAAATGAAAAAGAAAATAAATATAGAATTATCAAAATAAACTTTTTATACATTATAAGATCCAATAAAAAAATTGGTTTAGAGCTTAACTGTTAATAACAACTAACAAGGAAATTATTTTGTGTATTTTTTATTATTTTTCAACAAAATTTATGCTTATTGAGAATTTTTCCCAATAATAATTGAATTAATAGAAAACTAATTTAGTGAAAAATCCATTACAAAAGTAAGCGTTATTGCCTTCATACCTTCATTCATTTTCTTAAAAGGAGAAGCTTTTTTTATTGCTGTAAGACAAGCCTGGTTTAAAACTTCATACTCGCATTCCTTTAAAATAGACATTTCTGAAACACTTCCATTTGGAAGAATAACCAGCTTAACTCTAATTTTACCTTCAAAACCTTTTGATCTGGCAATTCCCGGATACTGCTTCTTTCCCGCAATTCTTGATAAAACGTAAGATTTATAACTTGTCTCTGCTTTTTTGATTTCTTCTGAAATTACAGGATTTGCAGAATATTCTCCCGCACTTTCACTCTGAAGAGAATCTTCTATATTTTTATCAAAACTTTCCTCATCAACTTCTGTTAGAGATTCCTCTGTTTTTTCTGCTTCATAAAGAATTTCTTTTTTGGGAACTGACAAAGATTTTTCTTTTTCAAATATTTTTTCTGAAACAGTCTTTTGCTCCGTGGATATTCTAGTTTTTTTTGTTACTGTCACAACAGAAACTACATTATCTGAAACAAACTCGCTTGCAGCTTTTAATGAACAAAGATGAAAATTGGAAAAAACGATAATTCCCGTCAAAAGAAAAACAGTACATACGACTGAGCAAATCCAGCGATTTTTTGAAGCATCTAAAAAACAGCTATTCAAGCATTTCATGAACAATTCCTATCTTGCTAATTCCTGCATTCTGAATTTTTGTTAGAATCTGTACTATATGTTCAAAATCAACAGTTCGTTCACATTCTAAAGAAAGTGTAAGATTGGGATTATCTGCATATAATTTCTGCAACAAAGGCTGTAAATCTTCTAATGAAACAGTTTTACCATCCAATTCCATAGAAAAAGAGTTTACAGCAAGAACTTTTACACTATCCTCGTCAACACTCTGTTCTGATGCTTCTGTTCGAGGTAAATCTAATGGTAAAGATGCCTTCTTGAACTGGGTTGAAACCATAAAAAAGATCAAAAGAATAAAAATCACATCAATGAGTGATGTAATATTTGAACAAAGTTCCTCTTCATCACGATGTAAAAAATCAAGACTGCACATTTTCTGCCTCATCATACAAACTCATTGCAAGAAGACGCTTTTCTATAATTCGCTTAAAGGTACGGTAACAAAGCATAGCAGGAATTGAAATAATCATACCAAAAGCCGTAGTAAGCATTGCTTCCCAAATACCACCAGATAAATCCTGAATATTTACATTTGCACCACCTTGTGAAAGTTTTGAAAATGCTGCAATAAGTCCGGTAACCGTTCCTAAAAGACCAAGAGAAGGCGCAACAGATGCTATAAAATTTAAAAACCACAGACCGCGGTTCATTTCGTAATACAGAATTGAACATTCTGAATGAAAAGCTTTTATTTTCTGCCCTTCACCAAGATTTTCTTTTTTTGACATATTCTTTTTTAGACGTAGAACAACATCCCTTGTTCCACCTCTTCTGGTTTGAAAAAAATATAAACTACGCTCAATACACTGGCAGATACAAAAACATAGAAGAAAGCTAAGAACCCAGTTTATTGGCCCACCAAGATTTATTAATTCAATTATTTTCATTTTTTAAGCCCCTTTTTATTTTTATTGTTTGTAATACATGCTTTATAGCTAAAACCGGATGATACTTTAGCATTCTTGGTCCTGCATAACGCATTACTGTACGTATTTTTGCTCTTTCATATTTTTGATAACAGTGAATATGGCATACAGAGCAAAAAGTTTTTGTTTCCATAAACGGACACTTTTGGATTCTAACTCGTACGTAATTGCAAAGTTTTTTACAGTCATCACACAGATTTTCATATGATGTCATTGCAAACCTATTTTTGTGCTGTCCTTTGCAAAATATTTGAATCATTAAAAGAACCGTTCTGAACTCTTTATTTCGTTTTGACTCAATATCTTCTTTCATTCTTTTATTTTTGATTCAATCTTTATAGTTTTGATTTTTGTAAAAAAATATACGTATTTTAGAATCAGAATTATTACCACTGTAACGCGACCAATTCGTGTTCCAACATTATCTTTCTGACACATTCGAACAAATGCAAAAATCATCATTAAAGAAACCGGAATTAAAATACAAAGCTTTGCTTTTAGAGTCATTGCCCTTTCTTGAATGAAGTTTTCAAGATACTTTTTATATAACCATGTATTTCTAAACCATATTTCCATTTTTCTTGAACCTTTTGCAAAGCAGAATGCAGCTAAAAGAAGAAACGGAGTTGTAGGAAGTAATGGTAAAGGAACTCCTATCGAACCTAAGACTGTAAAAATAATTCCTGCAATAATCCAAAAAGTTTTTAGAATTTTCATATCAACTATTTCTCCTGTTTTCAATTTTGTAGATTTTGTCGCAAATTTTTAGAGTACTTTCTCTATGAGAAACAAGAACTATTGTTTTTTTTCCTCTTTCACCAAAAACAGAATCTAAAATTATTTTTTCGTTATAAGAATCAAGGTTACTCGTAGGTTCATCCAATAGAAGAAAATTTCCGTCATGCAAAAAGGCACGTGCAAGACCAAGACGTTGTCTCTCCCCTCCAGAAAAATTATCTCCCAATTCTGCGATTTGAGTCTGATAACCATTTGGAAGAGACATAATAAAATCGTGAATAGAGGCTTTTTTGCAGGCTTCCTGTACTTCCCAGCTTGCAGCATCAAGTTTTGCAATTTTTATATTATTTTCAATCGTATCATGAAAAAGCACAGTTTCCTGTGTAACGCAACTCTCCAGACTACGCAGTGAATCTGTGTTTATTTTTTGCACAGGTAAACAAGAAACATGAACAGTTCCTGACTGAACTTCCCAGAATCGCATAAAAAGTTTTAAAACCGTAGATTTTCCACAGCCACTTTTTCCTTGTAAACCAATAATTTTGTTTTTAGGGATATCAAGTGAAAGTTCAGAAAGTATTATCTGTTCATCAAATGCTAAAGTTTTATTGTATGAAAATGAGACTTTTTCTAAGTCTGCCCCTACAAAAACTTTGCAATCCGTCTGATTATTTACAACATCAACAACACTTTTTTCATCAAGCAAGGAAAGAACTCTTTGAGCTGCAGCAATAGTTTGCGAAAGCGAACTTCCAAGTCTTGCAACTGCAATTACCGGCCCAAATGAACTTAAAATTACGGCAACAGAAATAATTACACATGAAAAATCGATTTGTGACATTCCATATAGAGTAACCGAAACAAACAGCATGGAAACACAAGCTAAAATCACACAGGAATCAATTATTGAGGCTGTTATTCCTTCATTCAGAGCCATTTTTTCTTTTGTTTTTGCAAATTCATTATTTTTAATTTGCAAAATTTTCATTTTTTTTGCACCTGTACCATAAAGAATTGTCTGCATAAGCCCACGAATATTATCAAGTAAAAAGGCATTCATCTGAGCAAACTGTTCACGGTAATCACAACCAGCTTTTTGCGATATTCTCTGAAGTAACAAAGGCACAAAAATACCCATAATAGAGTAAAAGAACAAAGCTGTAAGAGCTATAAAACAATGGCAGGAAATCCATAAAAAAGCTGTAACTCCAGCACATACAAAAAAAGCTATGCAGACAGGAGAAACTGTATGAGCGAAAAATAATTCCAGAAGTTCTATATCACTGGTAATAAGAGAAATTAAGTTTCCTTTTTGTCTGCCTTCGAGTTTTGCCGGACCTAACTCTCTAAGTTTTGCAAAAACAATATTTCGAATTCTTGCAAGTAAAGAAAAAGCAATATAATGATTACAATATTGCTCGGCATAATGAAATACACCTCTGAAAATACCCAGCAATACAAGAATTTTTAAAGGAAAACGTTCGTAAAATGCGATTATACCCAAAACAGGAATACCTATTGCACAAAAGAAACCTGTTGTTCCAAATATTACGGCAAGAACCATTACAGAAAATAAGGGTTTTATAAGTTTTAAAAGCCTTAATAAATTTTTCATGCTGCATCTCCCTGTTTTCTTACGATTCCCTTTTCAAAACAGTATATTAAGTCAGCACCAGCACAATTATCAGGACAATGACTAATCATTATTACAGTTTTTTTGCCCTTTAATTTATGCAAAAGTTGTAAGATTGCAGCTTCACTTTCTACATCAATATTACTTGTTGCTTCATCAAAAATGTAAACTTCAGAATTCCGAAGAATAGCTCTTGCAACAGATAATCTTTGTTTTTGCCCACCACTAAGATTAGAAGCATCTTCTGATATCCAGGTATTAAGACCTTGTCTTTCACGTAAAAAGTCAGAGAGACAAACAATATCAAGAGCAGACCACATTTCTAAGTCTGTGGCATCAGTTTTTCCTTCAAGAAGACAATCCCTTACAGATCCTGTAAAAATCCAGTCACGGTGACTTATGTAAGTAATATATTTATGAATTTCAGAGATATTTGTATCTTTTAATTCCTGCCAGTTTAACAAAACTGATCCTTTATATTCACAAAAAATACCAGCAAGAATCTTAGCTAAAGTCGATTTCCCAGAGCCGCTTTTACCAGTAAAAGCAACAAATGCACCTTTTGGAATTACAATATCACAATCACTTAAAACAGTTCGACCTTCAAAAGAATAAGAAAGATTGCTAGTTTGAAAAATACTTTTTGCAGATGATGGTATAGATTTTGTTCCTCCCTTATATTCCTTTGTGGCTAAAAAATCAAAGATATTTTTACTTGCAGTAATACCATTCATCGCTGTGTGAAAGAAACTTCCCAATCTTCGAAGCGGAATAAAAAAATCAGCGGCAATCAGAACACAAACAAAGGCTTGTTCAAGAGAAAGCAGGCCTGAATAAAAAGAAGAAACTGCCATTACAATACCCAAAGCAGCCCCACTATAAGCAACAACATCCATAACAATGATTGAATTAAGCTGCATCGAAAGAACTTTCATTGTAACCCTTCTAAAATTTTCCGCTTCTTCTGCCATTGCTTTTGCTTTAAAACCATCAGCCTTGTAAATCTGAAGAGTTGTAAGCCCCTGCATATTTTCCAGAAAACTATCTGCCAAATTTGCATATTGAGCCCAATATTTTGAAAGAAGCCTTTTAGCAATCTTTTGAACAATTACAATAGAAACTGGAATCAAGGGCACACAGAGGAACAGGATTAATGCAATTCTTAAATTCATAGACGCAAGTACAACAAGAGTTGTAACCCCCGCAATCATAGAGTAATAAAATTGCGGTAAAAAACTTCCAAACCAGTTTTCCAGCTGTTCAACACCTTCTACAGCCAGCTGAACAACTTTTGCAGTTGTACTGTGCTGCTGATATTCAGCTCCAAGTCTAAGTAATTTTTCAAAAATTAAAGTGCGTAAAGTTTTTTTTGCAAGAAAAGAGGAACGAAAAGATGTATATGAAGCTAATATGTTGGAAAAAACAGAAACAATCAAAGATAGCAAAATTAATAACAAACTCAACTTATAATTTTTCTCTAAGTTTTTTATCATGGCAGCAACAGAAAAAATCAGCACAATATTTGAAATAAGCCCCAGCCATCTAAAAAATACTGTCAGAAAAATGAAAAATGAAGATTGTGGAACAGCTTTTAAGAGCCTCTTATCTATCATATAAAAATACCTTTTTTAATTATTTTGTTAGCAAATACTAACGAAATATAAAAAAAATGGACAGTAAAAAAATCTTGTATTATTGAGATTTATTCTCAATAAGGCCAGCCCAAAATAATAGTGTATTTGACATTTACAACATGTTATAATAAACTAACAAAAAAAGTTAGGACACACAAACATAATGCAAGACACTTTCACACAAGTACTGCAGGCCTTCAAACAAAATGGAGGCAGAATCACAGAACAAAGAAAAAATTTAATTTCTCTTATACTTTCACACCCAGGCCTTTCATCTAAAGAACTGTGTTATCTTGCCCATTCTGCGGATATTTCAATTGGAAGAGCTACCGTATACAGAACAGTTCAAAATCTACAGGATTTAGGTTTTATAAACTTGCAATCGGTCGTAATTCAGACAAAATAATATTTTCTGCTGTTAGTATTGCCTAATTTTTGATGCAGTTTTATACTATGTTAGTTAAAACTAATACAATCTGGAGGAAAAAAAATGACTTTACTCAGCAGAAGATTTCTTTGGGGCGTTGCAGTTGGAGTTGCTGCAGCTACAATTATCAAAAGTGATACCTTTAAAAAATGTGCAGCAAAACTTGTAGCAGGTGGACTTCAGCTAAAGGATGATGCAAAAGAATACTTTGAAACAATCAAAGAAGATGCAGAAGACGTAAAAGCTGAAAACACAAAAGCTTAATCCAGAGGAAGCTATGAATTTTACAGTAAAGCATTCTTTGCCGGGTCGAATCCGAGTTTGCTATGACAAAAAACTTATATCAAAACGGCAGGCAGCTCTTGCTTACAGTCTGCTTTCTGTACAGGATGGAATGAGCGATGTAAGTGTAAATTACACTACAGGCTCATTCCTCATTTATTACGACACAAAAATTCTTTCTGAAAAATACATACGCGCATATTTTATGGCGCTTACAGACAAATACTTAAAAAATCAGGAAATGCTGGAACAGGTTGCAGAGCCACAAGAACAAGAAAGCCTCTTGTTTAGTCTTGCACTTATGACAGCCGGGCATTATTTTAAGATTCTTTTACCGCCTCCAATCCGCATTGTATTAAGAGCAGTTTCTCTTGCACCACGTATTTTTAACGGCATTGAACACCTTGCAAAGGGACAGGTATTCCATTCAGAAGTTCTTGATTCTACCGCCATTTCTATGGCTCTTATCACAGGAAACATCAGCACAGCTTCAAATATAAATTTCTTACTGAATATTGGCGAAGTTATTGAAGATTTTACAAAGAAAAAATCTTATTCCGACCTTGCCAACAAACTTATATCTCAGAACGATCAGGTTCAATTGGTTCATAAAAGTAAAGATGGCAGCATAACAGAAAAATCCATACCTCTTTATATGATTAAAAAGGGTGACACAGTTGCCATAAGAACAGGAAGTGTTATTCCTGTAGACGGTATGGTCTTAAAAGGTGAAGCACTTGTAAATCAGGCTACAATTACAGGAGAACCATTGGCTGTAGAAAAAAGAGAAGGCGCATCTGTTTTTGCAGGTACAGTTGTTCAGGAAGGTGAAATTTTTGTAGAAGTTCGTGCAACTGGAAGTCAGACAAAAGTGCAGAACATCCTTACAATGATTGACAATTCTCAGGCTCTAAAAGTTTCTTCTCAGGTACGTTCAGAGAATCTTGCTAATCAGCTTGTAAAATATAATTTCCTTCTTTCTCTTGCAACTTTGCTTTTTACTGGCAATATGACAAAAGTTATGGCAACACTGATGGTTGATTATTCCTGCGCCATGAAACTTGCAGCCCCAATTGCAGTTCTTAGCGCAATGAAAGAAGCAGCATCTAACGGCATTCTTGTAAAAGGCGGAAAATTTTTGGAAAATGCCTGCAACGCAGACACCGTTGTTTTTGATAAAACCGGAACATTAACACATGCCTCTCCAAAACTTTCAAAAATTTTTGCTTTTAATGGAAAAACAGAAAACGAAGTTCTTGCACTTGCAGCCTGTCTTGAAGAGCACTTTGCTCATCCGATTGCAACTGCAATTGTAAAAGCAGCAGAAGAAAAAAAGATTTTTCACCCAGAACAGCACGCAAAGGTTGAATATATAGTTGCCCATGGAATTGCAACTTCACTTGGAAAGAAAAAGCTTTTAATTGGAAGCAGGCATTTTATTTTTGATGATGAAAAATGCACAGGACCAGAAAATCTTTCTCAGATTCAAAAAGAAGCCATTGAAAATGGCGAATCCCTTTTATATCTGGCAGAAGAAAAATGCGTCATCGGAATTTTTGCAATCAACGATCCAGTTCGTAAAAATGCCGCAAAAATAATCCAGCTTCTTCATAAATCAGGAATTAAAAACTGTGTAATGATAACTGGAGATGATGAAGGAGCTGCTAAAAATGCAGCCAAAGTTACAAAAGTTGACCATTATATTTCACGAGCTCTTCCAGAAGATAAAGTGCACTATATTGAAGAACAGAAAAAACTTGGGCACAAGGTTATTATGATTGGAGACGGAATTAACGATGCCCCAGCCCTTGCTGCAGCTGACACAGGAATTGCAATGGGCGATTGCGCCGACATTACAGGAGAAACTGCCGACATTGTACTTTCTGCAGAAGACGGACTTTTAGGCTTATATAAAACTCGTATTTTAGGCTCACTTCTGATGCAGAAAATTGATACAAATAACGTAAAAATTGTAGAAGTAAATACAGCCCTTATGATTTTGGGATTATTAGGAATAATCACACCTTCCCTTGCAGCTGTGCTTCATAATACCTCTACAATTATGTTCAGCGCAAATTCAATGCGCCCACTTTTAGACTAGCTTTTTTCAGATTTTTGGAGATTTTATGGAATACAGATATTTTCCGGGTAGATTACGATTTAGAGATCATATTCTTCGTGACGAAGATATAAGAAACGCAGCTATAAAAGCCGTAAAAATCATCTGTCCAAAAGCAGAAATTACATATACAGAAAAAACATCTGGAATTCTTGCAACATATCCATCCAACAGTCTGGATGTTGAAAAACTAAAGGCTCTTACCCCCTTAGTTCTTGAAATAGAACCAAAAATCCGCTTTTACACTCCTCAAAAAAAACAGTTTATCCTTGATGGAATCAAAAAAATTGAGGAAAAGGCTATGGAACTTTTTTCTTAAAATTTTATCCCAGCGCTACATCAAGAACCATCATCAAAGCAAAACCAAAGGCAAAACCAATTGTACAAATATCAGTTTTTTCTTCGCGGGTTGCTTCTGGAATCAATTCTTCTATTACAACGTAGACCATAGCGCCGGCCGCAAAAGAAAGCAGATACGGCAAAAAAGGAAGAACAAGAGAAGTCAAAAGGATTGTGATGATTGCGGCTACTGGTTCAACAGCGCCGGAAAGGGTACCGTATAAAAAGGATTTTAATTTTCCGTTACCTTCTGTGCGAAGAGGCATGGAAATAATGGCGCCTTCCGGAAAATTCTGAATTGCAATACCAATGGCAAGTGCAAGGGCATCTGCGCCGGAAAGTCCGCTTCCGTTCAAAAAGCTTGCAAAAACAACTCCGACCGCCATTCCCTCTGGAATATTATGGAGGGTTACAGCAAAAACAAGCATCATTGTGCGGCTGATTTTATTTACACCTGATTTTGGTCCTTCAGGATTTTCTGCCATTGCGTGAAGATGGGGAGTAATTTTATCCAGCAAAAAGAGAAAAGCAATACCCAGAATAAAACCTGCCAGTGCCGGTAAAAATGCAAGACGCCCCATAGAATCACTCATATCCATTGCAGGAATTAAAAGTGACCAGACTCCGGCTGCAATCATAACCCCAGCAGCAAATCCAAGCAGGAGGCGTTGAACAGTATCATTTATGCCGCGCTTCATAAAAAACACACAGGCAGAACCTAAAGTTGTTCCTAAAAACGGAATTAAAAGTCCCCAAACGGTTATGTTCATGAATTTCCTCCCTAATGTTTTTTACACTATCAAATTATTAGGCATTTACAAAATTGTCAATAAAAATAAAATCGCAGGCATAACAAAAGATTTTTTGCCTTTGAAAAATATCCATATTATACTTTTTAGAGCGAGGATTATTATATGGATAATTTTACATTCTACAGTCCGACAAAATTTGTTTTCGGAAAAGAAATGGAAGCGCAGGCAGGTGCGCTTGTAAAAGAATTTGGAGGAAGCAAGGTACTTCTTCATTTTGGCGGAAAATCTGCAGAAAAATCGGGTCTTCTGGAACGAATCAGAACTTCATTAAAAGAGGCAAAGATTGAGTTTGTTGAACTGGGAGGCGTACATCCAAATCCTCTTGATGATCTAGTTTATCAGGGAATTGACTTGTGTAAGAAAAACAAAGTTGATTTTATTCTAGCAGTTGGCGGCGGATCTGTAATCGACAGTTCAAAGGCAATAGCTCTTGGAGTATGCTACGAAGGCGATTTCTGGGATTTCTACAGCGGAAAAGCTGAACCAAAGGCTGCAATTCCAGTAGGAACAGTTTTGACCATTGCGGCAGCTGGTAGCGAAGGTTCACCAGACACTGTAATCACAAAAAAAGATGGAATGATTAAGCGCGGATATGGAAATGATTTACTCCGTCCACGCTTTTCAATTTTAAATCCTGCCCTCACCCAGACTCTTCCAGCTTATCAGACCGCCTGCGGTGCAACAGATATTATGGCTCACGTTTGCGAGCGCTATTTTACAAACACAAAAAATGTAGAAACAACAGACAGACTTTGCGAAGCCGTTTTAATGTCTATGATTCACGAAACTCCAAAGGTAATTGCAAATCCAGATGATTACGAAGCCCGTGCAAATATCATGTGGGCGGGAATGGTTGCCCACAATAATATTGTAGGTGTTGGCCGCGAGCAGGACTGGAACAGCCACGGAATTGAACATGAACTTTCTGGACTTTATGACTGCGCTCATGGTGCAGGCCTTGCTGTAATTATGCCAGCCTGGATGGATTTTGTTTATAAACATGATGTAATGCGCTTCTGTCAGTGGGCAGAACGGGTATGGGGTTGCAAAATGGATTACGAAAATCCAGAAAACACAGCCCGCGAAGGAATTAAACGATTCCGCGAATTCCTTCACAAAATTGGAATGCCAATCAACTTTGCAGAACTTGGTGCAAAAGAAGAAGATATTCCTACCCTTGTAGAAAAATTCGGCCTTGGCAGCGGTAAAACAGGCGGCTTTGTTCACCTGTCTTCTGCCGACGTAGCAGAAATCTACAAGATTGCAGCTAAGGCTACACTCTAAAATAAATACACACCAAACGGGTCAGTCCATTCTGACCCGTCTTCATAAACAATCTTACTTACATATAAATAATCCAGGAGATAAGGTTCTTCCGGAACTTCATATAAAAACAAATCCAGACTTACACAGTCTTCGACAAAACTTTGCGGCTCCACAACAGCATTAACTTCTAGTTTAATAAGATTTTCAAAAACTTCAAAAGAACTTTCTTCATCACTATTTAGAAAAAATACAAAGGTCAAAGCTTTTACCGTCTTATCTGATTTATTTAACAACAAATATTCAAGGCCGGCAGTCTCATAAATTGAAGAAGGTTCAATAACCATCTGTGCTTTTAATTCGTAAGGAGCAGATTTCTTTTCATTATCCCTGAAAGTCGCACACGACTGAAGTAAAATGCCTGCAGCAATTTCCATCAATAGCACAAAAATAAGAATTCTAAGTTTCATAACCGCTCCTCTTCATAGTCAAAATTTTCTTCCATAATAATTTCTTTAAGCTGTTTTCTGCCACCTTTCTTAAAATAAACTTCGGGGACAGTCCTGAATAACGACGGACAATCTTTTTGCATTTTTACATATTCCACATAGTTTAAAAAGGCACTACGGATATGTTCTTTTAGCACCGTATTTTCTGCATTCTCCATCAAAAAAGTAATTCTTGGACCATTTTGATTCATTATGCAAACACCGTTATAAAGGCAATACGCAGGAGCAAGCCTGAAACTGAATCTGCTCATAAAAATAAAATCCTCCTGCATATATACTTTCCAAGACATTGAAGTTTTGACAAAAAATTTGAAAAAATTTCAGCAAGTTTTAAGGATTTTTTGAAGTTTTACTATACGCACATACGATTTTTAATAAAATTTGCCCTTAAAGGGAATATTCGCTATAATTATTAAATATCATAAATTACAAAACGGAGGCATTTATATGGACGGTGGCAGTTCCAGTTATCCCATATTTTTCTTAATTCACACAAAAATGCCTTCCGGAAATCACAACTAAATTTGCATTTCCTCAAGGCATAATCAAAAAGTCAAAAGAGGAAATATTATGATTACATACTGGCAGCAGGAAAACGGACGCTTTTTAAAAGTCAAAAAAGACGAAATCCAGAAAACAAAGCCGCTTTGGATTGACGCCCGCAATGTAAACAGTGACGAAGCAGACACTATTCAGCAGGAATATGAGATCGAGCAGGATCACATTCTGGATATTCTTGACCCTGATGAACTTTCTCGAATTGAAGACGGCGAATCTGGATATATTCTTACAATCGTCCGCGTACCAGTTTATGACCCTTCGGCAGAAACTCCATATTTTACAGTTCCTGTCGGAATCATCATTAAAGGAAAAACAATCATCACTCTCTGCTGGACAGACAGCGAAGTTCTAAAGGACTTTGGTGCAAACCGCGTGCGAAACGTGCGCCTTACAGACTTTCCGTCTTTTATTGCACAGATTCTAAACCGCGCAAACTTGAACTTCCTCCGTTATCTTAAAGAAATCAACCGGCGTTCTACAGGCATTCAGAATGAAATGAAACTGGAAATTGAAAACCGCGAAATCATGCAGATGATGAGTTTGGAAAAATCTCTGGTTTACTTTACAACTTCGCTCAAAAGTAACTCGCTGCTTTTACAGAAAATGCGCAATACCCGCCTTATCAAATTTGATGAAGAAGACCTGGACTTTGTAGAAGGCGTTATGATTGATAACAAACAGGCTATTGAAATGGCAGACACATATTCAAGCATTATGTTTAACGTAATGAACACTTACGACTCCATTATTTCCAATAACCTGAATAACGTTATGAAAAAGCTTGCAATCATCAACATTGTAATGATGTCTCCAACCTTTGTGACAAGCTATTTTGGAATGAACGTCAAACTTCCTTTTGATCACCTTGCAGGCTATATTCCTATTATCAGCATCTCTGCATGCTGTGTAATTTCTGTTATTCTTACAATTCTTGCCCTTAATGTAAATAAAGAATCGATTAGAAGCCTTCGCGCACGCCGTAAACAGCAGAAAAAACAGAAAAAAGCCGGCTCAAAAGGTAAAAAATCCCGTAACTAAATTTTGCTCTATTCATTATTTAATAAAGGATATAGAATAGAGTTAAAAGTATGAAAAAAAAGTTTTGTTTTTTAGCGCTGATTTGCTGTGCCACTCACTTTTTTGCATTTACACCACTCAGCCTTGTAACATTTAAATCTAATCTCGCCTATATTGAAGGTCAGGATACTCAGTCTTCTGTAGTTGTACGCGATTTACAACCTTTTTCTATCAACAAATTTGAAACAACCTATGCTCTATGGTACGAGATTCGTACAAAGGCTGAAATTTTAGGCTACAATTTTGAAAACCCAGGTCAGCCAGGTTCTTTAGGCCGTCGTGCCGCCATTCCAAACGAAGAAAATTCCTATCAGCCAGTTACAATGATCAGCTGGTATGACGCAATTGTCTGGTGTAATGCCTTGAGCGAAATTCAGGGCCGTACACCATGCTATAAATACAACGACAAAGTTCTAAGAGATTCTTCCGACACCGCTGCATGCGACCTTGCCGAATGTTATTGGGAAAACGATGGCTTCAGACTTCCATCCGAAGCAGAATGGGAATATGCAGCACGCAGAACCCACACAGGCTTTCAGAATGGCGATAAAATAAGTGGAATAGTATCTAAAAAAGATGAACCGGATGATTCAGGACTTTTGTATGCCTGGATTTCTGAAAATGCAGATTCAACACATACAGTAGGAACAGCAGGACTTCCTTTTGACCCTGAAAACATCAGCGAACCTGCTACAGGCAACGCAAATAACGCCGGCATTTTTGATATGAGCGGAAATGTTCTGGAATTCTGCTGGGACTGGTTTGCACAGTATAATTCAGAAGAACCATACGGTGCAAAATCGGGCTACGAGCGTGTAAGCCGCGGCGGAAGTTTTTCTGAATATACAATGTTCAACTTCTGCGGCGACCGCTACAGCTTTGACCCTAACGAATGTTACGACTACTTTGGCTTTAGAATCGCCTGCACGGCGACTCAGCCACAATAATTATTCAAAAACTAAAGGTTACAGAGTTCTGTTTTTGTAACCTTCCAGTTTTCTCCTTCTTTTTCAACTTCAAGCCATGCATAATTTCCTTCCTGCAATGGACCTGGATTAATTACAACAGTATCTCCAATTTTATCTACAGCTTTACCTTCGTGAATATGACCGCATACAACTGCAAGCGGCTGATTTTCCTTAATAAAGTCTGTAAACATCTGGCTTCCTGCATGAAGTTCTGCATTTACAGCGTCGCATTTTGTATCTTTTGGCGGATTATGACTGATTAAAATTAGACTTTTCCAGAGGCTTTCGTCTCCTGTCTGTTCTACAGAATTCTTTACAATATTAAAATCAGAAAGGATTTCTGCTTCTTCGCGTTCGTTTGCTGTTTTTCCTGTAAAATATGTTCCGCCGCCGCTTCCTGCTACTGCAAGACCTTCGTGGAATACAAGAGTTTTTTCTACACAAATATCGCGATCTTCAAGTTCTTCTATAAATTCAGGCTCATCGCAGTTTCCAAGAACTGCAAAAATTGTATCATGCTTTGTACAAAGTGTATTTAAAGCTTCTTTTCCTGTTTCCGGCTTAAAGCATTCAGCAAAATCACCTGCAAAAATAACAGCATCTGCCTTTGCAAACTGATCTTCAAGTTTTCCTACGTTTTCATTGTTTGCGTGCAAATCACTCAAAACTAAAATTTTCATTTTTTATTCCTTATTTTTATTTAATTCATTCCAGGCAGCTACTCCGCCCTTTTTATTATTTTTTACATAATAAAGTACCTGATCTGCATTCATCATAACAGTTGCAAGATCATGAGGTTTTTCTATATCCATATTAGAACAAAGTCCCATGCTAAAACCAAGATATTTTTCTTTTGGAATATCGATTTTTCCACCAAGCATGGCTTCTAGATCTGGAATAAAATAGTTTGCATCTTCCAGCGTATTTTTTAAGCGACGATATAATATTTTTCCATCAGCACAATTTGTGTCCGTCATTACAACAACAAATTCGTCGCCTCCAAAACGGCTTACAAAATCAACTGAACGGCAAACCTTTTTTAAGAGTCGGGCAAAATTTGCAATTAATAAATCACCGGCTTCGTGGCCAAAATTATCGTTATAATACTTAAAATTATCAAGATCAATAAACGCAATAGTTTCTACAACCATAAACTTTCTGCGTGGAGAATATCGCTGAAGTTTTTCTGATTCACTGGAAATATGTTCCTGCAATGCGCGTCTGTTTTTTACAAGTGTAAGGAGATCAGTAGAAGAAAGATAAACAAGGTGTTCTTCCTGCTTAATCATGATTATCTGCGCCTGAATATTAGAAATTGCAAGATTTAAAACGTTTAACATTTCTATTGACATCTGAGTATGACGTCCCGGCACAATAATCATTCCACCAACAAAGTCAAACTTAGAAAGATTTCTAAAATACTGATGGAACACAGAATCAAAAGTAAGCAAACTCTGCTGCTCTTCGCAGGAATTTTTATAAAGTTCTTCCCATCGTTCACGGCTGATTTCCTGTCCATCATTACCACTTGATGCAGCAAGGACTTTCCATCCTTTTTCCGTCTTTTCTGCAATATAAATATCATCAGCCATCAGATAGTCCATTAAAGTCTGAACTACGCGGGTCAAATATTCTTCAAGAGTAAAAGTTTCTGCACCTAAGCCCATAATCTTATTTAAGAACTGATATTCATAAATTCTATTATGAAGCTGGTTCATAAGGCTTTCTTTTTCTATTTTTTCTTCCAGATATTCCATATTCAGATTTAAAGGCTCAAAATCCCTTATATCACGAATATATTCTTCTATAGTCATGGAAGGCTTATTTTTTGTGTAATATGTAAAATGATTTTTTTGAGCAATTACAAAGCCATGCTTCATGTATTCAACAGATTTTTCTGAATATCCTAGTTTTCGTAATACTATTGCATATTCGTAATGCATAAAAACGATACGATGCATCTGCGCGTTATATTCCTGGCTATAACCAGTAACAGCTTCTTCAAAGGCTTCTTCAGAAAGCAGAATATTTCCTTCTGTAAGGAAAACAAGTGCCTGCAAAAAATTATAGAGCGGCAGTTCAAGTGCAGAAAGTTCTGCATGTTTTTTTGCAAGAGCCGAACAATTGTTTCTTGCATGAATATAATCGCCGTTATCAATTTCTATAATAGCCTTGTAAAGCATAATGTCTGCCGAACTTGGCATAAAATTGCCAGCCTTTATATCAGAAATTCCCATAAGCTGAAGGAATTTTAAAACCTGATTAAAAATTGAATAGGAAATATCAAAATGGCGCGAAAAAAAGAGCGAAAAAGTACAGTTTGTAAGAGTAGAAACAATCATTGAATATTCTGTAATCTCATACAAACGTGAAAGGATTGAATTAATAAGAGTGTATGCCTCGTAATAATCGGCGCGGCACAAAGCTTCGTAAGAAAGACCGTTTCTGATTTTTAAAAGAGGCTGAATTTCGCCCATCTGAGTTCTAAGACGGTTACTTTCATTAAACAAAAGTTTAGCCTGCTCTTCATCACCATTCTGAGAACTGATTATTGCCTTCCAGTGGGCGCTGGAAGCAATTTCTGGAATATTTCCAATGTCTGTGGCTAATTTATATGAATCATTTAATTTTTCACAAATTAAATCAGCATAATCATCATTCATATAAAGAAAAACAGGAATCTGATTACATGTATAAATATAGTTTACAATAAATCCTGCATCTTTGAGCACTTTTAGGGCTTTTTCATAAAGCTGAATGTATCCCGGAGAGTTGTAAGATTCTGTAGCAAGATATTCCATCATCACGCCAAGCGGATAAAGCTCTTTTAAGTCTTCTTCCTGCGCAATCTGCTGAACAATAAGTGAATATTTTAACGCCTGCTTTAGATTTCGTTTTTGGAAAAAGACCTTAGACAGAAAAAGATAAACTTCACCTGCAAGAGAGTCATTTTTAGAAATTTCTATTACATTATTAAAATATAAAATAGCCTCGTCTAAATCACCATTGTAATAGTAAGAAAGGCCTATTTCTTTATAAATATTTCTAAGCTGCTCAGGATAATAATTATAACTGCCAGAATATTTTACAAAAAAATCAGCAAAGCGTTTGTTTTCGCTGATAGCAAGAAAGACTCTGTTATTTATAAAAATATTCATTACATCCGAATAAACAAAACTGCGGTCATATTTATTTTTTGGACGGTCTGAATAAAGACTTCTGTCACTTTCATCGCTGATGTTCAAGAAGTTTAAATCATTTTCTTTTTCTTCGAAATATTTTCTTACTTTGTCTGAACCATTTTCTTCATCAAACGAATCAATACAAAAAACTACAGTACATTTTATGTCGGATTTTTCAAAATCATTAAGAATTTCAAAGGCTTCGTCTCCCAGATACTGGGAATTCAAAATCAAAAATGTACCGCTGGAAATTTCTTCAAGAATAGAAATAATTGTCTGGCGCAAGGTTCGCTTTTCAAAACTGATGTTGTCGGAAACAAAAATATCAAAACGCTTGTCTGCAATACCATTGCTTAAATAGGAACGGAAAGTTTTCTTTTGCGGAAAGTAGCAAAAATCATCAAGCAAAGTTTCAGGAATTTTAAAGTTTGACAAAATCTTCATAAATGGCGAAAGTGGTGAAAAATCTTCCGCCATATCGATTATTGTTACATCTGTGTCTGAAAATAAAAGAGGAAGTTCCTTTAAATACTCTGTAGTTCCAGATAGAAATTTTACCTGAAACCCAGAGTCAAAAACAAACTCATTTATTACAGAAGCCTGAACTTCAGAAAGAACTCTTAACTTTTGCTTAGCTTTTTTATGCGCAAACTTTTTCAATTGCTTTCTTTAACTTCTCCATCTGCTCTTTAGTTCCAACAGTAATTCGGACAAAGTCTTCAATTCCTGGTGTATTAAAGTGACGGATAAGTATGCCTTCCTGTTTAACACCGCGATAAAGCGCTTCGCCCGTAATTCCATCTTTTTTTGCGAACAAAAAGTTTGTCTGAGATTTCAAAACGTAGAAACCTTTTTCTAATAAAAAATTATAAAATGAATCTCGCTCATCCGCAACTTTTTTTGCGCATTCTGCATAGTAAGAAGGATTTTTGCAGGCTGCAATTCCTGCAATCTGAGCAACGGCATCAATCGGGAAGTGATTTACGCTGTTTTTTACAGTTGTTATAACATTTACAAGCTCTGGATTTGCTACGATGTAGCCAAGGCGCATACCAGCCCCGCAAAGGCTCTTAGAGAATGTTCGTACAATTACAAGATTTTTAAACTCTTCTATTAAAGGTATACAGGATTCGCCGCCAAAGTCTACGTAGGCTTCGTCTACAATAAAAATTTCATCTGATGAAGCTGATTTTAGCATTTCGCGTACCTGTGCGCGGGTAAGTCCCAGGCCTGTAGGTGCGTTAGGATTTGCAAAAATAATTCCGCCCTTATTACCTTTGGCACGTTTAAGCATTTCTTCTGTATCCAAAGTCCAGTCAGCACGCAAAGGAACATTATCCATCGGGATATTGTAAAAGCCTGCATAAACAGGATAGAAGCTGTATGTAAACTGAGGCATTACAAACTTTTTTGAAGAGTCAAAGAAGGCATAAAATACAAAAGAAAGAACTTCGTCGCTGCCGTTTCCGCTGTAAATCATCTCTGGAGTTACAGTGAATGGGATTTTATCTTCATCAGCAGGCGAAACCTTGCCACCCTCGCACCTTGCCCGGCAGAGAACTCCGCCTGTTTTATTCAGCATGTCCGCAATTGCTGCATGAAGCTCATTTGAATCAGGATCAGGATAAAGCCCCAGCTTTTCAGGATGATTCTGAACAAAATCAATTACCGCTTTCTGCACTTCCGGGCTTGGCGGATAAGGATTTTCGTTTGCATTAATTTTTATATAGTCTCTGTCTTTAGGCTGTTCACCCGGAACATAAGGGTGAAGGCCGTTCATTCTACTAGAAGTTAACATTACATCCTCTCAAGATATGGCACAAGTACCAGATTCATTGCATTCTTCATTACCTGCAAAGTAGATTCTGCAAGGTAAAGGCGGGCTGCGGCAACTTTTTTATCTTCAGCATTCATTATCGAACAGTTCTGATAGAACTTACTGAAGAGCTTGCTTGTTTCGTAAAGGTAAGCTGCCATTACGCTTGAATCAAGATTTTCTGCAGCCTTCTGAACAGTTAAAGGGTAATCTCCAAGCTGCTTGATAAGCTCCCATTCTTCAGAAGCCTTCAAAAGTGCAACGCTGTCAGCCGAATAATCAGCTTTCATGCCGGCTTCTGCGGCCTTTCCAAGAATTGAGTTGATGCGCGCCCCCATATACTGAAGGTAAGGACCTGTATTTCCGTTAAAACTCAAAGATTCTTCAGGATTAAAGAGCATGTCCTTAATAGGAGTTGCCTGAAGCAGGTAATAATGAAGAGCACCCAAAGCTACTTTTTCTGCAACATCATCAGCATCACCTACATCGCCGTCGCGTCCGCGCTCCTTAATTGCTTCCAGAGCCTGTGCATGCAGAGAATCAATCAAATCATCAGCATCAACAATTGTACCTTCGCGGCTCTTCATGCGTCCACTTGGAAGGTTTACAAGACCGTAACTGAGGTGATAAAGCTTATCTGCCCATTCAAAGCCAAGTTTTTTAAGAATATGGAAGAGAATCTTAAAGTGGTAGTTCTGCTCGCTTGCAACAACATAAACCAGCTGATTAAATGCCCAGTCATCGTGGCGGCTGATTGCAGTTCCAATGTCCTGAGTAATATAAACCGAAGTTCCGTCCTTTCGGAGCAAAACTTTTTCGTGATTGTCTTCGTCTTTTCCCTTTCCGACAACGTCTGTTACATCAATGCGCACAGAACCATCATCAGCCTTAAAGAAAACGCCTTTTTCAAGACCTTTAAGGATTTCGTCCTTACCCTTAAGGTAAGTTTCGCTTTCCATGTACAATTTATCAAAAGAAACGCCAGTACGGGCGTAAGTTTCTTTTACGCCTTCCAGAGTCCAGTCGTTCATTTTCTGCCAGAGCTCGCGGATTTCAGGATCGCCCTGCTCCCATTTAATAAGCATATCTTCTGCCATCTGGTTAGCTTCCGGATGAGCAGTTTCAGGCTTGTCCTTTTCGCCCTTAAGATAGCGGTCAAATTCAATATAGCACTGGCCCACAAAGTGGTCGCCCTTCATTCCAAGGCTTTCCGGTGTATCACCATTTGCCTCGTGGAAGAGTTTATAAGCCAGCATAGATTTACAGATATGAACACCGCGGTTATTAATAAGGTCTACCTTGTAAACCTCAGCTCCCGCAGCCTTAAGAATGCGGCTTACAGATTCACCAAGAGCATCGTTTCGCAAATGTCCAAGGTGCAAAGGCTTGTTCGTATTTGGAGAAGAATATTCAACCATTACGCGGCGACCAGCCAGAGGCTTTTTACCATCAGAGCCGAAAGAACCGTATTCGTCCTTCTGGGCGCGGATTGCATCAAGAATGCCTGCCGCACTGCCTGCCTTATCAAGCTTTACGTTTACATAAGGGCCCACAGCAATAAATTCACCAATTGATTTATCTGTAATAAGCTTTGCAACCTCTGCAGCAATCTGAGGAGGTGCCATATGAAGTGATTTTGCAAATGCAAAAAGAGGAACTCCAAGGTCACCCATCTCTGGTTTTGGAGGAGTTACAACCTGAATATTTTCTTCTTTTGCAAGCTCTGCTTCCGGAGCCTTAGCTTTTATAAACTCATTAAGAGCCGCACAAACAACCTGGCGGCATACTGATTTTGCATCTGCCATATTAATTCCCTAGTCTAAAATAAATTTCTTCTATTTTATAGATTTGACACAAGGCGCGCAATATGATTAAATAAGGCAATTTGATAATCATTATCAAAACTGCAAAGGTCGTAAGGCACATTTTCAACTTCCGGATACACCGAACCTTTGCTTAACTTGCACAAAGTGCAAGTTGTAGGACAGAACTATATGGCACAATTAACCTGCGAGCACCTGACTTTAGGCTACAACTCGCGCATTATAATAGAAGATTTAA
>JAILHD010000046.1 GCA_024696155.1 Treponema sp. | reverse complement strand
CAGCAATTTTTTAGCTTTACCTACTTTCGGAGGAAAAATGTCATACGTTACAGAAAATCCACGCGGCGGCTGTGTGCTGGCCGGCATAAATTCAGTTCTGGCAGCAATCAACCACGTCTGCCCTATTCTTCATTCAGGTCCCGGCTGCTGTATGCAGACAACCGCCGCCGAGCAGGGAAACAGCGGCCACAAACACGCCTGCTTCGTAAGCGGAGTTTCGCTCCCTTCAAGCAACATGCTTGAAAAAGAAGTCGTATTCGGCGGCGTAAACAAGCTGCGCACCACAATTCAGGGTGCAATAGAAGTAATCGACGCAGACGCCTATTTTGTCCTCACGGGCTGTACAGCGGGAATTATCGGAGATGACATTGCAAGCGTTACCGATGAGTTCACGGCAAAAGGCCACAAGGTTTTTGCAATCGACACTCCGGGCTTTGCAGGCGACAGCCTTCTGGGCTACGAGACAGTCTGGAACACCTTCCTGGACAATGTGATTCAGCCGCCAAGAGAATCCGTAAAAGCAGAACGCAGCCGCCCTCTCGTAAACATCTTCGGAATCGTGCCATATCACGACCCATACTGGAGCGGCACCCTGGAAGAAATCGACCGCATCCTTTCCCGCCTTGGAATCGATGTAAACACCTTCTTCACCAAGCATCAGGGAATCGACGTTATCGAACACAGCTCCGAAGCCGACCTCAACATCATCATAAATCCATGGCTTTTTAACGGCCCGGCCAAAAAGTTTGAAAAGAAGTTCGGCGTTCCAAGCATTCGCTTCCCATTCGTGCCGGTCGGAGCCACAGATACAAGCCGCTTTGTCCGCGAAGTAGCCGCAGCCCTCAAACTCGACACCGCTCTGGTAGACAAAGTCATCGCCGAAGAAGAAGACTACGTTTACTCTTACCTTGCCCAGTCCATCGGTCAGCTCAGCTGGAAAAGATTTGCGGTGTCAGGGGATGCATCAAGCGCAATCGGCCTGACCCGCTATCTTGCCAACGACTACAGCTTCAGCCCGATTCTCGTTGTCATTACCGAAACAATCTACCGCCCCGAAGACAAGGAGTGCATAATCCAGAACATCAGCCAGCTTGAATACGCCTCTGCGCCAAAAGTCGTCTTCGCCAGCGACCAGTGGGAAATCAACCAGACAATCCTCAATGAACCCGAGGATATCAGTCTTCTGGTAGGAAGCACCAACGAAAAGGAAATCGGACTTGAAAAACAAATCCAGTTCCTCAACGCCACCTTCCCCCTCAACGACCGCCTGGTTTTCAACCGCACCTACGCCGGTTACCGCGGCAGCCTGACCTTCACCGAAGACCTCTACGATAATCTGTAGCTCAGGGCGTTCCCCGTCTGCCTCCGGCAGCCGGGTCGGGCTACTACAGGTTCCGCTGACGCTCCAGCCTCCTCACTTCGTTCCGGTGGCCGGCTTCGCCGCCTTCCGTATCCCTAACGTGCCGATAATCGAGGATGCGTATAAAAATGAGCTGTGGTAGCAGGGCATTTTAGCATCATCCGGAAATCGGCTCGCAAGATTCATCGAGCGCGGTGGCTAAAAAGGCTTCTTAAAAATAAATGTTTCTCTAGCCACCTATTGTACTTTTGCAGGCAAAAGTACATTTTTTTATTTTCCTTTCTTTTTTAGTTCACAGGCGGGAAAACTTCCACCTTAAAAGTATCCACATAAGAATATGTATTTTTCGTATAAGTGGTTGTATAATTAAAGTATTGTGTATTTCCTTTGCTATCTTATACCGAAAGTTTTTGTCAGTATAAGATTTTTATGCAGAATACATATAAATATTGTTATGTGGACGCCCGCATTGGGGCGCTTAAAAAACACTGACAATTTTTTTAGGGATAATAGCGGAGTATTCCGTTATAATAAAAATTTGGAGGAATCTGTATGGCAGATTTAAAATCAGGATTAATTCTTGAAGATGGCGAATCTCTTGTAATGGAGATTGAGGCAGAACTTTGGGCAACAAGCTCAAATCCAGTTGCAATGGCATTAGGACAGATAAGGAAGTTCTTTGCCAAAATATTTGGTCACTCTCGAAGAGGTTTCCTTGTAATTACAAACCGTAGGGTTGTAGAAGTAGCAAATGTAAAGGAATGTTACTGTTTTAATGTTGGTACAACAGTAAAATATTTACTTCCAAGTAGTGTTAAAGAAATTGGTTATGAAAAAGTTGCAACATGCGGTTGTTTCTGTCCTGCATTCTATCTCTATTATGAAGGATTTACAGAGAGAACAAGAGTTATGCTTTCTGGTGCTGATGAAAAAACTGCTCAGAAAACAGTTGACGCTTTCTATAAAGCAATTTCTGCTGCTCAGACAGGAAATGCATAAGTTTTTCAGATTTCTATATTTGAATACTTACTCTTTCTTGTTAATTTTTTGTGGAATAGCTGTCATATTGATCCCTTTATACAAGATATCAATTTGGCTTCTTATTCCACAAAGTATTGCTTGTTTCATTTTCATGAAACAAGCAATAAAGCTTCTTTCAACTTGGAAGGATAAAAAAATCAAATATAAGATTCTTATTGGAAAAAATAAAAAGGAATTTAGACCTGATTCTTTTCAAGTTTTTATGCAGGCTCCATGCGGAAGGCTTCTTACAAAAGTTGTGCTAGAAGATTTGGGATATAAAGAAAAATACAAAGAATTACTTATTTATAAGGAACCATTTTTTATTTCTCTTAAAAAAAGTTGTCAAAAACAAGAAACAAAAATATATATTAATGAGGACTTCAAATGACAGTTTTTATTATTTTAATTGCATTAATTATTCCTATAATTCTCCATTTTGTCTTAGTAAGAAAAATACAAAATAAAACTTATAAAGTTTGTATGAGTACACTAAACTTTTTGCTCTCATTAATCTTTATTATTTTATTAATTGCCATTGGTTTTGTAAAAAATCATCTTAGTTCATATATAGATATGGGGATCTCACAACTTGAACAAAGTGTAAATGAAATATATCCAAATGCACTTGAAAAACAAATGAGTACAGAAGAGCTAAAAAATCTTTTGGAAGAATCTTTGAAAAAAAATGAATCAGACGGCATTGAAGCAATCGCAGAAAATGTTATTAAATCAAAAATAAAAAAATATACATCAACTACATTGAAAACCATAAATGCATTAGAACGAGAAAATAATAAACTTTCTGTTAAAGATGCTTTAGTTTCAATAAAAGAACTTTCATTAAATACAATAAATCCATACTATAAACTTGCAAAAGTTTTATTATTTGTTCTTTATTTTCTTTTAATAATTGTTTCTATCTTAATAACAATTCATCTTATTAAAGATAAAGACAGTTTTAATGAAGGAATTGTTTTTGGAGAAGAAGCAGATAAAACATTCATAGGTATGAAAACAGAATAAACACATAACAAGTAGCTCAAAGCCGACAACGCGGTCAAGCCGCGTTGCGGTTTAGCTACATAGTTATGGCGACAGGCCACTGGCCTGCTTTTTTTTTATGAAGAAAAAAATGAAAATAAAAGGATTGAAACAAAACTCTTTCAAGAAATACATAATGCTTTATTTTATCTTCAAAAATAAATTAACATTGGTTTTATTTGTTTTTGGTCTATTGTTTATGAGTTGCCAAAATCCTCAGAATAATTATGAATATACAGAAATAGATGCTCCTGAAGAAATCGCAGAAAGAGCATATCGATTCGCAGAATTATACGCGGAATCAGAAACAGAATATGATTTAGGTGGACAAGATCCAGCACGAACAGCAATAAAAATAGATTGTTCTGGGTTAATTATAATGTGCTATAAATATGCACTTGTAGATACAAAATATATTTTACTCCAATCTGATATGACTGCAAATTACATGTATAAAAATGCGTCTACAATTATAACCCGTGCAGACTTAAAAAAAGGTAATCTTTTATTTATGGGTGAAGAAACCAGTGATACTGTTTCACATATTGCAATCTTCGAAAAAGAAGAAAATGGTATAATTTATTTTATTGATAGTACACAAAAAGACATAAACGGTGATGGCATAAATGATATCAATGGAGTAACACGACGAAAATATAATAATAACGACAAACGTTTCAAGGCTTTTGGAAAAATGAGGGTAATGTATTAACTTTATTTAAATAAAACCAAGAAATACGTTATAAAATAAAGAAGACAATTTCAGAAAGCAAGTCAAGCTGCCTACGGTACAACCAGTTGTTATACCCAAAACCCAATGAGACTAGAAGAGGAGTTAATAAATGAAATTAAAGTTTTTTATTTTCATTTCAACTTTTTCATTATTTTTCTCTTGTAATACAAATAATGATTATCCAACTAATGATTTAGAAATCAATAATACGACTTCATATATTATTAAATATGAAAATAATGGATATGGTCAAAAGATAGAAGATAAAAAAGTTCTATCTAATACAATTCTTACTTCTGAATATTTACCACCTCTTGAATCTGATGGAATGTTTTTTCGAGGATGGCTCTTAAATGATAATGAAATTAATAATGATACTCGAGTTACAACTGATATAACTCTATATGCAGATTGGTGTAATATTGTATCTATTTCCGATGGTATTTGTACAAAAGTAAAAAATCTTAATCCAAGTTTATTAAAAGATATCGGAATAACTACAATCTATATAATGGATGCAAATCCTACACAGTCATTAATTATTTCTAATCTGGAAAATATCAACAAAGAGAAACAAAAAATTAAATTGAATTTTTCTTTCTGGAATAAAGAGTCAGAAATTAAATCCATAAAATGTTCTGATGGAATAATCAATTTATAAGATTATATAAAACAAATAACAAAAGTTAGTAGCCAAAAGCGTGTCAAACCAACTGCAGTACTACTATTTATTATTCCCTACCCCGCGTTAGGCTATGGAGCACCGAGCAACGAAGTTGCGCGAACACCGCAGCGAATGAAATGAGCGAGGAGTTTGAGCGCCAGCGAAGTGCGGAACAGCCGACGGCACGAAGTGCCGGAACGCCCGAAAATTAAAAATCCCACTCTTAAAATTTATCAATGCTGCACAGTTTTACATCATTATTCTTAATTAGTAAAGTTTATCTGCTTTATTTTTGAAAAATTGTGGTATAATTACTGCGGAGGTATAAAATGTCAGATTCAGCTTTTGCAGATTTTTCAGAACAAGTTCTTTCTCTTTCGTATGAACAGACCATCATATTGATGGGAAAAATGCTGGAATCATTGAAGTCAAAACGCATTGCAGAAGATTATACTGAGCTAGAAAAAGACATGTCAAAAACTTCCATGAAAGCAATGTGGGAGGAATTAAAAGATGACACGAAGAAACAGGACTTTCAAAAGATTCAGTTTCTGTAATCCATCTTATAGGTGCCGTAAATAAATTTTGTTTTGGTAGAAAAGTCGGAAAACTTTCTGAAGAAAACAATCAGAAACTTGTCGAAGCGGTCGTAAAACTTATTTCGGATAAATAGAATTAATCCCCGCGTTAGGCTATGGAGCACCTGCGTAGCAGTCCTGAGCGGAGCGAAGGATGAGCCGAAGAGGCGAAGTGCGGAACAGCCGACGGCACGAAGTGCCGGAACGCCCGTATTAGAGTATTCATATATCACATGACTAAAACAGAAATTGAAAAATGGTTTACACCAACGACAAGAGACTTTAATCCAGTAGTTTTTGCACACCTTTTTACAAAGGTTAGAACTATTGGCTTTTCAACAAACTCACTCTCTAATAAAGAATTTCTTCACTATCGCGAATTGCTGATAAAAGAATTAAATTATTATGACAAAGCAATTGCGTTAGATTTTGCGAGAGTTCTTTCGAATCAAAATCTACAGCTGTATTCAAAAGAATTTTATAATCTGGTTTATATTATGTTCTCGCATTTTGTAGAGATTTATAATAATTTACATCAATACAAAGAAGCTACCATTAACACAAATATCAGGATTGCCAAAACTTATCTGGAAGAATCACAAAAAAGCCTTGATGATACGGAACTAAAAAAATCACTTCAAAATATCTATGATTTTCTAAAGTTAGTTTATGATGAATATAAGGAAGAATTAAAGACTTCTTCAGCTTTATAAGGCGCCCCAAAGCCCCTCCAGGTTCGCCCGCTCGTTTCTACCTATTGACACACTAGGTTTTTACCCGCTATTATCCTACTAAATTAATAGGTAATAACAACGCAGACTCTAATCAGCCCGCGTATACAGGAGGCACCATGAAATCAATCATCAAAACAAATGGTCTGGCAGGCGTATTCACCGCCCTGGCACTTTCAGCAGCACTTTTCTTCACCTCATGCGGCGGCGAAAAGAAAAATGCCGACTTCACCTTCAAAATCGGAACGGCAAATTCCAGCCTTTGTCCGGCTCCCCTTCACGTGGCAATCGACCTTGGTCTTTTTGAGGAAGAATTCTCAAAAGCTGGACTCAAATATGAAGCAATAGAAATCGACCTTATGCAGGCAACATCCCTTGTAGTTGCAAAAAAAATCGATGCAACCTTCGGACTTGCAGGCTCCCTCCTTCCACAGCTGGATAACGGTCTTGAAGTAAGCTTCCTCACAGGCGTTCACACAGGATGTACAAAATTTTACGTACGTGCTGACTCACCTTACTACACAGCCGCAGACCTCAAAGGAAAAACAATCGGCCTCTGCGGAGTTCAGGATTCCTCAACAATCGTATGGCAGCGAAAATTCCACGAACTGGGACTCACAGCCTACGGACCTGAAGCAGACTTCAAAATGGCAATTTACGGTCTCACAGACCTCCCAATCGCCCTTGAAAATCAGGCTGTTGATGCTGTCGGCCTACACGATCCTGTTGGTTACCTTGCAGAAAAACAGTATGGCTTCAGAAACATTCTTGACACCACATCAGATCCAACCTTCAGCCAGGAATACTGCTGTATGACCTTCGTTTCCAGCGAGGTTGCAAAAAAATATCCTGAGCATACAAAGGCCTTTATCCGCGCAATGCTCAAAGCCTCTGCCTTCACCCAGTCTCAGCCTTACGAAACTGCTCGCCTGCAGATTGAAAACAAGCACGTAAGCGGCGACCTTGAAGCAAATGCAGAGATGCTCAAAACCTACAACTACACACCTTCCGTTGGACTTGCCTACCAGACACTTTTCAACGCCATCGATCAGGTTGTAGACATGGGAATCATGCAGAACGTTGCCGACAAGCAGTCCTTTGTTGACTCTCATTTTGTCCGCTATGACGATGTGCCGGACTCATACGTTTACAGCGACGGTATTTACACAGAATCAAAAGTTACAAAACTGGCACAGAATTTATAAAATAAAAAACTTGACGAAAGGGCCTTTACATTAGCATCTTATATGATGGAGGTTCTGTGTGATTTTTGAAAACCAGACATTCGATCAGGAAAGAGCTTTGTATGGCCTGCAGGGTGCAATTATAAAAAACTGCCGCTTTGACGGTAAGGCTGATGGAGAATCGGCCCTAAAAGAAGCAGGTAAACTCAAAGTAAGCGGCTGTTTTATGAATCTGCGCTATCCTTTCTGGCATGTAACTGATGCAAAAATCAGCGGAACTGAATTCACAGAAAATTGCAGGGCGGCACTCTGGTATGATACGGGTGTCACCCTTGAAAGCTGTAAACTGAACGGCATTAAAGCTTTACGGGAGTGTCAGGACATCACGCTTAAAAATTCTTCTGTCAGCTCGCCTGAGTTTATCTGGAAATGCCAAAATCTTACTATTGAAAATGTAGAAATTAAAGAATCGGAATATCCTTTCTTTGAAGTGAAAAATGCGAAAATTTCAAAACTTAAAATGAAGGGAAAGTATTCTTTTCAGTATGACGAGAATATTGAAATTACTGATTCAGAGCTGGATACAAAAGATGCCTTCTGGCACTCAAAAAATGTAACTGTTCGCAACAGCCTTGTGAAGGGAGAATATCTTGGCTGGTATTCTGAAAACCTCACGCTTATTAATTGCAAGATTATTGGAACTCAGCCCTTCTGCTACTGCAAGAACCTCGTTCTAGAAAACTGCACCATGAATAACTGTGACCTTGCTTTTGAAAAAAGCTCTGTGCAGGTAAAGGTAAATGGCAGAATCGACAGCGTAAAAAATCCGCTTGAAGGAAAAATCATCGCAGACGAAATTGACCGGGTAATTTTAGAAAAGGAATTCTGCGACCCGGACAAAACTGAAATAAAAATTAATTCTCCAGCCGCATTTTGAGAAAATCTTTTATATCCTTGTAAAAATCCATTGGCGGTGGTGTAATATTGATCTGCTTGAGGGCTTCCTGAACCAGAGGATTTTTGTAACAGCAGACCGCATTAGATGAAGCATAAAAAAGCAGATCCAGCTGGATTTTATAAGCAGCGTCCTGAGTGGTGGCAAGCATTTGTGCAAGTCTGTCGCGAAAGGCATAGGCCAGGTCATAATATTTCCTTTTGAAAATGGCAAGGCGCTCAACCGTAACATTTGTTTCTATCACCGGATTAAGATAGGAAACATAGCGCATATAATCCTGATTTGCATTGACAATTCCTGCCCAGACTTCAGCAATCACTTCTTTTGTAAAATTGTTGCCCTCCGGAAAAGCCGAAAGCAAGGCATTGTAATAAGCGGCCATTTTTTCTGCGGAGATTTCAAGAAATATTTCTTCTTTGGTTGTGACGTATTTATAAAGGTTGGCACGAGACCAGCCCAGTTTTTCAGCAATAGTCGTAAGAGTAATTTCTGAATAAGGACAGGATGCAAAGAGTTCTGCAGTCGCCTCTTTAATTTGAGAAAGTCTTTCTTCTTTGTGTTCGCCGCTTCTTGCGCGGATAAAAACTGCTTTGCTGTTTAATTCTGCCATATCTAGAGAATAGCACAGTAAAAGAACTTTTGCAATAAGCAACTTTTTGTCACTAAAATCAATTTTTAGTGTTGACAAGTCAACATATATGACATACACTTTTGATAAGTGACATAACGTTACTAATACAAACAGGAGTATATAATCTATGATTTTGGATAAAATTAATTCACCGGCAGATTTGAAAAAGCTTTCAGTTTCTGAACTTCCAGTAGTGGCTCAGGAAAT
>JAILHD010000035.1 GCA_024696155.1 Treponema sp. | reverse complement strand
CAGCGAATCCGTCTTGCAACTCAGATTGGTTCTGCCCTTTGCGGCGTTATGTACATTCTTGATGAGCCTAGTATCGGTCTTCATCAGCGGGATAATCAGCGCCTTATTGATACTCTGATAAACCTGCGCGATAACGGTAATACAGTAATTGTTGTTGAACACGACGAGCAGACTCTGCGTACTGCCGACTATCTGATTGATTTGGGCCCTGGAGCCGGTGTAAACGGCGGTAAAATCGTTGCGGCCGGAACTCCCGAAGAAGTTGCTAAGGTTCCGGAAAGCCTTACCGGCCAGTATCTTGCGGGAACTTTAACAATGAAGATTCCTGAGCAGCGCCGCAAGGGTAACGGAAAATTCCTTCAGATTCGCGGTGTAACCGAACACAATCTTAAAAATGTAGATGTTGATATTCCTCTTGGTGTCTTTACCTGCATTACTGGCGTGAGTGGAAGCGGAAAGTCTACCCTTATGGGCGATGTTATTTTCCCCTATGTAAGTAACCGTCTTATGCGCACAAAGCTGCCGGTTGGAAAGTGTACTGAATGTCACGGAGCCGGAGCCTTAGATAAGGTAATCAATATTGACCAGAGCCCGATTGGCCGTTCTCCACGTTCTAACCCGGCAACCTATGTTGGCGTTTTTGATGCAATCCGCGATTTGTATGCAAGCCTTCCTGAAAGTAAGGCCCGAGGTTATCAGAAAGGCCGCTTCAGCTTTAACGTAAAGGGCGGCCGCTGTGAAAACTGCCAGGGTGCTGGTGAAATTGTAATTGAAATGAACTTCCTGCCTGATGTTTTCATTCAGTGTGAGGTCTGCCACGGAAAGCGCTTTAATCACGAAACACTGGAAGTTTTGTATAAGGGAAAGAGCATAAACGACGTTCTTAACATGACGATTGACGAGGCCTGCGAGTTTTTCAGCTCAATTCCTCATATTTATAGAAAGATTGCAACTTTACAGGCAGTCGGACTTGGCTACATTCAGCTGGGACAGAATGCCCTTACACTTTCGGGTGGTGAAGCCCAGCGAGTTAAGCTTGCAAATGAGCTTGCCCGCCCGGGAACCGGTAAAACCCTTTACATTCTGGACGAGCCTACAACCGGTCTTCATTTTGCCGATGTAAAGCAGCTTATGAGCGTAATCCAGAGCCTTGTGGACAAGGGAAACTCTGTTTTGATGATTGAACATAACCTGGACGTAATCTGTCAGGCTGACTATCTGATTGACCTGGGACCTGAAGGTGGAACCGGCGGCGGTACAATCGTTGCAAAAGGAACTCCAGAAGAAGTGGCTCAGGTTCCTCAGTCTTACACAGGACAGTTTGTAAAGGAAATGCTGGCTAAAAAGTGATTTTTAATAGATTTTTGAATATTAAAAAAGTAAGAAAAATCTTTCTCGTTTCTATAGCCTTTTTTATTGGACTTGGAGCTTTGTTTGCAGAAGAAGCAGAAACGACTATAATCACAATTAATAATGCCAGTCAGACAACATATAAAAAATCTGATGAAACTGGTAACGATACAATTGTCCTGAAAGGGCAGGTAAAAATCAGCGTTCAAAAAGGCGGTGTAACTTCTGTAATTACAGCAGACTTTGTAAGTTACGACCGTAAAACAGAAATGCTTTATGCAGAAGGAAATGTTTCTATTGCGACGACGGGTGCTGCAAACGGAAACGACACTACAACTGCAAATTCCTTCTTATTAAATACAAGCACTTTGGAAGGCGTTTTTGACGGTGGACGCGTTGTTCAAACTCAGTCGGATGCAATCAATCTTCCGTCTGGTTCTACGCTTATCGTATTTTCTGATATGTTCGGAAAAGGAGCTTCTAACGCAATTGCGTTTAAAAATTCAAGTCTTACCTTCTGTGATGATATAAATCCTCACTGGCACATTGATGCAACCCGTACCTGGCTGCTTCCTGGCGGCGAGTTTGCGTTTTTTAATGCGCTTTTGTATGTGGGAGAAATCCCTGTTTTGTATCTTCCTGCGTTTTATTATCCGAAAGATGAACTTGTTTTTAATCCTGTTTTTGGTTACCGTCGCCGCGAAGGATATTTTATAGAAAATACGCTTTACTTATATGGAAGAAAGCCTCTTGATAGTTCCAGTTCGTCTACGACTTCCAGCACATCTTCCAGTACAACAGAAAATCAGACTAACAATGCCTCCGACACTCTAAAAGGCCTTTATAATTTTATGAAACCTTCTCAGTTAAAAGAGCAGCGCCTTGAAGGTCTTGTCCTTCACAATCTTGATGAAAACTACACAGGTCAAACTTCTGATTATTTTAAAATTATGGTTGACTGGTATTCATCTCTGGGAACGATGGTTGGATTTTCTGGTGTTTTTAAGCCTTCTGACAAGTACGTAACTTCTATTACATCTGATTTTGGACTGGGATTTTCTAAAACCATATTTACAAACGGAAGTAAATTTTATCCTTATGATACAAGTACCGGCGAAATTTATTCAGACAAGTCAAACTTTCTTGGCGCTAAACTGCCGTTCCGCTATGGTGGAAAACTTGGACTTACACTTTCTAATCCTGTAACTCTTACTATTGATATGCCGATTTTTTCTGATCCATACTATCAGTATGATTTTATTACAAACCGTACCGAGTATATGGACTGGATTTCTTATCTGCTTGATATTAATACAATTCAGAATACAAAAGAAACAATTACGGTTTCTGAATATTCAAACTTTTCGTGGAGCCTTACGTCTTCTAAATCTTTTAGTGTGCCTGGCGTGTTAAAACAGTATTTTTCTTCTCTCAGTTATAATTTAACATCTTCTGTGCAGTTTACAACAATTCAGACACCCTCATCTTATGGAAAAGATCTGGGCGAGCACAGTGTTTTAATTGATGACGATTCGTTTATGAGAAAATTCTATGCCCCGTCACAAATAACACCGCTTTCTCTTTCTTTTAATATTGCGGGAACTCTTTTAGAAATTCCTTTTGGAAAGTCTTCTTCTTCAAGTTCAACAAAAACTGAATTTGCAATTACTCTTAATAAAGAAAACGAACTTAAATCTGAAGCAGAGCTAAAGCAGGAAGAAGAGTCAGAAACTAAAGAGGAAGAGGATGAAACTCTTGCAAAAACTGAAGAAGAATCAGAAAGTGATGACGGAATATTTGGAATGGGAAATATAGAACCTTCATTCCCTGAACTGGATTTTTCTTCTGCGTATGAAACTTTACCGGAAGGCTTTGTTTATAAACTTGGATACACATTTAATCCTTCAATTCTTACTCAGCTTGCGTATTCAACAGAAACTACATATATAAAAAGTGGAAGCGATTTTGACTGGAGTAACATAAAATCTTCTATGTATACAATTAAGCTTCCTGTTGCACTTTCTAACAATCTGACTTACGGAAACTCTGTTTTTTCTGCAACAAACTCTTTTACTTATAGCCCGATTTATCAGAAACACCCGTATATTAATACTGACGGACCTGCAGAAGGCGGATATACCAGGGAACAGGCAGATACTTTACGCGTAACAGACTATAAAGCTGAATCTCAGGATATTGCAACTGTAAACTCTATAAGTTTCTTTCCGTTTGCGTACGTTCCTTTGCTTTGCGAAACAGGTTTAAAATGGAATTCAACCGTAAAATTGTTCCGCCAGGAATTTATTGGAGATGCTGATAACCCTGATTATGATTATCACACAATGGACTGGTCTGATGAAAACTGCGTAACTGTAAATTCCCTGGATTTTATTCTGGGATTTTGCGAAATGGAAAAAAAGTTTAAGCAGACTTTGACCTTTAGTCAGATTATGCCGCCTTTAGCCCGTCAGTACACAGGAACTTTGACTTTAGTTTTCCCTTATGTTACAGAAACTGTAACAACTGGTATTCAGGAAAATAAAAACGCAAAAACAGAAGAAGAAAAATGGACAAAAAAAGACTTACAACAGTCTACAACTGTTTCAGGAACAGTACTTGGTTCTTCACTTTCTTTTTCAGAATCATTTAATTACAGTCTGGAAGAAGATCATCCTGCAAGCTTAAAGTTTTCTACCAGCTGGTACGGATTTACGGCTTCTTATGTTGCGTCTTATACCCAGGGCTATGATTTTGTAGACAATAACTGGAAATCCAGACCAGAAAAAGAATTTCTTCCATACACTCTTTCTTTAACCTATACAATGCCTTCTAAAACGTATTACAAATGGTTTAATAGAATTTCTGTTGCACCTGGACTTTCAACAAGTGTTACGGCAGATTTAATTCGTCCTACAAGCTCATATTTTATTATTACACCGTCAATGACGTTTAATATTAATAATTTTTTCTATGTAAAATTCTCTTCTACCTCGCAGAACTCTGTAATTTACCGCTATTTTCAGAAGTATGGAGGACATGAAGGTCGTGTCCCGGGAGAAGATAATATATGGAAAGATTTAATAAATTCTTTCCGTTTTGATAAAGAAGAATTGCGAAGAGCTTCCGGCTTTAAGCTTAAATCTTTAAATATGGAAGTTACTCACAGCCTTCATGACTGGGATTTTAGCATGACCTGGAGTTTTGCACCGCGACTTTTAACAGAAAATGGAAAGTCTTATTATGATATGAATCCGTATATTACAATCGGTGTTGTATGGAAGCCAATGCAGAGTATGAAAACTCAGATTAAAGATAATTATGGCGACTGGACTTTCCAATAGTGCGGTGGTCGTAATCTAAACTCCAACTTCCGAATGAAAACTACCATCGCTTAACATTTTGCGAGGCAAAATGTTGTAGGAAATTGCATTTTAGTGTGTTTACCCTTATAATATTTATAATTAATGAAAGATTACACTATTGTTGTTCCTGACCAGAATGTGCTTTCTTGTGTGTGCGGAACAAATGACAGCAACCTTAGACTCATAGAAGAACATTTAGGCGTGCCGGTCTTTACAAAAGGAAACGAGCTTTCTGTAGAAGATGAAGATCCGCTGATACGCCAGAAATTCCAGTTTATAGTAGACCGAATAATTGACGAAATCTGTGCCGGTGGAAAAAACGGCGAAGATATTGTTGTTTCTGTTTTAAATACTCATAAAAAAGCCCGTGCAGAAGAAGAAGTTATTATGATTCCTGGCGGCTTAAAACGTGTTTATGCACGCACTCAGCATCAGGCAGAATACATTAATATGCTGCAGCATAAAGATATGGTGTTCTGTACTGGCAGCGCTGGTAGCGGTAAGACTTTTCTGGCGGTGGCAGAGGCCCTTAGCCTTATCCTCAGTCATAAAAAAACAAAGCTGATAATTACCCGACCTGTAGTAGAGGCGGGCGAAAGCCTTGGTTTTTTGCCTGGTGACCTTGAACAGAAAATTGATCCGTATATGCGTCCTTTAAAAGATGCCATGGAATCTGTTTTACCGGTAGAAACTGTAAAACGTCTTTTTGAAGCTGGAATTATAGAAACAGCTCCACTTGCTTACATGCGTGGCCGAACCCTTAATAATGCGGTTGTAATTCTTGATGAAGCGCAGAATACCACAATCCAGCAGATGAAGATGTTTCTTACCCGCATGGGCGATAACACAAAAGTATTTATTACCGGCGATCCTACTCAAATCGATTTACCTAAAAAAACAACTTCTGGACTGATGCATTCTATTCAGATTTTATATAAAATAGAAGACATTGGTTTTATGGAACTTACAGCAGAAGATGTTGTAAGAAATCCTCTTGTAAAAAAAATTGTAAAGGCATACGAAAATGAAAAACAGTACGAATAAAACTAAGAACCCTGGAATATTCGGATTATATTTCCAGTCGCTTGGAGACTATATTTCTAAAAATTATCTTTTCCTCATACTTTTTGTTGTGGGATTATTTTTAATTTCTGTATTAAATTTTGTAAAAATCAGTACAGTTCAGACAATTGCAGATTTTTCTCTTAATGATTACGAAATCAATCAGATTAGTGACCGCACTATTATTGCTAAAAAAGATTTGCCGCCAGATGAAATGGATCCTATTTCTATAGAAAAGGGCGAAAAAATCATAAAGAAGGGCTTCCCGATTACAGAAGAAGGCTATGCAAAACTAAAAAAAATGTCTGCATCGCCTTTGTATATTGATTACCGCGCCTTTGCCAATGCAGAGCTTTTTTTGCTGCTGCTTGCAATAATGTGGTATCTGCTTTACAGCTTTGTGCCGTTTAACAGAAAAATTTACGTCCGCGAGCCGCTATTACAACTGATATTTTTTGTAATCACGTATGTAATTGTTTCTTTCTGCGGAAAATTTTCAGTTTTTTCAGATTCCTATTCAATATGCATAATTATTCCATCATCTCTTTTTGTAATGCTGGTTACAATTCTTTACGGAAATATGGCAGCAGTTCTGCTTTCTTTTATACTTTCTCTTGGAGTTTTAATTTCAAGTGATTGTCAGGTTCAGACTTTTATTTACACACTTGCCACAAGTTTAACTTCTGCTTTAATCGTAAGAAAAATTGACCGCCGTCTAGATCTTGTTTTTGCTTCAATTACACTTGCTGTATTCAACTGTGTTTTTATGTTGATTACTCATGTGATTTTTAATGAGACTTTTACGGATCTTCCAAAACTTTTGGGTGGTGTTTCTGCAAACGGATTCCTTTCCGGCATTTTGACTTTAGGCCTTCTTACCCCGCTCGAAATCCTGCTTAATACTGCATCTGTTTTCCGACTTATGGAACTTTCCGATTTGAACCATCCTCTTATGAGAAAAATGCTTGTTCAGGCAAGCGGAACCTATCAGCATTCTTTGATGGTTGCACAGCTTTCAGAAAATGCCTGCCGTGAAATTAAAGCAAACGCACTTTTGGCACGGGTGGGTGCCTACTACCACGATATAGGAAAAATTGAACAGTCTGAATACTTTGTAGAAAATCAGAAAGGTGAAAATAAACACGATGATTTGAACCCGTCTCTTTCGCGCTCAATTATTAAAAGCCATGTGCGTAAGGGGGTAGAAAAAGCCCATCAGCTTCATCTTCCACAGACTGTAATAGATATTATTGCAGAACACCACGGAAACAGCGTAATTGCATATTTTTATAACGAAGCAAAAGAAAAAGACGAATCTTTAAGCCCTGAAGATTTTTCTTATGCAGGAAATCCTCCTACAACCCGCGAATCTGCCGTAGTAATGCTTGCAGATACTGTAGAAGCTGCCTGCCGCACTCTTAAAAGTCCTTCGGTGCCACGCCTTGAAGCTTTTATTACTCAGTTAATTAACGGAAAAATTGAACACAAGCAGCTTGATAACTGTGATTTGACCTTCCGCGATGTTTCTAAAATAAAAGAAGCCTTTGTTCAGATTCTTGCAGGCTACTATCACAGCCGAATTGAATACCCTGAGCAGGCAGATGAAAGCAAAGAAAAAGCAGAAAAGCCTGAAAAAGAAAAGTCTGAACGCGCAGAAGCTGCGGAAAAGGCTTTAAAGAAGGCCGAAAAAGCCGAAAGAGAGAAGGCTGCAAAATCCGAAAAATCGGAGAAGATTTAATGGCAAATAGAATTTTAATTTCTGTACAGGAAGAAGTAGAAACTCCAGTCTGGCTTGATAACGTTGAGCCTTTTGTAGAACTTGTTATGGAAAAACTTGGCTATGATGGCGAAGAATTAAGCATTCTTTTTTGCAACGATACATATATGCAGCAGCTTAACAGTTCTTACCGTGGCGTAGACAGCCCTACAGACGTGCTTTCTTTTGAAAACGGCGATGAATACGAAGATGAAGAAGGAACCTGGAAGTGTGTTGGAGACATTGCAATCAGCCTTGATACTCTTCCTGTAAATGCTGCCTATTTTGAACAGTCAGAAGATGATGAATTAAAAAGACTTCTTGTTCACGGTGTTTTGCATTTAAATGGCTATGATCACGAGCCTGAACATATAGAAAAAGGTGTTCCTCCTGTTTGCGAAATGCTTGTTAAACAGGAAAATTTATTAAAAGAATTAAAAACAGAGAGTGTGCTAAAATGAGTTTTTTTAAGAAAAAGAAAAAGGCTTCCCAAACAGAAGAATTATCTGCTGCGCAAAAGGAAATATTAAAAGAAGAAAAAGAAGATATGATTGAAGGCGTGGAAGGTCTTTCTGAAACTGCCGTTAAGGAAGTTATGATTCCACGCATCGATGTAGATTTTATTGCTGCAGATACCCCACGTGATGAGCTTCTTCATAAGCTTATTGCCAGCGGACATTCCCGCTTTCCTGTTTATCAGGATTCTATTGATAACGTAACTGGTATTCTTTACGTAAAAGACCTTCTTAAACTTTTTCTGGAAGATTCAGAAATTGATCTTAAAAAAATTATTCGCCGTGCATATTTTGTTCCGGAAAGCAAACGCATTGACTCTCTTCTTCGCGAATTCAAACGCCAGCACCTTCATATTGCCGTTGTAATTGACGAATACGGTGGAATCTCTGGTCTTGTTACAATGGAAGATATTATTGAAGAAATCGTTGGCGACATTCAGGACGAATTTGATAACGAAAAAGAGGACATTATTCAGGCTGGAGAAAATATCTGGCTTTGTGATGCCCGCGTAAATCTTGATGATTTGAACGAAGCAATCGGTTCAGACTTCCCAAAAGAAGATTTTGATTCTCTTGGCGGTTTTGTATTTGATTTGTTTGGCAAAGTACCTGTAAAATATGAAAAGACTTCATGGAATGGATTTGATTTTATAGTTCAGAACATGGAAGGTCACAGAATAAATGTAATAAAGGTAATAAAAAATAGTGACAATGATGAAAAACTTGAAGAATAAGTCTGCTGTTTTATTTTTAGTTTTTAGCCTGGGCGGTTTTAATCTTTTTGCCGCAGATAATCCTCTTACGCTTTTTAATCAGGGGCTTTCTTACGAAGCTCAGGAAAACTGGTTTGATGCAGGACAGAGTTTTTTTCAGGTTGTAAACTTAAATCCTTCTTATTCTGATGCATGGTTTCATCTTGCAAGCTGTTCTTACCGGATGGGTGAGTTTGAACTTGCCCTAACTTATCTTGAAAAAGCCGAAAATTTAGAAAAACATAATAGCCGTATTGAAAATTTAAAAGGTATGCTTTATCTGGCGCTTGGAAAATCAGAGGAAGCAAAGACAATTTTTAATAAAATCTTAAAAGTTTATCCAAATGATGTTGATGCACATTTTGGCCTTGCAGAGCTGGAACTTTATGACGGAAAATTTTCTGGTGCTGAACAGCAGTATTCAGAAGCTTTGCGCCGCGAAGCTGGTAACCGAAAAGCCCTTCTTTCTATGGCTTTGATTTGTGCAGAAACAGGACGCTTTAAACAGTCTGAAAAATTCTTAAATCAGGCAATGCAGTTATATTCAGGGGAAAGTGAAGTTCACTATCTTACAGCCCTCATATATTTTATGAAAGGCGAAATTTCTGATGCCGAAAAGCATGTTCGCATTGCCGTTGAATTGAATAAAAATTTTGAACTTGGCTATCAGCTTTTGTCTGCAATTTTATATTCAGAAGGGCGCTATAGCGACGTAATTGATATCAGCGAGTTTTTAATTAACCGCAACCGCAATAACGGCAAGGCATGGTATTTAAAAGGAATTGCACAGAATAAACTGGGCCTTAGTGCAGAAGCCATAGAAACCTGGGATGCAGGTCTTTCAGTTTCTCCTCAGGACGAGATGATGCGAACCCAGCTGGAACTTACAGCAAGAACAACACTTCCTTTGGATGATGAGCGCCGTAAAGAGTGGGCTGATTATCATCTTATTAATGCAAGTCAGTACGAAAGCCGTTTTGACAAGCTTGGAGCAGTTTACGAATATCAGAGAGCCCTTTTGCTTGATCCTGCAAACGTAAAAGCACGTCTTAAGTATGCAGACATCCTTGAAATGAATGGAATGCATGAGCTTTATCTGGAACAGCTTGCTTTTATTCAAAAAAATACGCCGGATGCAATCAATCAGAATTTAAAAGATACTATTGAAGGTTATAAATCTCTTTTGGGAACTACACTTGCAAAAAAATGGGATGTAGAACCTTTCTACCTTGATAAAATCCGCTGGAATATTGCGGTATTTTATGTAGATCAGAATACAAGTTTTAATCATGCTGATTCAGAATGTCTTACAGCCTTTGCTGCAGGCGATGTTTTTTCTGGTGTTGCAATAACTTCTGTAAAAACTCAGGTTACACCTGTAAGTGGTTACAGCGAGGCATTTAAAAAAGCCCGCGCAGGCAATTTTGACTATTTTATTCTTGTTAATTCAAGTGAGTCAGAGGAAGATATTACTTTAAAGGCTTCTATGTATACTGGCCGTTCAGGAACTCCTGTTATGGAAGAACGCTGGTTTGCAACTGGAAATAACAGATTTTCTACAGTTTTGCGCCGCTTCCGTAATTCAGTTTTAGAAAAACTTGTAGTTCGCGGAAAAATCCTTAAGCGCAACGGAAAAGTTGTTCTTGTTGACCTTGGAAAATCAGAAAATGTTGTAAACGATTCTGAGTTTAAAATCATAAAAAGAGGAAGTCTTAAAGTTTCTGATAACGGAGTGGGGCTTTCTTATAAAGATACTGACGTTGTAGGAACAATAAAAATCACCAGCGCAAGTGAAGAAGTTTCTGAAGCAGATATTGTTCAGCACGGATTTTATGACCGCGTAAATGTTGACGATGAACTTATTCTTGTTAGTGTACCAAATCAGAATAAAACAGAAGGCATTGATACTGTTCCAAACTCTGATGAAAGCGGAAAGCCTGTCGTAAAGAACACAGAAGGTTCAAGCATTCTTGCAGAAATTAAAAAGGCTGTAGAAAAACCTGCAATTGTAGAAATCCTTCGTTCTATTTATTAGGCATCGGCTTAAAGCTGATCAAGAGAATTATCAATCCACTGCTTGCAAAGGGCTGGGTAAACGCTTTCTATTTTTACAAAGGTTTTAATGGCGCGCGGATACTGGGCTAACATGTAATACGATTCGCCAAGGTAAAAGTATGCGCGGTTACGGGTCTGCTGACTGATATTTGTGCCTGTTAATTTTTCAAGTTCTTTTATTGCTTCTTTATATTTTTTCTGGATAAAAGTTGTCTTTAGAACTTCAAAAAGTAAAAAATCATCGCCGCCGTCGGGAGAAATTAAATCTTCTTCAAAAATGTGAATGCTAAGGCGCGGAACTTCTTTTTTTGCAGTAATTCCAAGCGGCTTTACGCTTGCTGCAACTTCTTCTGAAACTTTATATTCTTTTTCTATTCCGTCAACGTAATCAAGATAGGGAAGAGGAATCTCTCGCAGTGAACCTTTTGGGTAAAGTCGTTCAGTTTTTTCTTCTTTTTTGGAAAGTGGATTTTTGGCAACTACAGAAACATGGCAGCCGGTTACTGTAGAGTTTATAGACATCATAATAATGTCATAAGGCTCATCTGTTACTGCAATTACGGCGTAAAAATAATCTTTTGAATCGTTTACTGTGTCTGTGTAACTTGTAAGAATCGGAACAAGTTTTGCAATTGGTTCAAGTTTTGCAAGTTGTGCGTATGAAGAAATAGGAGAAACATCGCGGTAAACTAAAAGCTGAGTAAGTTCTTTATCTGGATTTTGCGGAAGATTCCATACTAAGTTTATGCGGTTTGAACTCCCCGCAAAGGCCTGAATATCCTGAATAATCGGGCGTTCTGCAAAAATTTTTGTGCAAAAAGATAAAACTGCTACAGCCAAAAAACAAAACTTCTTCATATATATATTGTCGGTATTTAATTGATGATTCTTGAAAAAAAGGTTATCCTATAAATTATGTTAGAAGAAGTTAAAATTCAGATTGAAGAATTAAAAGAAGAAATTAACAATGTCTGGGGGCGTCTTTGACTCGGACGCAATTGATAAATCAATAAAAGAAAAAGAAAAATTAACTGAAGCACCTGGCTTTTGGGATGATCCTAAGGCTGCAGAAAAAGTAATGTCTCAAATCAGAAAATTAAGAAACCGCGTAGAACCATGGCGCAAACTTAAGGCTGATTTTGATGATCTTGAAGCAATGTACGAACTTGCCGTAGAAAGCGGAGATTCTGCAGACGAAGATGAAGTTAATACAATGTATGCTTCATGTAAGGAAACTTTTGAAAAATTAAACGTTCTCAACCTGCTTTCGGGCGAGGTTGATCAGAACGATGCATATCTTACCGTTCATGCGGGTGCTGGTGGAACAGAAGCCTGCGACTGGGCATTTATGCTTAGCCGTATGTATCTTCGCTGGGCAGAACGACACGGCTATAAAACAGAAGTTGTTGATGAACTGGAAGCAGAAGGCGGAATTAAATCTATTACAATTCAGATTTCCGGCGATTATGTTTACGGTTATCTTAAGGGTGAAGGTGGAATTCACCGTCTTGTTCGTATTTCTCCGTTTGACGCAAACGCACGCCGCCACACAAGTTTTGCCTCTGTTTACGTTTATCCGGTTCTTGATGACACAATTGAAGTTGAAGTGCGTCCTGAAGACCTTCGCGTAGATACTTACCGCGCGGGCGGAAAGGGCGGTCAACACGTAAATAAAACCGACTCCGCAGTTCGCTTTACTCATATTCCAACAGGAATTGTTGTTGCCTGCCAGACAGAGCGCAGCCAGATTTTTAACCGTCAGGCTTGTATGAGCATGCTTAAAGCACGTCTTTACGAATACTACCGCGAGCAGAAAGAAAAGGAAAATTCAAAGTTTGCCGCAGAAAAAAAAGACATTTCTTTTGGAAGCCAGATCCGCTCATACGTTTTCCAGCCGTATACAATGGTAAAAGATCACCGCACTAAGTTTTCTTCGGGAAACATTCAGAGTGTAATGGATGGCGAAATAGACGAATTTATGAATGCATACCTTGTTGCAAAATGGAAGGGACTTCCAATGGACGGCGGGGATGATGACGAAGAAGTATAGGACTTTTGTCATACTTTTTAGTTTACTCACTTTTTGCGCTGCAACTCATCTTTTTGGAGATGATACTTCAAAATGGGTTGTGGGCGCTGAACGTTTTAAATACGTTTCTCCGGCCTCGGAAGATCCTGCAGTTGCAAATGGCATTGCAGAAATGTTTCCAAACCGCATTTTAGCACAATTAAACGAAGATTTAGTTCATATTGTTTATCCAGATGAAAAACGCGAGCAGGCACTTTATGATTTAAGAAAGACCCGCCTTTCACTTTTTTTGCAGCTTTCTGCAGAATATAAAAAACGCGATTCTTTAATGCTGAATGCCTACTCCAAACGAAAGCTTGCTTCTAAAATCAAACAGGAAGAAAAAACAATTAAAGAAATTCAGGATAAAATTGCCGCAAATCTAAAAGAAGCTGACGAAGTAATGCAAAAATCAGTTCACGAAGAATTACTTGTTCAGCGCGGACTTTTTAATGAAAATGAAAATGCAGGCAATGCAGAAAACTTAAAGCGAATGGTCAGAAATATGTTTAACCGCGATGCTGACCTTGTAACTTCAAGAAATATTGCTTTTTACAAAGATGACCCTATAGCCATTTTTGAACCCAGCGAAGAAGCCAAAAAATACGGCTATTCAAGCTACGAATACGAAAGAGATGTTGTAACGGCTGGAATTAATACGCTTTTAACTGGAACCATTACAAATTACGGACAATACTTTTTTGTTAGCGTAGAAGTTTATGAGTTCCCTGGAGGAAAATTAAATCAGGCCGTTTCGGAAGTTGGCCTTATTGATAATGCTGATATGATTAGTACTTCTATTTCTCATCAGCTTATCAAAACAATTTCTAACGGGCTTCCAGTAGACCTTGAAATTGCTATAGAGCCTTTATATTTAAAAGACCAGGTTCGTATTTACCTTGATGATGACCTGCAGCCGCCAAAAATGACTAATATCAAAACGCTTTCTGGTGTTCATGCCATCCGTTTTGTTTGCGACGGTTACCGCGAAATGGGAACTTCTTATTTTTTTGAAGGAAACCGCAAGTATAAGATTGAAGTTACAATGCAAAGCGAAACAGAATTGTTTATTGATGCTGTAAACCTTGCGCCATTCCCGGGACGCTTTTACGCGGCTGGGGTTCCTGCACAAAAACTACCGTCATCTGAAGACGATGTCTTTGAGCAGGCAAAAATCCGCATAGATGACACTCAGATTCTTGGACAGTTTATTACGGAAGACGGATATTCTACAAATTATTATATTCCTGCAAATTTGTTTAATAACAGTACCGTAGCGATTAAGTCTAATAATTATGATATAAATGACTATATTGATAAGCGCCGCAGAATTATGTACGGCTCTTATACGCTTTTTATAATCAGTATGATTCCGTATTTTTACACTTACGGAAATTACTATAACGCGGCGAATGCATATAATGCAGGCGTTGGCAGCTATGAAGATGCACTTACCTGGCAGACAAGAAATCAGATTTGCGGTGGAGTTGCAATCGGCTGCGGCTCACTTTGCATATTTGAACTTATTCGTTATTTAAAAGCTGTAAATTCTGTTCTTCCACAAAAGGCAAAGCCTGTAACGGCTTCTGAGCTGAAAAAGAAGAAACAGAAAGAGCTAAAAAAACTTGAAAAACAGAACAAAACGAAGCAAAAAGAGGAAAAATAAATGAAAAAATCGTTTGGTGAAAAATTAAAAAATCTTTTTTCTAAAAAAATTGATGAAGAATTTTTTGAAGAACTTACAGACAGTCTTGTAGAAGGTGATATCGGCGCAAAAACTGCTTTTGAAATTACTGACGAACTTGAGCAGATTTGCCGTCAGAAAAAAATCAGCGACCAAAAAGATATTCTTGCAGAACTTAAACAACTTTTATTAAAAGATATTCGCGAAGTTTCTCTTGAACCTGATATGACAAAACAGAATGTATGGATGGTGCTTGGCGTAAATGGTGTTGGAAAAACTACAACTGTTGCAAAACTTGCAAATCTTTTTAAGTCCCGCGGTGTAGAAAATCTTGTGCTTGCCAGTGCAGATACCTTTCGTGCTGCTGCTATTGAACAGCTTGATACTCACGGAGAAAAAATCGGGGTTCGCGTAGTAAGTCATCAGCACGGAAGCGACCCTAGTGCTGTTGTTTTTGATGCAGCAGAAGCCGTAAAGTCTAAAGGTCCGGGCCTTGTAATTGCAGATACTGCTGGACGCCTTCACAATAAAGAAAATCTTGTTCGAGAGCTTCAGAAAATTGACCGCACATGTTCGTTAAAGGCAGATGAAGGCTGTTACAAAAAAATTATTGTAATTGATTCTACAACAGGCCAGAATGCGCTGCGTCAGGCAGAAGTTTTTAACGATGCTGTTAAAGTTGATGCTATAATTATGACTAAATACGATTCAACTGCAAAAGGCGGTGTTGCTGTAAGCATTGGACGCGAACTTGGCATTCCTGTTGCGTTTGTGTGCACCGGCGAAAAATACGGCGATATTGCACCTTTTAATGCGGAGAAATATATTGACGAGTTTTTGGGAGTCCTTTAAAAAGGCTTTTATTTTAAGTTTGCTTATTTCTCTGACGGTGTTTGCCCCGTCCTGTAAAAAACGCCCGGCCGAAGCGCCGCTTTCAACTGTGGAAGCTGCTGATGCGTCTGGTGAAGAGACTATGTCTGGTGTAGAAACTGCCATTGTAGAAGAGGCTTTTGATAATCAGCCGGCTGCAGGTGGTGAAGAGGCTCTGGTCACAAGCTCTGATATTGACGAAATTATTGGTTTTGAAGATGAAGAGCGTAGAATTGCCTCTGCGATTGAAGAACTTGAAGAAGCTGGCGAAGAAGCAGTTGAGCCGGAAGATCAGGAAAAACTTTCTACAGATTTTACAGAAAAGAATGCTCTTTTAAGTTTTAGCGAGTTTGATAACGAGGTGATTCAGCCCGAAACTGTTGACGGAAAGCGTGTGATGATTTATTCGATTGCTAACCGTACGAACAGAAGGTTTTATGATGAAATGTACCGGCTTGAAAAATCTGAATTCTGGGAAATTGCCGGGCCTGCGGATTCTAAAATTGTAAAGCTGGAAATTTATAAATACCGTGGCGACGAAAAACGTCCGTTTAATAAGATTGTGGAAGAAGAAAAAGACGGAAAGAGTTTTTTTTACCGAACGGATAATCTTGTAGAAAAAGTTGAAAGTTTTAAGAAGGTTTGCGGCAAGCCTTATGTTACAGAGATTAAGCGCTGGAAATACGACGGTGAAAATCGAGTAACGGAAATTACAACCCGTGTTTTTACTTATAACAGTGAAGAAGATACTAAACGCCGCAATGTGTTTGTAAAATTGCTTAAATACAAATATAATCCAAAAAATGAGGCGGGAGAAGAAATTCCTGCTGATGTAACTTATTACGAAAATGGTGTGGTTAAGTCGGAAGAAAAATATTTTCAGAAGGCTGGAAGCTATACTTTTCAGTATTTTTTTGACGGCGGCATAAGCGTGAAGACCTGGTATGTTGATTATAAGCCTGAGCGCGAAGTGATTTATCAGAATAATAATGTTTTTAGGGTACGAAAGTTTGATGAAGAAAAGCCTGTTTTCTAATTTTAAGCTCATATTTGGAATTTCACGCAGGTTTGCGTCTGCTGACCGTACAAGCCGTAGTTCTGTAACTTCGCGGCTTAGTGTGATTGGACTCTGTTTTGGCGTTATGACTTTGATTGTGGTTCTTAGCGTAATGAATGGTTTTCAGATGAGTTTTATTGATGCAATTCTGGAAACACAGTCTTACCATATTCAGGTTGAAGATTTAGCGGAAGACGATGATAAACTTATTGCGCACTGTATGGAATCTAAACTGGTGCGTGCTTTTACGCCTTTTTACCAGGCGCAGACTCTTATGTGCTCGGTGCCTGAATCTGCTGCGGGGCTCTCAAAATCTGCGGTTTTTGAAAGTCCTGCTGTTATTCGTGGGATTTCGCCAGAGGTCTGGTATGATGATGAAGGCTTTAGAAAAGAAATAATGGTTGTTTCTGGTCGTTTTGATTTATCTGACGATGGAGGAATTATTCTTGGAAATCAGCTGGCGCACAATCTTAAGGTGCGTGTTGGCGATAAGGTAAATCTTTTTGTTTTAAGCGGCTCTAGTGATGTTGAGCTGTTTTCTGCACAGCGTATTTTTACGGTAAAAGGCATTTTCGCAACAGGATATCAGGAAATCAATTCAAGTCTTTGTTTTATAAATATGGTTGATGCCGGCGTTTACTTTGGCAAAGATGCTAAAAGAACCTGGGGAATTAAACTTTCTAATACTTCTTATGTTGACCGCGAAATCAGAGAGCTTAAGGAACTGCTTGCAGAAAGTGGTGCAAAAATCAGCTCATGGAAAGAATACAATAAGAGTTTTTACGGGGCGCTTCGCATAGAAAAGAATATTCTTTTGCTTGTGGTGTGCCTTATTTTTGTTGTTGTGGCAATTAATATTTATAATGCTATGCGCCGTCTTGTATATGAACGTCAGAGAGAAATTGCAATTTTAACGGCGCTTGGAGCACGTACAAAATCCATTCAAGGTATTTTTATTACACGCGGCTTTTATACAGGCCTTCTGGGCTCATGCGCCGGCCTTCTGCTTGGCATTTTAATCAGTTTGAATACAAATGCAGTGTTTAACGGTGCGTCTAAAATCGTGTATTTTTTGCAGTATATTTTTACGGCAATTTTTGATCATCAGAATCTGATGTATATTTCTGAAAATTCAACTTACAGCATTTATGCAAATATTCCTGCCCGCATTTTTAAAGGAGAAGTTTTTATGGTGTTTATGTTTGGCGTAATTTCTCCGCTGGCGGCATGTTATTTTGCAAGTAAAAATGTTTTAAAATCTACTTTGGCAGAGGTTCTTCATAATGAGTAGTATTGTTTCTATCAAAAATCTGGAAAAAACTTTTGTTTCTGCAAGCGAAAATCTTACTGTGCTTTCTGATTTGAATCTGGAAGTTGAACAGGGAAAAAAGATTGTAATTCTTGGCGAAAGCGGAAGCGGAAAATCCACTCTTTTGAATATAATCGGTGGAATTGACAGCCTTACTGCTGGAAGTGTAGTTGCCGGGACCGATGCCACAGGAAAATGGAATGTTTCTGAATTGCGAGAAAAGGAACTTAGCGAATACCGTTCCAAGTTTTTAGGTCTTGTGTTTCAGTTCCATTATCTTTTAAAAGATTTTACAGCTCTTGAAAATGTATGTATGCCTGCTTTAATTGCCGGTGTACCTAAAAAACAGGCGGTAGAAAAAGCTGAACAGCTTTTGCGCGACACTGGTGTTTTTGAACGTAAAGATCATCTGCCTTCTCAGCTTAGTGGAGGAGAGCGTCAGCGAGTTGCTGTTGCCCGTGCCCTTATAAACGACCCGTCTTTGATTCTTGCCGATGAACCAACCGGAAACCTTGACCCTGCGAATGCCGGTTTAATCAGCGGGCTTTTGTTTGAAATGGTAGAAAAATACAATAAGACTCTTCTTCTTGTAACGCATGATATGAATATTGCAAAAAACGGTGACGAGATTTACCGTATTGTTGGTGGAAAACTTGAGGGAGGAGGCAATTGACACTTAAGGCTTCGCTTTATTTTGCAAAAAGCTTAATCTTCCCAAAAACAGAAAAGAATTCTTCTGCAAGAAAGAGCCTTTACGGGGCAATTATCTGTATTGGCCTTAGCGTTGTGCCGCTTATAGCGGTTATTTCTGTTACAAACGGCATGATAAACGGAATGACCGAACGCATAATCGGGCTTTCTTCCAGCCATCTGGAAATGCGTGTTGCAAACGGAATAGAAGAAACTAAATCGGTTCAAAAGTTTACTGCCTATGCAGAGCGTTTTGCAGGTGTAAAAGGAATTACCGCCGTTTATCCCGAAGTTACAATTTCTGCGCTTGCTGTAGGAAAAAACATCAGAACTGGTGCTTATATCCGCGGTGTTAGTGATGATATTTTTAGCCGTAACGAAAGTTTTAAGACTCTTTTTGAACTTATTGACGGTAAAGCTGATTTATCTACGGGCGGAAATACTGCCATAATCGGTAAAAAAATGGCAGAAACTTTGAATCTTCATGCGGGAGATACCTTTAGAATCATTACCACAAAGAAAAGCGGCACTGTTGTTGTTCCAAAACTTACAACTGTCAAAGTTGGTGCAATCGTTACTTCGGGCTATCAGGAACTTGATGAACTTTGGATTTTTATTCCGATTCAGACCTTTTTTAAATCGTTTTCTATGGAAAATGCAGATTTTAATGTGCTTCTGGAAACAGAAAATGCCTTCTCCCCACGGCTTGTGGCCATTCAGCGTGCGGTAAAAAAAGTTGCCGGAAACTATGCCAACGTTTACCGCTGGGAGCAGGTGAACTCTGCACGTTTTGAAAACTTTTCTTCTACCAAAGTAATGCTTGTTTTTATAATGATGATGATTGTGCTGGTTGCAAGCATAAATATTTCTTCTGCCATTGTAATGCTGGTTATGGAACGCCGCCGAGAAATTGCCATCTTAAAAAGTGTAGGCGCTACGCCACGCGGAATAAGTCTTTCGTTTATGCTCACAGGTCTTTTCTGTGGCTTTTCCGGGCTTTGTCTGGGGCTGCCCGTTGGCCTTTTAATTTCTGTTTTTTCTAATCAGCTGATTCGTGGCCTTGAGCGCCTTGTAAATCTGTTTACCGATGTGCGCTTAATGGATCCTGCCTATTATTTGCAGACAATTCCTGTACAGATTCCTGTTGGTCAGATAATATTTGTGTGCGCTGGAACTTTAGTTCTTTCGTTTTTAATGAGTGTACTGCCTGCTGTAAAGGCGGGAAAGGAAAAGCCGCTGGAGGCACTTAAATGACAAAAAAAGTTTGCCCTGTTTGCGGAATGACCTACGAAAAAATCTCAGAAACTCAAAAAATCGGCTGTGCAGAATGTTATTACACTTTTGAAGCCGAATTTAAAAAGACCTTAAAAAAATACGGAATCTCAAAGCCTTATCAGGGAAGCTTTCCTAAAAAATTAAAAGGCTATAAATCAACTTTGACAAGCCGTGTAGAAATGCAGTTTAAGCTGGATGCTGCCATTGCCGCCGAAGAATACGAAAAGGCAGCCTTTTACCGCGACTATCTCAAGGTTTTGAATAAAGAAGCTTCTGCCGCCGCAGAGCCTTCAGAAGAAAAAGTCACTTTTGACACAGATTCAGATTCCGACATTGATATAGATTCTGTAAAAAACAAACGCGGAAAGGGGGACAAAAATGGAAAAAAATAAAATACCTGTTCCATGGTTTTCTCTTCCCGGTTTGAATGATGATGTTGTGCTTTCTACAAAAATCCGTCTCTGCCGCAATCTTGCAGATTTTCCTTTTCCTGTAAAAATGAGTATAGACGATATGGAACGCGTAAATTCACTTGTTTACGACGCTATCCAGAACGAAAGTGCTTTTCACTTTATTGATTACAAAAATATCTTTACTCAGGGCAGACAGGTTTTAATAGACAAAAATATTATCACCGAAGAAAAAGATTTTGACTGTTCTGCGGTAATTTTAAATGATAACGACGCAGAAAATATTCTTGTAAATCATATTGATCACGTGCGGATTTCTTCTTTTTCTTCCGGCTTTGAAGCAGAGAAGGTGATGGCATCTGTTTACCGCATCGACGAACTTTTACAGAATAAGCTTCAGTTTGCTGCAAGTCATGATTTTGGCTATTTGACGTCGCTTATTAAGGATTGCGGAACAGGACTTAAAATTTCTTACCGTATTTTTATTCCTTCAATTGTACTTTCGGGGCAGTTTGATGCAATAATTGGTCTTGTTCAGGAAAAGAAATTCTGCATTCAGCCGATTTTTCAGGTTTCAGATTCTGCTGATTTTGCTAATTTTATTTTTGATTTGTATCCTGGTAACGCTGCAGACGGCACGGAACTTGATCAGGCGGCAAATATCAGCTCGCTAGCAGAAATTATTTTGAAAACAGAGCGCAAGATTCGGCGTACTTTTGCCGATAATAATCCTACAATACTCTTAAATTTTGTAAAAAGGGCTTACGCTAAGGCAATGTATTCACTTCTTCTTACTTACGAAGAGGCTGCAGACATTATCAGCGTTATGAAGTTCGGTTTGCAGACTGGCAGAGTAAGCGGGATTACCGAACAGGAACTTAATGCCTTGTATTACAGGGCAAAGCATGGTCATATTCTTTATGTAAACGACAACTATGCTTTTTCGTACGAAGATGACCTTAAAAAAGACCTGAGTGCCCAGCTTCAGCGCCTTAGAGCTATTGTAATTCAACAGGCTTTTGAAAAACTGACGGTCAACTGATTCCGCCGGTAAAATGGGGTTCTAATTGAAAAATTTCTCGGTTCGCGCAAGAAAAATTGTATTGATTCTGGCTCAGGACGAAGCCCGTCAGCTTGGAAGTAAAGAAATCCTTCCTGAACATATTCTGCTTGCAATGCTCCGCTTAAAAGAGGGAATCGGCTTTACAACCCTTACAAAACTGAATGTAAATCTTATGCGCTTTGAAGAGTCTCTTGAAGATTCCTGCGTAACAATTGAAAAATCTCCTACGCTGGAAGATATTCCACAAAGTCAGCGTATGAAAAATATTTTGCAGCTTGCAGATTTAGAGGCTTCTTCCCTTAATAATGTTTATGTGGGAACAGAACACCTTTTGCTTGCCTGTGTAAAAGAATCTCAGACTATTGCAGAAAACTTTTTTACCGCTTCAGGTTACACAGTTTCTGATGTGCGCTTTACTGTTATGGAAGCCCAGAGCGAAGTTCCGACTTCTTATAACGATTTTAATTTTCACAATTATGCAGACGAGTTTTTTAAATCAATTTTTGGTGATGAGCCGTCTGATTTCCTTTTGACCAGTACTACGCCGGAAGAAAACAAAAATAATTCCAAAAATTCAGGAGCATCATCAGAGGGCGGGGAAGAATCTTTTCTTTCTGAATACAGCCGCGATCTTACTCAGATGGCACGCGAGAACAAAAACGACCCTGTTGTTGGACGCGATAAAGAAATTCACCGTGTAATTCAGATTCTTTCGCGCCGTACAAAAAATAATCCTGTTTTGACCGGCGAACCGGGAGTTGGAAAGACTGCCATTGTAGAAGGCCTTGCTCAGGCAATCACTGCGGGAAAAGTGCCTTCAAATCTACTTAAAAAGCGTATTCTTTCGCTGGATCTTGCGGCAATGGTAGCAGGCACAAAATACCGCGGCGAATTTGAAGAGCGCATGAAAAAAATGATGAAGGAAGTTCAGGAAAACGACGACATCATTTTGTTCATAGATGAACTTCATACAATTATTGGGGCTGGTGGTCCAGAAGGCACAATGGATGCCTCTAACATCATGAAGCCAGCACTCAGTCGTGGAGAAATCCAGATAATTGGAGCTACAACTACAAAAGAATATACCCGTCACATAGAAAAAGATCTTGCTCTTGAACGCCGCTTTCAGGTGGTAAAGGTTAGCGAACCAAGTGATGAAGAAACTATAGAAATCCTTCGCGGAATTAAGCAGAAGTACGAAAATTTCCATCACGTGGTTTACGAAGATGCAGTTATGCCTGCCATTGTAAAACTTAGTCGCCGATATATCCCTGAAAAAGTTCTTCCAGACAAGGCAATAGACATTTTAGATGAGGCCGGGGCATATAAAAAAATCAGCGAAGAACAGCGTCCTGCAGAACTTAATGAAATTGAAGCAAATATTTCTGATTTGATAGAAGAAAAGAAGGCGCTTGTAAAAAATCAGGATTATGAAAATGCTGCTGTTGTGCGCGACAAGGTAATTGAACTTAAGCGAAAACTAGGTCGTTATTCTGCAATGCTGAATGAATGCCAGCTTGGTACAAAAAAAGTTGTAACAGTTGCAGATATAGAAAAAATTATCAGCGAAATGACAGGCATTCCTGTTGAACAGCTTACTACAACAGAAATCTCTCGCATTATTCATATGGAAGAAGAACTTCATAATACTGTTATTGGTCAGAATGATGCTGTAAAAGTTATCTGTGGGGCAATCCGCAGAAGCCGTGCAGGAATTTCTTCTCCAAAGCATCCTGTTGGTTCATTTATTTTCTTAGGTCCTACTGGTGTGGGAAAAACACAGCTTGCAAAGGCTTTGGCAAAGTATCTTTTTGGCAGCGAAGATTCTCTTATCAGAATTGATATGTCAGACTTTATGGAAAAGCATACTGCAAGCCGCTTAGTTGGTGCTCCTCCAGGATACGTTGGCTATGAAGACGGGGGAATTCTTACAGAAAAAGTACGCCGTCATCCGTATTCTGTTGTTCTTCTGGATGAAATTGAAAAGGCACACCCAGATATCTTCAATCTTCTACTCCAGCTTCTGGAAGAAGGTGAACTTTCTGATAATCTTGGCCACACCGTAAACTTCCGCAATACCCTGATTATTATGACAAGTAATGCAGGAGCCCGCCAGATTACAAATGAAGGTAGGGTAGGTTTTGGCACACTTGATGGTGTAATTCCTTACGAAGACATTAAGTCTGGAGCGCTGCATGAGCTTAAAAAACTCTTAAATCCAGAGCTTATAAATCGTATTGATGATGTAATAGTATTTAATGCTCTTTCTAAAGAAGAAATCTCTAAGATTCTTGATATTCAGATTGCAGACCTTAGCGAACGTGTAAGTCAGAAAAATCTTAAAATCAAGATTCAGAGCGAAGCAAAAGAATATCTGATTGAGAACGGATATAATCCTGCAATGGGTGCCCGTCCTATGCGCCGTCTTATCCGCAAAGAAATTGAAGACCCTCTTGCAATGGCAATTCTTGAAAATACAGATAAAAACGTCTCTTTTGTAAATGTTGAACTGGAAGACAATAAATTAAAAATAAGTCTTTCAGCCGACGAAAAAATTCCTGTTTTACACCTTGTTGGAAAAAAAGGTGTAATTAAGTAGAATAGGAGAGATAAAAGAGGTTTAAAATGATTAAAGAATTTTTGGATTATAATACAATCCGCAACAATGCAATAAAAATTGCACACAAAATCAATGCTGATGGTTTTATCCCGGATGTAATTTACTGTTCACTCCGTGGCGGTGCAGCAATGGCAAACGTTATCAGTGAATATTTTAAGATTGTATGCCGTGCAAAAAACTATCATCCTGTTTTGTATGCAGGAGTTGTTGCACGTTCATATTCTGATATTGCACAGCACACTCAGGTTTACATTGACGGATGGACTTATCCGCCAGAAAATCTTCGTCCGGGAGACAAAATCCTCCTTGTAGATGATATTTATGACTCTGGCCGTACAATCAACTGTCTTGTAGAAACTCTGATGAATTCTCGTGGATTTAAGCGCGAAGATATTAAGGTTGTTGTTCATGATTACAAACATTTTAATTATGACAATGGTCACGCAAATCTTCCAATTCAGCCTGATTATTATTGCCGTAAGTTTGAAATCAACAATCCTGATGAAAACCGCTGGATTCACTATGCAAGCCATGAACTTATTGGTTTGACTGCAGAAGAGCTTGAAACTCATTATTACAAAGATGACCCTGAATTGCGCGATATTCTTGGTCCTTACTTAGGAAAGTAAAAGGCAAAATAAATGGAAAGAAGTATCAGAAAACTTGTTGTATGTACAATCTTTCTCTTGTGTGCTGCTGGTTCTGAACTTTTTGCAAAAATTAATGTAATTAATCCTGCAAAAGGTATCTGGGCAAATAAGCAGATGCTTGTTATTGATACTTCTGAGGGCGGCGAATACTATTATTCAATTGACGGTTCTAATCCTGTTGAGTTTGGATTCTTCTATGACCGCCCTGTTTTGCTTGATGTTGATGGCGAAGTAAATCTTACAATTTCGCATGTTCTTCCAAATGGTTCTTCTGAATCAGAAAATATGCGATATTCTGTCCATACAGATAAGGCTTTTGGAAAGCCTTATGCCGACTTTATTTCTCAGTTTTATGATTCTGGCGTAATAAACTATACTTCAGGCTCAGTTTTTACAATTCCTTCCGAGTTGAATTTTAAGATGAATAATTCGCAGGAATTTATGCGCGGAATGGATTTATCAATTTCAGAAAAAAATGTGCTTTCCCGCTATGTTCCATGTATTGTTCGGCCGCTGGAAGGTGGAAAATCCTGGCGATTTGTAATAAAGACTTTTCCTCATGTTGCAGGTCTTAATAATACGCGTAAGGTTCCTGTAAAAATTGAAGACTGGGAAACAATCGTTTTTACAGACCAAAATCTAATTTATAAAATTGATGATGAATACTGGTCTAGTCCACAGGAAAATCGACGTATTGACCGTTCACGTCCGCACATTGTTTCATGGCAGAGTATAGATTTTCAAAAGGGAAGTGCAATCGATTTTTGTATTCTTCCTGCCAAGCCACAAATCAAAACTTATCTTGAAAAGGATGGAACTACAACTTTTGTAGTAGCTGGTGATTCTTCTTACACAATGAGTGTAAAAGGTGAAAATAATCGTTACAGCGAGCTTTTTTCTCAGCTTGGAGCAGATGTTTTTTATGGCGATAACGCAACAGGAACTCTAAAAATTGGACTTTTTTCAAGTTCTGTTTATCAGGGTGAAATTGATGTTTCTTATAATATTGATAAGCGTGGCCCGGAAGCTCCAAAAATTTCCAGCGATTTTGAAGGTTTTTATTCGCGCCGAAATGTTCATCTTGGTGTAGAAACCGACTCCAAAAATCGTCTGTTTGTTGCCGTAAGCCGCCCGCTTTTGATTAAAGATGTTACAAAAATTAATGATGAGGTAATTGCAGCTCTTAAACATACCGCTGTTGGTACTTTTAAGGAAGTTGAATCAGAAGGTTATACAAACGATTTTTCACCAAACGATGCAGGCGCTCTTTTCTATAAAATCCAGGCATATTCTCAGAACGAGATTACAAAAAGTCAGATTGTAGAATATTCATTTATTATAGACAGCTATAATTATTTTTTTGATGCAGCTTCTTCTGGAAAAAACGCAGACGGTTCTGCAGCTCATCCTTACAACAATATAAAAGAATGCTTTGAAGATATAAATAAATGTACTTCTGTTCGCCTTAGAATAAAAGGAAATGCAGTTTTTCCAGATTCCGAGGTTCGCCTTGTTGCAGACTGCGAAATTCTGAACGAAGGAAATGCCGCATTAATTTTTAAGGAAGGAAGTTCCATAAACATTGATAAAGCTGCGCTTTCATTAAATAACCTTCGCGTTCAAAAAGAGCGTACAACAACTGAATCAGCAATTTTGCCGCTGTTCTGCTTGAATAATGGAACTCTTGAACTAAAAAATTGCGAACTTTCTGCAGATTTTGATAAAAACGGAACTGTAATTGATGCAAATCAGGGTGTTGTAAAAGTTTTTGATACAATTGCTTCTGTAAATGCAGTTACATATTCGTCTTTTATTTCAAGCCTAAATTCTTATCTGATTCTAAAAGATTCTGTAATTAATACAAGTGCCTCCACAAGCGTTGTAATTTCTGCAACTCAGGGAAATGTAGATTCAATTAACAATCAGCTTAAGGTAAGTGCAAAAACAGGCCGTATTGCAGAACTTTTTGGTGCAAAAGGTGATTTTGAAAAGAACGTATATAAGTGCGAAGTTCCTCAACTTTCTGAAAAACTTGTACTTGTATATGCAAATAAAGATTCTGTATTAAAGGAACTGGATAATACCGACTATGCCGACTAAAATTGTTTTGCATGTTGGGTTTGATGAAGCTGGCCGAGGCCCGCTTGCAGGTCCTGTTTATGCCAGTGCCGCTGTTTTACCGCCAGATTTTCCAACAGAAATACTTAACGACTCAAAAAAACTTTCAGAAAAAAAGCGTCTTTCTGCAGAAGTTGTAATTAAAGAAAAAGCCTGCTTTGGAATTGCCTTTTGCGATGAAAAAGAAATAGATAGAATCAATATTTTAGAAGCCAGTATGCTTGCAATGAAGCGTGCCTTTGATTTACTTTTAGAAAAACTTCCTGCCTGGTGTAAAGAACACAATATAAACTATGATGATGTTGTATTTTCTGGAATTACAGACGGCACACGCTGTCCTGATGTCCCTGTAGAATGTCGCTATGAGCCAAAAGCAGACGGAAAGTATCCGTGCGTTATGGCAGCAAGTATTCTTGCAAAAAATGAACGCGACCGATTTATGATAGAAATGGACAAGCTTTATCCGCAATACGGCTATGCAAAGCATAAAGGATATCCAACTGCTGCACACCGTAAAATCTGCCACGAAATTGGAGTTTCTCCTATTCAAAGACTTTCTTTTAAATATTAAAAACGCTAAACTAGCGTCAATATGAAAAAAGATACATTCCAAATCTCTTACCCATCTATTCACGCGGGAACAGAAAAATCAGAAATTACATTTATGCCTGGCACACCAGATTTACTTTCAGTTTATAATCCGGGAGCAGAAGACGCACCTTGCAAACGCTTTTTTGTAACAGATGCAACCGTTGCAAGCCTTGATTGTATGAAAGATTTTATCGCAAAGTTTGATGATGGAAGTTGTGGTAATGACTGTCTTTTAATTCTTGGTTCAGGAGAACCTTTTAAAACTGTAGAAAGCGTACTTACAATTATTACAGCAGCTATTGATGCAGGTTTTAGCCGCAAAGATGTTTTTGTAGGAATTGGCGGTGGTGTAATTTGCGATCTTACAGCTTTTGCTGCCTCTGTATTTAAGCGTGGAGCCGCTGTAGAACTTGTTCCAACAACTCTTCTTGCAATGGTAGATGCTTCTGTTGGTGGAAAAACCGGCTGTGATTATCAGTCTTATAAAAATATGATTGGTTCATTCTTCCCTGCAAGAAAACTTTACTACTGGCCTCAGTTCGTTCAGTATTTGCCAGAAAATCAGTATAAATCAGGTCTTGCAGAAGCATTTAAGACAGCTCTTCTTTTTGATAAAGAAATGTATGAGATTTTCAAAACTGAAGCAGATAAATTGAACGCCCGCGACCCGGAGACCCTCGATATTATTATAAATAAAAGCGTTCGCGCAAAAGCAGCTGTTGTAGAAGAAGATTTTACAGAGCAGGGAATTCGTGCAACATTGAATCTTGGACATACTTTCGGTCACGCGCTGGAAAGCGTTGCAGGTTTAGGAAAAATTACCCATGGTGCCGCTGTTGCCTGGGGAATTAGCCGTGCCGTTGCACTCAGCTTTAAGAAGGATTACTGCCGCGAAGCCTTTATGAATGAGATTTTTGATGTACTCAAACTATACGGATGGGATACTTCTGCTATTCCTGCTGTTGTGTACGGTGGCGGAATTGGTGAGCGTCTTTTAAGTGTAATGCATAAAGATAAAAAGAATCTTACTTCAAAAGTAAGACTGATTATTCAGAAAGGCTTACAGGACACAGTAATAGAAGAAGTAAGCGATTCAGAAATTCTTTCTGTTTTAAAATAGGAATTACTGTAGAAAATGACAGATTTTGAGCATTATTTTGACTGGGCTGCTACAAGCCCAAGTGATAAAGAAATCCTTCGACAGTCTTTGGAACTTACTCTTGAAGACTGGGCAAATCCTTCCAGCACGCATCAGGCGGGTAAAAACGCAAAAACTCTTCTGGAAAGCGCCAGAACTAAAGCTGCCGAAGCTCTTTGCGTAAAACCTGAGAATGTATTTTTTACATCCGGGGGCACCGAAAGCGATCATATAGCTCTTCTTTCTGTTATTAATAAGCCTAATAAAGGTACAGTTTTAATCAGCTCAATTGAACATCCAGCCTTGCGCGAGATGGGTGATGAAGTTAAAAAAGCCGGCTGCAAAGTAGAATATATCCCTGCAGATAAAGACGGCGTTATTACTCCAGAAGCTGTAACATCACTTCTTACAAAAGAAACTCTTTTAGTTTGCGTAATGGCTGTAAATAACGAAACAGGCGTAATTCAGCCCATTAAAGAAATTGCAGAAGCAATTACAAAAGCTAGTGAAGGCGGCCGTAAGCCTAAATTCCATGTAGACTGCGTTCAGGCTGCAGGAAAAATTCCTTTTAATCTAAAAGAGTGGGGCGTAGACAGCGCTGCGTTTAGTGCCCATAAAATCTGCGGCCCTCGTGGAACAGGTATTTTGTATCTGAAAGATGGAGAAAAAGGCCTTGAACCGTTCTTACGTGGCGGCGGACAGGAAAAAGGAATTCGCAGCGGAACAGAAAACGTTTTTGGTGCTTTAGCTTTTAGTAAATGTCTGGAAAAATATTTTATTTCAGAAAAAAATATGGCTGCGCTGGAATCATATAAAAAACAGCGTGAACTTACAGATAAATTTGTAAATAAACTTGCATCTCTTAATGGCTGTACAATCATTCCTCCATCACGAATAGAAAAAACTGAATTGTTTTCTCCGTATGTTGTTCAGGCGGCGTTTAAAAATATTCCAGGAAACGTAATGCTTCGTGCTTTGGATTCAAAAGGCTATTACATCAGTACAGGAAGCGCCTGCTCCTCGCGCAAAAATAATCGCCCGGTGCTAGAAGCTATGCATATCGAAGGGCCTTTACGCGAGACAGCCGTTCGTTTTAGCTTTGGACCATTAACCACAGCTTCTGCAATAGATGACCTTTTTGCTGCTGTATCAGAAGTGAACTCAACTTTTAATTCGTAGTCATTGAATTTTATAGGTTTATGTGGTAGTCTTAAAAAACATCTCAAGGGAAGGTTCAACATCGGGGCTTTTTCTTGATTAATTTTGTAATAAACTTATTAAGAGGTATAAATATGGGAGCTCGTGGAGAACTTTTTACTACTCAAATCTATTTAGATAATCGTTCATATTTTTTTAATGTAAAAGAAAACCGCACAGGTGATGTATTTCTTCAGATTGTAGAAAGCAAAAACCGTGATGGAGCAGAGGCAGATCGTCATCAGATTGCAATTTTTTCTGAAGACATGCAGAAGTTCCTTCAGGGAATGGAAAAATCACTTGATTTTATTGAAAAAGACCGCAAGGCTCGCCAGAAAGCTGCCAGAGAGAAGAAAGCTGCTAAAGAAGCAAAATTCGGTGCTGGTGCAAAAACAAATAAAAAGGTTGTTCACCTTAAATCAAAGGACGAAGAACTTTCACCTTATGAACCACCTGTAAAAAAATCAGGACGCGTTCACGTGGTTTCTAAAAAAGCTAAAGAAGACTAATCTAGTATTTTTTATCCATCGCAGTTAATTCTGCGATGTTTTTTTCTAACCTGGTTATTTCGCGGGTGAGCATTTTTTCATAGTTGAGTTCACCCGTTAAAATCCTTTCCCTTTCATCTTCCCAGTTTTGTTTTTCAGAGATATATAGAAAGTTGAATTTTGCATCACTTGATTTTTCAAACCAGACTTTTGCTTCCTGCCAGTAATAAAGACCTGCTTTATAGCAGGTTAGTGCCTTCTCCATATTGCGAAGGTATTCGTCCTTCCAGGGAGCGTCATAAAAATAGATGCATTTTTTGTCGTAAGTTCTGCCAAGCCGTAAATGCTGTTCAATAAGTTTAAGGTTTATGTGCATCTGAAAAAGATAGCGGTATTTTTCCCACTGTTTTTCATCTGTTACTTTAAAATCTGCAAATTTAGGATTACAAAAATCAGCCTGAGCGGCCTTTTCCAGCCAGTAAATGTTTTCTATGCAGTCATCAGGATACTGCTGGTAATGAACGTGGTAGAGTTTATACCAGTCTTCCTTGAATTTTACCATGTAGGCAAATGCTTTTTTGGGCGTAAGAGAAAAGAAAAATGTACATAGTAAAATTACAAGAATTGATTTTTTCACAATAAAATTATCGGATAATTTTCAGATTGATTAAAGTGTTATATATAAATTCTGAAATTTCTTCGATAGATTTTGTTGCATCAATGCGGATAACCTTCATACCTTCTGAATTATCTTCGTATTCGCGGATAACTTCTTCGTATAAGGCTGCCGTTTTTTTCTGATATTCTATTTTTTCGTAGATTTCTCGTTTTTCATTGCGAGTAACTACACGTTGTAATGATATTTCCGGATTTATTTCAAAATAAAATAAAACCTCTGGAAGTGGAAAAGGTGAGTTTACCAGACGTGGAATTTCTTTTCCGCAGGTTGCACTCTGATATGCAAGGCTTGAAAAAAAATAACGGTCACTTACAACGATTCTTCCGGCTTTTAAAAGCTCTTCAACTCCGCCATCTCCGTAAAGATGTTCACAACGGTCTGCCGCAAAAAGATAGGCGCTTGTTCTTTCATCAACCGAAAAATCACCAGCTAGCATCTGACGCAAAAAACGGCCTGTAGCTCGATCAGTTGGCTCTGCAGTTGCAATAAACTTTTTTGAATCTCTTGAACATAACTTTTTTATTTGTGTTGAAGTCCCCGCCCCGTCGATGCCTTCAAACACTATGAATTTTTTTAATAACATATAATAAGTATAAATTAAAATTCAAAAATTTACTATAATACAGATTCATCTAATCTTTTCCGATAATATTAACGATGAAGGTAACTGTTTTAAAAATACGCAGCTTCATATTTATTCTTCTCTTTGTGCTTGGAGTAAGTCTGATACTTCCTCTTCACAGAAGAATTGTGTCTGCGGCAGAAGCTATAGTAAATAACCTTTCCTCAGAACTTTACGAACGAACCGGCCTTCATTTTTCTTACGAAAGTCTTTCGCCTTCTATTCTTTCTACAATTTCTCTTAAGAAAATTAAATTCACAGATGATAATAACAATGTAATTCTTGCGATTAATAAAACAAACATTGATTACAAATTATTTAATCTCTTAAAACGTGATTTTTCTGACGGTTTTACAAACTTTGTAATTGACGGTATTGAACTTGATCTGGACGAAATTCTTATTCTAAAAACTCATTTACAAAAGACATCAGAAAAAAAATCTGTCAGAAAAAATCTTTCAAACTCATCAGATGGTTTTGATTTTGAAGCCTTTAATCAGCTGATTCCAAAAAATGTCCGCTTAAAAAACATCAGCCTTAACTATGATGAAAACGGCGTAAAAGCCATCGTAAAACTCCATAATTTTGATTTTTCTCCAAACAGCCTTAAAAACGGTGTTAATTTTAATATTGAATCAAAAGTCCGTGTGGAAATTGCAAAACTGAATCAGAAAGTTACGATGAATGCAGGTTTTGTAGGGGCAATTTTCCCAAACGGTGATAATTCTTATGTTACTGTAAAACTCTCAAACATCACAAACGGTTTGTATACAATTAAAAAATTGAACTTCCGTGCTGATTATGAAAATGATGTGGCTGGAATTAATTTAATTCAGAGCGAAAATCCTGTTTCTTTTGGTGCAGACCTTAATCTGAATACAAAAGATTTAAATATTCAGCTTAAGTCTAAAGATTTTATGCCTGTTCAGATTTTAAACTCTGCCGCAAATAGAAAGACGCTTAAACGCCTTCAGGATTTGCGCGTGAATACAGATTCAATCATCAGATTTAATCTTTCTGATAAGTCAATTGATTATATTTCTGATACTTCTTTTTTTGTTCCAGATGCAGTTTTTGCTGGCGGTGCCCTTGTTGACTTTTCTTTGTTTGGCGATGAACAGCATCTTGAAATGTCTAAATTCAGTGCAAAAGGCAAGAATGTTCTTTCTTCTATGCATTTTGATTATGCATTTAAAGATTATCGTCTGAACGGCGTTTTTGACCTCCCTTATCTTGTTCTTTCAAACGGAAAGTCAATTTCTACAGAGTTGTACATTGACCCGCTGGATAAAGGTTTTGAAGCCTTTTCTCCTCAGCTTTTTGTTGGAGAAAAATCACTTTCTGCCTTACAGTTTAAACTTATTCCTCTGAACGATTCTCTTTACTACAATTTTGAAGCCTCTGATTTTTCTCATACAGATTTTGGCGATGCGGGACTTATAAAAGCTGACGGTAACATACTGCCTTCTCAAAAATATGCTGAATTGAACCTGAACTTGCAGAGTGTTTTTGCAGACAGCCTTGTGCTCTTTGCAGCGCAGGCTTTGCCACAAAAGAGTGGTGCGTCGGTAGAAGGCATTGCAAAATCCATTTCATCAGTTTTGCTTTCTGGAGATATCTATCTTTCTACAGACCTTAAGTCGCTTTCTTATAATGTACCTTATATAATTGCTGCAAATATCGAAAAAGAAAATCAGACTGTTCTTCTTTCTTTTGGTGGAAACGAACAGTCTCTTCAACTTAATAAAATCAGTGCCGTTTTTGGAAAAATCAATTTTGAAGCCAGCGGAACTCTTGACCGCAACAAAGATGATGATGAATTCTTTTTTACAGCAGATATGTCAAGTTCATCTATTCCGTATCATTTTTCTGGCAATATCAGAAAAGATTTTATTTCTATAAGCGGAGATTATAATTCGCAGATTAATCTTAATTTTTATCCGAACTCAAGACTTTCTGGCTCTTTGATGTGCGAAAATCTTCCTTTAATTTATGATCAGATGACGGCTGTTGTTTCTACACGCTCGAATTTTAATTATACAAAACAGGAAGGCCCTGAAATTCTTGTAAGTCTTTTTGAATTTGAGGCTGCCAGTGCAACATATACTGTTACTCCAAAGGTTGTGTTTACAGGAAGCATTACAAAATACGGTGCTCATCTTGATAATCTTGGCTATTCAGATATTTATTCTTCTTTTGCAGGTGACGCAGACCTTGCCTTTGATGTAAATGACGGCATTTTTAATGTGCTTAATATAAATACAACCCTAAATAATTCATACTCCGATGAAAAAATCCATCTGGAACTGAATGCAACAAATCCTCTTGCAAAGAAATTTTCTTTAGAAACATTAAAAAATGACATTTACATGAATCTTCAGACTCAGCTGGTTAATTTTAATCTTAATCACTTTACCGTTGCAAAAGGCGAGAATAATTATGTTTCGGGCTCTTTGTATGCAACAGGAACTCTTATGCACCCTTATGTAACACTGAATCTTGATGAACTTTCGCTTGCAACTAGCGGAAATGTTACAAAAATGACGGGTTCTGCAGTTCTTGAAGACAGAAATCTTTCTGTACAAACTTTGAATATTTATAAAGGAAATACAGAAATTACAGATATTGTTTCTGATTTTTCTTTAGAAACTATGACAGGTTCTGCTCACGGAAATCTTTTGTCGTATGTTACAAAAAAGAGTATAAAAACACCGTTTAAACTTGAATTTAATAATTCTACAATTCCAGAAGGTAAGTTCTTCCCAGATACCTTTATGTTAACGCTTTCTCTTCCTTCTATTCAGGGAGACTTTGTAAAAAAACAGTTTGGACTTACCGCAAGCCTTATGTATTCAGAAGGAAACATAAATTTCTTTACTTCTGAAAATGCTGGAATTTATGGAAGCCTTACAAATGATCACTTCCTGGAAGTAACTTTTGATAATAATGCCTTTGCAAAATTAAAAGTTTTTGGAACAACGGGCAGTAAATTAGACATTAATATTACTGATGTAGATTTTGATCTTGAGAGGGCCTTTTCATATTTTAATTTCGATAACCTCTTTATTATGAATGGCGGTAAACTTTCAGGTTTTGCAAGTATTCAGGGAACTTCAAAAGAGCCTGATATTAAAGGAAATCTTTCTATTGATGAGCCTCAGCTTGTATTCAGTTTAATTTCTCCTCAAAAACTTCAGGCACCATATACGCCAATTACAATTGATAACGGTGAAATCCGCATAGAAGAAACAATTTTTTCTATTAAAAAGACAGAAAAACTACTGGGAAGTGCAACAATCTTCTTAAACCGTTTTTCTTTTGATCATATGGAAGCAAAACTTAAGTCAATTGGGGATGAAAAGTTCCCTGGTAAGCTTAAAACTAAAAAATTCCTTGTAAAAAGTGATGTAAATATCGATCTTGATTTGATGTACGAAAACGGAATTATGGATATTGGCGGAAAAATCATTGGCGAAAATACAAGTTTTTCTGCAGATGTTCAGAAAATCACAAACAGTACAACTGTAAATAAATCAAAAATGAACTTCCGGACTGATCTTGATATTCAGCTTGGAAATCATGCAACCTTTATTCTGGATCCAATTTTGCGTGCGGTACTTGTTCCAAATTCAAGGCTTGGTGTAAACGTAGATACTTATGATGAAGCCTATGTTGTTGATGGAAATGTAGGGGTCCGCACTGGTGATATTGCATATTTAAATAGAAGCTTCTATATAAAACGCGGAAGAATCAAGTTTAATCAGGATGATTTGCTGAATCCTGTTGTAACACTTAATGCAGAAACCCGTGAACGTGATGAAAACGGAAAAAGTGTTAAGATTTCTATGAGTGTAGAAAATCAGCAGTTAAGAGACCTTGCTCCACGCTTTAGTGCCGAACCTGCAAAGTCAGAAAACGAGATTCGTAAACTTCTTGGCCAGATTATCATTGCTGACTCCAGCGGAGATAACACTCTTAGCGGTGCAAGTTTACTTTTTGCCGCAGGTGACTATGCTATTCAGTCTTCTGTAGGACGCAAGGTTGAAAATTCGTTGCGAGAAGTTCTGAATTTTGATATATTTTCAGTGCGAACTAACGTGCTGCAGAATACATTGAATTATGGTGTAAGAAGAAATTCATCTTCTTCAAAAGAGGTTTTCACAATCGGTAACCTTTTGGATAATTCAACTGTTTATATGGGTAAGTACCTTGGAAGCTCGTTATATTTTGATACTATGTTCCATCTTGCACTTGATGAAACTGTTCAATCTTATGATGAATTGACCGCATCCAACAGCTTAAATTTAAACTTTCAGCCAGAGTTTGGTCTGGAACTGGAGTCGCCTTTCGTAAATATCCGATGGAGCGTTTCTCCAGACATAAAAGCATTGATGAATCAGCACTATACACCATCAAGCGCATTAACGCTTTCATGGAAGTTTCAGTTCTGATTTTTTGCTTTATAAAAAATAGAAAAGTAAAATGTTATGGTAGGGGATAAGTATATGCGCCGTAAGTTAGCAGCAATCTTCGTTTCTTTATTCGTTTGTGTCGGCTTTGTTTTTGCACAGGATTCAGATGATGGAGAGTGGTTCTGGAATCAGCCGATTACAAAAGTTGATTTTGATGGTCTTAAAAATGTAAAAAAATCTGAACTTACTGGTGTAGTAAGTTCTTACATAGGTCAGGGCTTTTCAGACGAAATCTATAACGAAATGCTCGATAAGCTTTATGCCCTTGATTTATTTGAAGAAATCGAGCCGTATGCTAAACACGCTTCAAAAAGCAATAATGATGTTCTGCTTGTTTTTAAAGTAAGTGAACGTCCTATCATTAAATCTGTTACTTTTGTAGGAAACCGAAAAATCCGTAATGGTGAACTTCGCGAGCAGATTAAAATTAAAGCCAGCGACGTTTATGTTGAATCAAAAGTTTTAGTTGATGAACGCACAATCCGCAATTACTACATTCAGAAAGGTTATACAACTTCTAAAGTTTCTCATACTGTAGAAGAATCAGAAAATGGAGTAATCGTAACTTATAAAATTGAAGAAGGTGCAAGTACCGTAATCCGCAATATTAATTTTGCAGGAAATACAATCGCTTCTGAACGTAAACTTAAATCAAAACTTTCATTAAAAGAAGCAGGCGCATTTAAAGATGGTGCCTTCCAGCAGGCTGCCCTTGAGCAGGACAAGCAGGCTCTTATGAACTTCTATAAAGAACGCGGCTATGTTGATATGTCTGTTCTTGATGTTCAGATTGAAGAAGCCTTTAATGAAAAAAAGCAGCGTAATGAACTTTCTATTTTGTTCTATTTGCAGGAAGGAAGCCAGTATACTTATACAGGTTTGCGTCTGAACGGTAACGAAGTTTTTTCTTATGATGAACTTGTAAAAATGCCAAAATTAAAGCCTGGTGCTACTTATAACGAAGTAAAATTCCAGGAAATTCTTTCTGGCATTACAGGAAAGTACTACGAAAACGGTTACATGTCTAATCAGTTCTATCCTGTGCCTTCTAAAGATGCAGAAACTCATGAGATTTCTTACGATGTAACAATTGTAGAGGGCCCTCGTGCTCATATTGAAAACGTAATTATTAAGGGAAACTCTAAGACTAAGGATTTTGTAATCCGTCGTGAAATCCCTATTGAACCTGGTGACATTTTTAGCCGCGATAAGATTATTTCTGGTCTTCGTAACCTTATGAACCTTCAGTACTTCTCTAGCGTTGTACCAGAGCCTCAGCAGGGTAGTGAACAGGATCTTGTTGACCTTGTTTTCTCTGTAGAAGAACAGTCTACAACTTCTTTGCAGTTTGGTATGACCTTCTCAGGTTCATCTGACCCGGACAATCCAATTCCAATTTCACTTTTTGTAAAGGTAGAAAACTCTAACCTCTTTGGTGAAGGTAAAACAATTTCGGCAGGTACAACTGTTTCTACTTCTGAACAGTCTGTTGATCTTGGATATTCTCAGAGCTGGATTGGTTCATTACCAATTTCTTTCTCTGAATCTTTGTCTTTCAGCCGTAAAAATGCCTATGTGCTTACAAACCAGTGGCTTCCTGGCGGAGATTTGACTCAGCGCTATTATTATACAAAGTACGAAGGCTATGCAATTTCTCTTTCTACTGCATTTGGACGCCGCTGGGCATATGACTACGCAATCCTTTCTTTGGGAACAGGTCTTACAAACAGCGTAACAAACTATATTTTTGATGAAAATATTTATGTTCCTATTGATCAGGGACTTTCAAAATATGCTAACCGCTGGGGTATCTTAAACGGTGTATGGATTAGTGGTTCTGTAGATAACCGTGATATTAACTACGACCCTACAAAAGGTTGGTTTGCAAGTCAGAAATATACATGGTACGGACTTATTCCAGAACTTGAAAAAGAATTCTTCCTTCGCAGTGATACAAAACTTGAAGGATATTTAAAACTTCTTGACTGGCACGTGGCAGAAAACTGGTCTCTCAAACTTGTATTAGCCGCATACACTGGCTTTACAGTTTTGTTCCCTGTTAATAATGATATGGTTTCCGACTCTAACAAGGTTTACATTGACGGTATGTTCAACGGACGCGGATGGACAGAAGCCTATAAGGTTGCAAAGGGACAGGCAATGCTCAGTAACCGTCTTGAACTTCGTATGCCGATTGTTCCAAATATTATCGGTGTAGACTTCTTCTATGATGCTGCAGCTGTTAAAAACTCAATGAACGATATGCAGAATCTTAGCATTGATGATTTCTACTTCAGTTATGGACCTGGAATCCGCTTCCTTCTTCCTCAGTTCCCATTGCATCTTTTGTTTGCATGGAAGTACAAGTTGAACAGCGACTGGCAGCCAGTTAAGGCTTCTGACTGGGCAAGAAATAATGATAGTACACGTTCAAGTTTTACAGACTTCCAGTTTGTACTTTCATTTAATATTACAAACCGCTAAAATAAAACTTGTATAAAATGTTTTAAGGCAGGTATGAAATGAAGAATATAAAATTTGTAATTCTTGCACTTGTTTTTGGTGTAATTTGCAGTTCAGGCGCTTTTTCTCAGCAGATTACACGATTTGGTGTTGTTGATACTGCAAAGGTTTATAACGCATATTTTAGAAATTCAGCTCCAATCCGTAATTACGAAAAGAAGAAGGCTGAATTTCAGGCAGAAATTAATAAAAGAACTGATGAACTAAGAAACCTTCAGGAAAAGAAACTTGAATATGAAAATTCAGGTAACGAGTCTATGGCTCTTCGCACTGAATCAGAAATTACAAAAAAGAAAGATTATCTTACAGAATATACTAATGCAAAAAATGTAGAGCTTGAAAGTCTTCAGAAATCTCTAAAAAGCTCAGATGAATTTTACAAAAAGCTTTACAATACACTTTCTAAAATTGCAGAAAGCGGCGGTTACAGTATGATTCTTAGTCTTCAGGACGCTAATGCAATTTTGTGGTACTCATCTTCTGTTGATATTACACAGCAGGTTATTTCTGAACTTGGTCTAAACTAATGGCTTTGGATAATTCAGAAACTCTTACCCCGATGATGGTTCAGTATCGGGATATAAAAGCAAAATATCAGAACGAAGTCGTCTTTTTTAGATTAGGCGACTTCTACGAAATGTTTGATGCTGACGCGGTTGAAGTATCGCGTCTTTTGAATTTAACATTGACTCATCGTGCGAATCAGCCTATGTGTGGTATTCCTTACCATGCTGCAAAGATTTATATTGCACGTTTACTTCGCCTTGGAAAAAAAATCGTAATATGTGAGCAGGTTGGAGAAATCCCTAAAGGTGGAAAGGGGATTGCTGAACGTAAAGTTGTAGAAATCATAACTCCAGGAACTGCTGTAGAAGCTGAATATCTTGACGGTTTTAAGGCAAGTTATCTAGCAGCGCTTTGTATTTCAAAAGCTCGTACGGGTTTTGCTTTTATTGATGTAACAACTTCTTCTTTTAGAGCAACTTCCTGGCCTGCTAACAAGATGGCAGAAAATTTTTCTAAGGAACTCAACCGAGCTGCTCCTCGTGAACTTTTACTGCCTCTTTCTTTAAAGACAAACCCAGATATTCAGGCTGTTTTAAATGCAAATACCAATATTGCAGTTTCTTATTACCCAGACTGGGATTTTAATTACGACCTTTCCTATAAAAAACTGACTGCTCAGTTTAAAACTGCAAACTTAAAGGCCTTTGGTCTTGAAGACGGCGCTTGTGAAATTGTACCGGCCGGCTTCCTTCTTGATTATCTTGAAAAGACAACAAACGCTTCTATTCCGCATGTAAATTCCATAAGACTATATCAGGATTCTGAATTCCTTATGATGGATGATTCTTCGCGCCGTAATCTTGAAATTACAGAAAATATGCGTGACGGCACCAGTCAGTTCAGTCTTATGGAATGTGTAGATTTTACAAAAACTGCAATGGGCAGTCGTCTTTTACGCAACTGGCTTTTGTTCCCGCTTACAAATCTGCGCCAGATAGAAGACCGTCAGAATAGAGTTTCTAATTTTGTAGAAAACCGCCAGCTTTTAGAAAAAGTTAAAGCTGATTTGTCTCAGATTCTTGATGTAGAACGCCTTGCAGGGCGTATTGCAATGGAGAAGGCACATGCAAAAGATCTGCAGGCTCTTCGTCTAAGTCTTGAATCGTGGTGTAAGATTAAAGAGTATCTTGGTCAGTATGATTTTTCTTTTGTTTCATCTGATGATTCTTATAAAATCTGCGAGCTTATTAAAAACTCAATCCTCGATAATCCTGCAACCTCTCTTACAGAGGGTGGAATTATTAATCTTGGCTGGTCAGAAGAACTGGATCACTGGAGACAGATTCATGATAATTTTAATCTTGTATTATCTGAATATGAAGAAGAAGAGCGTGATGCTACCGGCATTTCTACGCTTAAAATAAAATACAATAATGCCTCGGGATACTTTATAGAAGTTAGTAAAGGAAAGCTTTCTTCTGTTCCTTCGCATTTTATTATGCGTCGAGCACTTGTAAACGGCGACCGTTATACTACAAACCGCCTTCAGGAACTTGAACAGCAGCTTAATGAATCTTCTACCAGAATTCTGGAACTGGAACGCGACCTTTTTATAGAAGTTCGCCGAACTCTTGCTCAATATATAGAATATCTTTTACGCATTGCAGATGAAATTGCAAATACTGATGTTACTGCCTCTTTTGCTCAGGCTGCAATTGCTCATAAATGGATTCGCCCGGAAATGGACGAGTCGTGCATGTTTGAAATTAAAGCTGGCCGCCATCCTGTTGTAGAAAATCATCTTCCAAGTGGTGAGTTTGTGCCTAACGACAGCCTTATTTCCAGCGATGATGATTCTGTTCCTTCATTTGACTTGATTACAGGTCCTAACATGGCGGGTAAATCTACATATTTGCGGCAGAATGCACTTATAGCACTTCTTGCTCAGACAGGATCTTATATTCCTGCAGAGAAGGCTCATCTTGGAATTGTAGACCGTATTTTCTGCCGTGTTGGAGCTTCCGATAACCTTGCAAAAGGTGAATCAACCTTCCTTGTAGAAATGACAGAAACTGCAAATATTCTTCATGCAGCAACAAAACGTTCTCTTGTAATTATGGATGAAGTTGGTCGTGGAACTTCTACAGAAGACGGACTTGCAATTGCACGTGCTGTTTCAGAATACCTTTTGGACACAATCAAGTGTAAGACTTTCTTTGCAACTCACTATCATGAACTTTCCCGCATGGAACACCCGAACCTTAAGTTTTTGTGCATGGACGTTAGTGAGCAGCAGGGAAGTGTAGTTTTCCTTAGAAAAATTAAGGAAGGCGTTACAGAAAACTCTTATGGTATTCACGTTGCAGACCTTGCAGGAATTCCAAAAACTGTAATTGACCGCGCAAAAACAATTCTTACTCATATTCAGAATGCAGCGGCAGAAAAGCCTCTGCTTTTGGATGAAAGTGATAATACAAATGCCGTTCAGAGCGAAAATCAAGTGCCTGCAGAACTCGCTCAAAAGCCTGCTGTAACTCCAGGGCTGTTTAGCGATGAAGAAATCATAATTTCTGAAATTCTTTCTGTAGATTTAGATAATATGACGCCAATGAACGCACTTCAGACAATTTCCCGATGGAAGAAAGAACTTTCTGGCTTGTAATTTTTAAGATTTTTTTCATTTTATTTCCGAAAATCTGCCTATGGCGGATATATTATATATGTGGAAAATTTATTCTTTCAGTTTAAAACCCTGAGTCTTAGTATTCTAAGATTTTTTTACAGTTTGATTTCTGGCGGCGAAGGATGCGTTATCTGTGGAAATCCTTCATATATAATTCCTCTTTGTAAAGACTGCCGTACCCAGTTTTTAACCAGAAACTTTCTAGGGGTTAAAAGCTGTAAATGCTGCGGAAAAGAATTGATTTCTGAAAGTGAACTTTGTATGGAATGCCGCGAAAAGCCCGTCCTGAAAAGTACAGATAAAATGCTTCCATTATTTTCTTATCGCCTTTGGAACAAAGAACTTTTGTTTTTATGGAAAATACAGGGAATCCGCTCTTTATCCTTCTTTTTTGCAAAGATAATGGCTAAGGCCTTAAAAGAAATCAATGTTGACTATATTGTTCCCGTTCCGCCTCGCCCTGGAAAAATCAAAACAAACGGCTGGGATCAGATTGATGAACTAAGCAAAATCTTAAATTTTAAGTATGGTTTTAAGGTTTTAAATCTTCTGGAACGAACTTCTGTTATTCAACAGAAAAAACTGAACAGGGAAGAAAGACTTAATTCAATTCAATCTGCTTATATTTTTTCTAATAAAATTCCAGATCAACTTCCACAAAAGGTTTGTATTATAGATGATGTTTGTACAACCGGCTCTACGATTGAAACTTGTGCTTCTATCATAAAAACAAATACAACAATAGAGAAGGTTTACGCTATGACGCTTTTTGCGGTTGATTAGTATTATACAAAAATAAAGGAGGTGCAGTAAAAACAATAAAAACTTGCATTGCAAAACATGATATTTGGGAGTATTATAATAATATAGAATATATACGCTTTAAACGGCGGAATTACACAGGAGACAATATGGCTGATCTTGAATCACAGTTTCAATTGGTTACTTTCCATCTTGGGGAAGAATTGTACGGTGTAAACATCATGGATGTAAAAGAAATCGTAAAGCTCCAGAATGTTCGCTTTATACCTAATGCTCCTTATTATGTTGAAGGAATTATCAATCTTCGTGGAGAAATCATTCCTATTATTGATTTGCACAAACGTTTTAAGATTCAGAATACAGTTGTGGCTGAAGATTCTGATGTTAATGATGGCGGATTTATCATTCTGAATATCGAAGGAAGTCAGATTGGTATCATTATTGATAAAGTAGAAAGAGTTGTTACTGTAAAAGCAGAGGATGTAAAAGAGCCTCCTCAGATGCTTAGTGGAATTGGATCGGAATACATTGAAGGTGTAATCCGTCAGGAACAAGGCTATCTGATTATGCTTAATATCAGAAAACTCTTTAACGCAAAAGAACTACAAAAAATTATCGAAATGCAATAATGATACAGACATACTCTACTACTATTCGACGAAAAGAAATGGATGCCGTGCTTACCTGCATGGTAGATGAAAAAATCGGTCCTGGTGAATTAAACACAAGACTTATCCAGCAGGTAAAAGAATTTATTAAATGTGACGGTTGTGTGGCGTTGAGAAGTCCTGCAATTGCTTTAAAATATGCATTGCTCGCTCTTGACTTGGAAAAAGGTTCAAAAATTATGATTTCTGCTCTTGCTCCTTTGTGGCAGTATAAGGCCATTGAGGAACTGGGCTACAGTCCGCTTGTTCTTGATGTAGAAGAAGCTACAGGACTTGTTTCTTCTGCTATTGTTCAGAAGGGCATGGAAGAAGGCGGAAAACTTCTTATTTTGCACGAAACAGAAGGAATTTTACCTGATTTTGACGCAATTGCAACTTTGGGAGTTCCTTTTATTGAAGATATTTCTCAGAGTGCAGGTGCAAGTGTAAAGGTAAAAGATGAAAACGGTAACCCTACCGAAGACTCTAAAAAGGCTGGAACCTTTGGTGTATACACTATTTTAGGTCTTGAAGAGCGCAATGTTCTTACTGCAGGTGGTGGTGCTGTTCTTATGGCGCCTGGACGACGTGAATGGATTGTCCTTAAGAAATTTACAGACGAAGCCGCAGATACAGATTTGCTTCCTGATATTAACTGTGCCCTTGCCTGGGTTCAGGTAAAAGAATATGCGCGTAATGAAAAGACCCGTAAAGAGCTTTTTGGAATGTTCCATCAGGCTTGTATGATTGGACGTCATAAAACTTTTGCACGAGAGATGGAAGATGGTTCTACAATGTGCAGCTTCCCGCTTGTGCTTTCAAGTTCTTTTAAGGATGTAAAGCAGTTTGCCGGAAAAAAAGACATTGAAGTTCAGCTTGCCTTTGAAAAGTCAGTGATTGCATGCAAAGAAGAACTTTCTGAATCTTGTATTCATGCAAAGACTCTTTCTTTATGTTGTATTCACGTGCCTTTGTATCCGCGTCTTACACATTCTGAAAGTGCAAAAATTGTAAAAGTTTTAAGCGCTTTACCGTAATTTTTATTGTTTTTATGAGAAAAACTGAATGAAAAAAGTTCTTATTATTGTAAACGTCGGAAAATCTGATTCTAAGGAATTAGCCGCACAAATTTCTGCTTTTCTCAATACAAAAAAAATACACACTGATTTTTTTAATTTTGACGGATTTTGTCATGATTCGTCAATTAAAGATTACGATCTGGTTATTACACTTGGCGGTGATGGAACTGTTCTGTTTGCCGCCCGTAATTGTGTAAAATACAATATTCCAATTTTTCCTGTTAATTTTGGTCAGTTTGGTTTTATTGCATCTATTCAGCCAAAAGAGTGGAAAGAGGAACTAGAAGCATTCCTGGAAGGAAAATCAAAAATCATTCAGCGCAGTATGGCAAATGTTCGCGTCATTCATAATGATGAAGAAATCTACTGCGGAAATGCGCTTAATGATGTTGTACTTTCTGCACGTTCTGCAGCTACAACAATTTCCCTTGATGTTTACTACGAAATGCAGCTTTTATGTAAGATTAAAGGCGACGGTCTTATTGTAAGCACTCCTACAGGTTCAACTGCATATTCTGCAGCGGCCGGGGGACCAATTTTGGATCCTTCTCTGGAAGCTTTTGTAATGACTCCGATTAATTCGTTTTCGCTTTCTTCTCGTCCGATTGTTTTGAATCAGGATGGAGTTGTTTCTATTAGTATTGCAGAAAGCCGCGCAGACGGAATAAATCTTAGACTCGATGGTTCTAAACCTGTAGAATTAAGCGTTGGAGACACAGTTTTAATCAGAAAACTGGATCAGAAAGTTAGACTTGTAAACTGTACTTCAGAAAAATTCTATTCTGCATTGCGCTCTAAATTAAACTGGTCGGGAGGACCTCATGCTTGAAGATTTGACAATAAAAGATTTTGCCCTCATCGATTCTGATTATATTGAATTTAACAAAGGGTTTACGGTACTTTCCGGAGAAACTGGTGCCGGTAAATCTATTTTGATAGGTGCCATTTCATTTTTGCTTGGTGGAAAAGCTGATGTTGGTCAGATTCGCGCTGGTAAAAATGAGGCCAATGTTAGTGCAACCTTTGTTCTGAACGGAAAGCCTGTAACTTCAGAAGTTCAGGCTCTTATTCAGGCAGATGATGAATACGAACCTCGAACTGCCTATGAATGGCTTTTTAAACATGGTATTGAAGTTGAAAATAACCGCGTTCTTTTACGTCGTTTTATTCGTGCCAACGGAAAATCTGGCGGCTGGATAAACGATACTCCTGTTACCAGAACTGATTTAGCACAGCTTTCTGCCTTTTTAATTGATATTCACGGTCAGCATGAGCATCAGTCTTTGATGAAAATTTCTGAACACAGAAAATTCCTTGATGCTCGTGCCGGAATTACAGCCGATGTAGAAGAATTTACAAAAATATATGCAGCTCTTGTTGCTAAACGCAAGTCGCTTTCTGAATATTCTATGAGCGAAAGTGAACGTCTTAGAAAACTTGATATGATGACTTTTGCTGTTCAGGAAATTGGAGATCTTAAGCTTAAAAAAGACGAAGATGTTGCGCTTGAAGAAGAAGAGGCAAGACTTTCAGGTTTTGAAAAAATCTATTCAGAGGTAGAAGGCATAAATCAGCTTCTTTCTGGAAGTGACGAAGGCGTTACAGGAGCTCTTAAAAAGCTTATGAGAAGCAGTGCGTACGTGGCAGAGATGGATAAATCTTTAGAAAAACTTAGTGCCCGTGTTGAATCTGCATTCTATGAACTTTCTGATTTGTCTGATGAGTTTTCTTCTTATCAGTCAAAGCTTGTTTTTGACCCGGCTCGTTTACAGGAAGTTCAGGATAGACTTTCTGCTATTTATAACCTTAAGAAAAAATATGCATCGTCTGTAAACGCTCCTCTTTCTGAAGTTTTGAATTTTTACGAAGAGGCAAACCGCTTTATAGAAGAAAACGAAAGCGGAAACGACAAAAAATCACAGCTGGAAGCAGAGATTAAAACTCTGGAAAAAGAAGTTCTTGTTCGTGCAGAAAAACTTTCTGCTGCACGTGCTCAGGCTGCAAAAACATTGGAAAAAGAAACTGATGCAATCCTTGCAAATCTTGGAATGAGCGGTACACGTTTTGGTGTTTCAATTAAGTCAAAAGAGGGCACTGCTGTTGAACAGAAATGCGGTCCATATGGTAAAGACGACATTGAGTTTATGATTAGCGCTAACCCTGGAAATCCTTTGCAGCCGCTTGCAAAAATTGCCTCTGGTGGTGAACTTTCCCGCGTAATGCTTGCCCTTAAAACTATTTTTGCCGAAAGTCAGGCAGATAACGTTGAAACTCTTATTTTTGATGAAATTGATACAGGAATTGGTGGCGAAGTTGCTGTTGCTGTAGGAAATCATATCAAAAATCTTTCTAAAAACCGTCAAATTTTCTGTATTACACATCTAGCGAGCATCGCAGTTTATGCCGATAATCAGATTAAGATAGAAAAAAGTGTGTCCGGAGAAATTACATCATCTAATGTTCATCCTATTGAGGGCGAAGAAAGAGTTCATGAAATTGCCCGTATGCTTTCCGGTGATGCCCAGACAGAACAGTCTCTGGAACATGCTCGCTCTATGCTTAATAAATTTAGCGGGGGATTTTAATGGCAAAAATTTCAGATGAACGCCGTCTTCACTTTACAGAAACTATTACTCCATACAAAGAAAAAATCAATCAGATGCTGGAAAAAGAAAAGACTATGCTCAACGGTATGCACGAAGGTGATATGGATTTTGAAAACAAAAAAGTCCTTTTGTGCGAAGATATGATTTATATTGCTTCTCTTTATATGGCAGAAAATGCTCTTTCTGTAAAAGTAATGGAAGTAAAAAATAATGATGCCTTGAACGATGCCCGCAAGATGATTTATAAGGCAATCATTTATCTTGAAGAAATTGTTACACCAACTATAGATATTCCGTATTCAGATCTTGTGCCTAAGCATGAACGCATTATGAATCTTAGTCTTGCTCGCCGTTATACAATTATTCGTAAGCTTGGCCTTGCAATTACACTTTTGCGCGACGCTTTTGGTGATAATTCTAAATGGCGATGGACTTTTGTAGAAATTGAAGGTCGTTTTGCAACAGTTGCAAAAAACCTTATTGATATGAAGTCTGCTACAAAAGATTATTTTGATCCTTCTTCTACAAACTATGAAACTACAGTTTTCTATATCAGAATGATTACAAAAATGCTTTCTGATTCTGCCGATGCCTACCGCGACAAATACGAACTTTCTACCCGTCGTGTAGATGACATGCGCAATGCAATCAGATATCTTCTGGCACTTAGAAAACTTTATATTGCAATTGGTGATGCCGAGCCTGCCGAAGAGGCAAAGAAAAAGGCTGTTGTCTGGAAAGACAGAATGGATGCCGATGCAAAAAAGGGCTTGAGTAAATAATGGACAAAAAACTTTCTCTTCGTATTTTTGAGGGCTTTTCTATTCAGCGCTGGAACGACCTTATCCGCCCTTTTGATATGGTAGAAATGGATAAGGCTGCCGAAAAAATGGTTCTGGCATACATTATCGGAAAGTACGAAGAAAACAAGGGCAATTACATTGACTGGGAATGGGTAATTTATGCTTCTTTTTTTGATTTGCTTCGTAAAATTGCCCTTTGTGATATAAAAGCACCTGTTCAGCAGATGCTAAAACGTGAATTTCTTGATGAATATATGCGTCTTAACGAGTGGGTTTTAAACCAGTACCGCTCTCTTATAAATGACGACGAGTTATTTTCAAAGTTTACAATCTACGTAGGTCAAAAGGCAGGATATTTTAAGCTGCCGGAAGAACTTACTGTTTCTCTTCGTGTTTATAATGCCGCCCACAAATATGCAACAATGCGTGAGCTTGATATGCTTGCCGTTGTAAATGAAAAGCAGCGCCTAGAAAAGATTTATACCGAGCTTCAGGCTGACATTCAGCCTTTTTTAGATCTGGAAGGCCTTCAAAAAATAATGACTCACCAGAAGCCTTTTGATTTTTTGATGAAAATTGAACAGCTTCGTTTTCAGACCCGATGGAATCAGACCCCGCGTGTGCCTCCAACTTCAGTTCTAGGCCATTGTTTTTATGTAGCTATAATGACAATGCTTTTAGGTCGCGAATCAAATCCACATATGTGCAAGCGCCGAATCATCAATAATTTTTTTAGTGCACTCTTTCATGATTTGCCAGAATCTGTTACCCGCGATATTATTTCTCCTGTAAAACAGGCAACAAACGGTCTTCCAAATATTGTAAAAAAGATAGAAGATGAAATTGTTTCTAAAGAACTTGTTCCTCTTATGGAAGATTTTTTCCGTGATGAACTGATTTATTACACAAGTGATGAATTTTCTGACCGCATTTTGGATTCAAAAAGAAAAGTTAAAAAAGTCACTTGGGATGAACTGAATAATTTTTACAACGAGGATGAACTTAATCCTGTGGATGGAAAACTTGTTCGTGTTTGTGATCACCTTGCAGCACTTATGGAAGCAGACATTTCTATAAAGCACGGAATTACATCAATTCATCTTAAAAATGGTCGTAACGGTATGCTCTGCCATTATGCAAAAGATGAAAAAATCAGCGGAATAAATGTTTATAAACTTTTTCACGATATAACCTCATAAAAGATTTTTTTATGCCGATAATTTAATTATGAAGAAATTTGTACTAATAACTTTTACTGCTATAACATTTTTTGCACTTTCTTTTGCCGATACAACATATACTGTTCAGAAAGGCGATACATTATATTCAATTAGTAGAAAAAATCAGATTACAGTTGCAGAACTTAGAACTGCAAATAACCTTTCAGAAAACGACGTTTTAAAAGCTGGACAAAGAATTGTAATTCCAGAAGCTGATATTGGAACTGCTGCTGCACTTTCTTCTTCTAATAAGAAAACTTCGCCAGTTGCAAATACAAATGTTTCAACTTCAACTTATACCGTTCAGAAAGGCGATACACTTTACGGAATTGCCCGCAAAAACGGCATGAAGGTTCCAGAACTTTTGCAGCTTAATAATCTTGATAATAATGCTGTAATAAAAGTTGGACAGAAATTAAAGATTTCTGGAGGCGCTCAGTATACACAAGAAGCTATTTCTGCTTCTCAGAATTATTCTGGACCTACTACTACAATCAGACTCGACGATAAAGCCCCGGATACAAGAACTTACGGTTCAACTGTATCTTCAGATGCAAATACAAAATGGCCTGTTAAAAATCCAAAAATTACTTCGGTAAAAGGAAAGGTTTCAGGCGTACAGCTAACAGCCTTGCAGAATGAAAAGGTTTTGTGTATTCATGAAGGTACTGTAATGTATGTGGGTGTTTACCGTGGTTTTGGTCAGGTTCTGTTTGTTCAGTCAAAAACAGGCTTGATTTATGCCTACACAGGGCTTGGCAGCGTAAACGTTAAAAAAGGTGATTATGCTGTAAGCGGTTCAGAACTTGGTACAGCTGGTGTTGACCCAATCAGCGGAAAACCTGGAATTACGTTTATGGTATTTCAGAATGGTCAGCCGCTGGATCCTCGTACAGCTCCAAGAAATTAGACTTTTTGCACAGAAACTGTATCAGACAGAATTCGTAAAAACAGTTCTTTGCAGGTTACAGCATCGTCAAAGGCACGATGACTGTGACCTTTATTTATTTTTAAAGCATCAGCTAAATAATCAAGTTTGTGTCTTTCTGCTTTTGGGTAGGCCCAGCGTGAAATGCGCAGGGTATCAAGGGCATGATTTCTTACATAAGGAAGACCGTTTTTTTCACATTCAGAGTTTAAAAAATTAAGATCAAACTGAACGTTGTGTCCCATTAAAATTGAATCACCAATAAATTCAATAAAACGCGGTAAAACTTCTTTAATACAGGGCATTCCGCAGACCATCTGATCTGTGATTTTTGTAATTTGTGTAATGATTGGTGGAATAGGAAGATTGGGATTAATAAGGGTGGAGAAGCGGTCAAGCTCTCCATCCTTATTGAATTTTACAGCACCAATTTCGATTATTGTGCAGTCTTCTGCTTTTATGCCAGTTGTTTCGGTATCAAAGGCTGTGATAACTGCTCCGCTGTTTAAAAGCTTGAGCAGTCGTCTGTTATCCTGCAAAATTCGGTTATAGTGCTGCATTAGAGGTGAATGCCTTATTTTGAAGCAGCATCAAGAATAGAGTTGATGTCTGATTCAATTGCGTTACAGAATGTGCCAGCCTTAGTTTTTGCATCCTTAAGCCATGCATCGCTTCCATCTCCTGCTGGGATTACAGAATTGATGTAGAACTTAATCTTAGGCTCTGTTCCAGAAGGACGAGCACTTACGATTGTACCGCTTTCCAAATAGAACTGAAGTACGTTGCTCTTTGGAAGAGTAATTGCTTCCTTCTTTGAAGGGTTTGCAGGATCGAATACTGTGCTTTCCTGAACATCACGGATTTTAACAACCTTTTCGCCACCCAGAGTCTTAAGGCCTTCTGAACGGAGCTTAGCCATAATGCCTTTCATTGTTGCAACACCAGAAGAGCCAGGGAAGTTCTTAGAAATTGCGCGGTCTTCAAAGTAGCCGTACTCTTTGTACATATCATCAAGGTGTTCAAGAAGTGATTTACCCTGTGAACGCCAGTAAAGAATCATTTCTGCACACATAGCAGCAGCAGAAACACCATCTTTATCCATTACATCTTTTTCAATCTTGTAGCCGTAGCTCTCTTCTAAGCCGAATACATAGTTGTGAGTTCCAGCCTTTTCAAAATCTTCTTCTGCAGCAGCAATCCACTTAAATCCTGTAAGACATTCAATCAGAGCAATGTTGTGCTTTTTGCAGATTGCGTCTCCAAAGTTTGAAGTTACGATAGAGCGGATGATTGCAGGATTTTTAGGCATTTTTCCGAATTCTTCGCGGCTGCGGATAACATAATCCATCAAAAGGGCACCCATCTGGTTTCCGCTCAAAAGGACAAAGTTTCCGTCCTTGTCTGGGAAAGCTGTACCAAAGCGGTCTGAGTCCGGGTCAGTTGCCATTACACCGTCTGCCTTTTCTTTCTTTGCAAGTTCAACTGCAAGAGTAAGAGCTGGTTTTTCTTCAGGATTTGGCTTTTCTACAGTTGGGAAGTTTCCGTCTGGTTCACGCTGCTCTGGAACTGTGATTACTTTAAGTCCAAGATCACCAAGAACCTTTTCTACGTGCATAGCACCTGTTCCGTGGAGTGGTGTGTAAACAATGCGGATGTCCTTTGCCTTTTCTTTAATCAATTCAGGACGGAAAAGCTGTGCCTTACACATTGCCCAGAATTTTTCATCAATTTCTTTATCAATGATTACAAGCTTTTCTTCTGCAATGGCCTGAACACGTGTCATTGTTTTAACTTCTGTAACCTTGTTTACTTCTTCAATAATACCAACATCATGTGGCTCGATTACCTGAGCACCGTTGTCCCAGTATGCCTTGTAACCGTTATACATGCGTGGGTTATGTGATGCTGTTACTACAACACCAGTTTTTGCACCAAGCTGACGGATAGCAAATGAAAGCTCTGGAGTAGGACGAAGGCTTGAGAAAAGGTATGCCTTAATTCCGTTTGCAGCAAAAATCAAAGCTGTTGCTTCTGCAAAAACGTCTGAGTTCAAGCGGCTGTCGTAAGCAACAACTGCACTCAAAGTACCTGATTTTGCTTCGTGTGGGAATGCCTTAAGAACGTAGTTAGCAAGACCCTGTGTAGCCTTGTTGATTTCAAGTGTATTCATGCGGTTTGTACCACCGCCCATAATTCCGCGGAGTCCGCCTGTTCCAAATTCAAGAGTCTGATAAAATCTGTCTTCAAGTTCTTTGTAGTCTTCTTTTGCAATAAGTTCTTCAACTTCTTTGCTAAAGCGAACATCTTTTTCTTCTGCAATATAAGCTTTAGCTCTCTTCAAAATCTCTGACTGTTCCATACAAATATTCTCCTCAAAATTGATTTTGTATATCAATATATATTATAGATGATTTTTATTGATTTTGCTACCTTTCATGCTAAAATATAATATAAGATTGTGAAACTGGCGTTTTCTAAAAAAATAAAACAACTGGGCTCTCTTGTTGCAACCATCACCATTATTATAATTTCTATAATTCTGGTAGCCTTTGTTTATGTTCGCATGTATAGATTGACCGAAAAAAATTGTCTTATGAAGCTTGAAAGTGTTGCAAAAAGAGTAGGAAACGCAATTTCTTCTGATATTCAGTATCAGACACTTTTTTTTCAGGATTTTGCAGAACTAATTATCGCTAATAAAACCAGAACAAGAGAAGACTTATTAAAATTTATGAAGTCTTTTACTTTTTCTTCCCATACTTATGAAATTAATATTCTTCTTCCAGACGGAACAATTGTAACAAACGGAGGAAAAACTATAAAACTTTCTGATCCAAATTATTTTCAGCGTTTTTCTTCCGGCGGAGAATGTTTTTCTGAAATCAAACCAAGTTTTATAGACTCTGTCACATCAATTGATCATTATTTTCCTGTATCTATTGATGGCAGGGTTGTATGTGTCATGTTCTGCACAATGGACCTTGATTTTCTTGCAAACGAAGGTATTGAGCCTATTTACGAAGGGGAGGCTGATTATATAATTTTTAATCCTGGTTCAAGGGAGATGTATGTAAATACTTATACCAGACTTACAGGAAATTTTTATGCCTTCTTAACACGTCTTATTTATCCCAAATATCTGGTTGATGAAATTATTTCTACAAGTGAACAGCATAAAGTTTATTCGTCTGAAGTTCACAGTCTTGGAGAAAAACTTTATTTTTATTCAATTCCGCTTGCTGTAGAAAACTTTTCTATCTGTGTTTTTGGAAAAAACAGCGTAATATTCCACGACCTTCATCTTTTTAGAAGCACATCTACAAAATTTATTGCAATAATGCTAGTCGTTTATACGATTTACCTGCTTTTTATGATTAAAGTTACACGCGAAAAAATTGCAATTTCAATTATGGAAGAACGTGTAAAAAAGGCTGAATCAGAAGCTAAGTACAAAACAGTTTTTCTTTCTTCTATGAGTCACGATATTCGTACTCCAATGAATGCAATTATCGGCTACATAAATCTTGCGCTTATAAATACAAATAACGAAATTAAAATGAAGCAGTATCTTTCAAAAAGCCTTACTGCAAGTAATCATCTGCTTTCTTTGATTAATGAGATTCTTGATATCAGCCGTATTGAAAGTGGAAAAATCAGTATAAAAGAAACTGAATGTGATTTATGCGAGATTTTAAGAGAAATTGAAAGTATTCTTACTGTTCAGACTAAGCCAAAAATGCAGAACTTTACCGTAAATTCAGGTTCTCTTGTGCATAATTATGTAATGTGCGACAAGCTTCATCTTTCTCAGATTCTTATAAACATTCTTGGAAACTCTGTAAAATATACCCAGAAGGGCGGCGAAATCTCTCTTACAGTTACAGAAAAGCCCGTTACATCTTCTGATGGCATTGTAAGCTCTGAATATGAGTTTGTTATGAAAGATAACGGAATTGGCATGAGTAAAGACTTCTTAAAGCACGTTTTTGAGCCTTTTAGCCGTCAGGAATCTGTAGAAAACAAGGTTGGAGGAACAGGGCTTGGACTTGCCATTTGTAAAACTCTTATAGAGCACATGAACGGAACTATTGAGCTTAATAGTGCAGAAGACGTTGGAACAGAAATAACCGTAAAACTCAAATTTAATCATATTACTATGGAACAGTATGAAAAAGAAAAGTTCCTTTCTATAACTCATGACCGTTCTAAAATTGATTCAAAATTTAACGAATCAAAAAGAATGTATAAAGACAAAATTCTTCTTCTTGCTGATGATAATGATTTTAACCGCGAAATCTCTACAGAAATTCTTGAACAGGTTGGTTTTAAAGTAGAAGAAGCCCGCAATGGTCAGGAAGCCGTAGAAAAAGTAAAGGCTAGTGTGCCAGGCTATTATTCTGCCGTACTTATGGATATTCAGATGCCTGTTCTTAACGGCTATGAAGCCACAAGATTTATAAGGGCACTTCCAGATTTATCGCTGTCTCAGATTCCGATTATTGCAGTTACTGCAAATGCCTTTGATGAAGATCTTCAAAAAGCAAAACAGGAGGGAATGAACGCTTATATTGTTAAACCAATTAATGTGAATAAATTATTTAACGTTTTGGATGTTTTTTTTATAAAAAAAATCGATAACTTGGTGTAAAATATAATAGAAAGGGATTTAGTTTATGACAATTAAGGAAGTTTACGAACAGACAAATTCAGATTACGAAGATGCAATGGAACGTTTGGGCTCAGAAAAACTGATTTCAAAATATCTATTAAAATTTATGGAACTTACAGATTTTAATGATATGATTAAGGCAATTTCCAATAAGGATTGGGATGACGGTTTTAAAACTTCTCACAATCTTAAGGGTATTGCATTAAATATGAGCTTTACAGAACTTGCTCGTTCAGGTTCAGAACTCTGCGATACAATGCGTCATGGAGCTCCTAAATCAGATATTTCTGAACTTGTAAACAAAGTCAGCGCTGACTATCAGGCAATTATGGAAGTCTTAAAGAAATTTAAAGACGAAATGTAAGCGGGGTGGTGCATGCGAAATAAAGTACTTATTGTTGATGATGTTGAACTGAATAGAGATATTCTTTCTGATATGCTTAGTTCCGATTATGATATTCTTACAGCATCAGACGGACGCCAGGCAATAAATATCATGAATTCTGAGATAAATAATATTGCAACAGTTCTTCTTGATTTAGTTATGCCAGAGGTGGACGGTTTTTACGTTCTGAATATTATGAAAGAGCGTGACTGGATGACTGATATTCCTGTTGTAATCATAAGCGGCGATGCCACTGTAGAAGTTGAAACCAGAGCTTTAAAGTTTGGTGTAAATGATTTTATTCATAAGCCTTTTAATGTAAATATTGTACGTCAGCGAATAAAAAATATCACAGATCTTTACAATTACCGCAAGCAGGTAGAAGAACGTTTTAATACCCAGACAGATATTCTTGAAAAAACAAATATTCTTTTGCGTCGTCAGGCATACGAGCTGCATCAGAATAATGCCAGAATTATTGATATTCTTGGTACAGTTGTTGAATCAAGAAACCTGGAAAGCGGCCAGCATATTCACCGAGTAAAAGGCTATACTCAACTTCTTGCGCTTGAATATATGAAACTTTATCCAGAAAGCGGAATGACAAAAAAGCAGGCACAGCTTATTGCATCTGCAAGTGCATTGCATGACGTTGGAAAGATTGCAATTCCAGATTCAATTTTGTTAAAGCCTGGACGATTTACACCGGAAGAATTTGAGATAATGACTTCTCATACTACAAAAGGCGCAGATATTGTAAAAGAAATGTCTGATATCTGGGATGAAGATTACGGTAAGATCTGCTATGAAATCTGTCTTTATCATCATGAACGATGGGATGGAAAAGGCTATCCTATGCATAAAAAAGAAGATGAAATTCCTATTGCAGCCCAGCTTGTGTCCATGGCAGATGTTTATGATGCTCTTGTAAGTGAACGCTGCTATAAAGATGCCTTTACACCTTCTCAGGCTTACGAGATGATTATAAATGGTGAATGTGGTCAGTTTAATCCAAAGCTTATAGAATGCTTTAAGAACGTAAAAGAAGTATTTGAAAACTTTGATGCAGAAAATCTTCTTTTAGAAACTGATATTCCAGACTTTATAAATTGTTAAACAGAGAGGGCGGTTCAAATGAACCGCCCGTTTTTTTACTTATCGGCTTCTTTTAAAAGCTCTGTTTCCCATTCTAGAAGTGCTTTTTCCTCTTTGATGGCATTATTATCGCTTCCTTTTACGTCGCACATTATGCGGAATACCGGTTCTGTACCGCTTCCACGCATCCAGATAAAGGCACATGGTGAATCTGATTTATCTTTGAAAAGGATTTTTAATCCACCTTTTTTACTCAAAGAATAATTTTTTACATCACGGGTTTCTTTTGTGCCGTTAGTAATGATTGCTTCGTAAGAAGTAATTCCGTATTTTTTTTGTAATTCAGCCTTTTTAGACTTCCAGCTTTTTTCAAATGCCTCCTGAAAGTTAGACTTTAATTGTGAATGATCCAAAGATTTTACTTTTAAAACTGCACGTGGTTCACTTACACCAGTTGTTGTGTATTTTGGCAAAGTTTCCAGAATATCTGTAAGTGTGTAATCAGGCTTAAATTTATTGCCAGATTTTTTGCACCAGAGTTCAAAAAGTCCGTCTTCGCGGATCGTAAGAAGTTTTAAAAGTGCAAAAACTGTGTTTAACGGATCGCGCACGCTGGAAGGATATGTAATTGTTCCGCCGTTAGAGCCTTCACCCAAAATTGGAACGGTGTATCCTTCTTCTCGTTTTTCGCGTGCAAGATTTACAACGTTTGCTTCACCAACTTCTGCGCGGAATACCTTTGCGCCAAGTTTATCTGCAATTTCTTCTATTCGCATAGAAGTAGGGCAGTTTACAGCAACTGCAGGTTTTGTTTTTCCTTCTTTGTCGTTCCAGATGCACCAGCAAAGTTCTGCAAGAACCGAAAGACTGAATACTTCCTGAGCCTTAAGAATTACTGCTTTTTTCTGTTTTTCATCCCAGTAAACAATGTTTCCTCGGTCGCCGTCGCAATCTGGCATATAACCTAAAATGTATTCTTTGTAGCCCTGCGAATGAAGCCATTCCATTTGTTTTGCAACGTGAACAAGGTTTTCTGATTCTGGAATAATTTCGTGTACAATCTCTGAATCATTAATGCTGTTAAAGTGGATATTGTTTTCTGCAAAAAAGTCCCGGTCAATGCATAAATTTCTTGAACTTCCGTTATAGTCACATACAACACCTACGGCTTTTTCTTTTGCAGAAGTTTTTATAAGGTCAAAGAATTTATCCTGAACTTCTTTTTCTGCGCTGGAGGAAATTGTATGCTTTACAAAATTGAAATAAGCCTTAAGCGAATTGTGTTTTGCGCTGTTTTTTTCGGTATAGACCTGCTTTAACTGTGTGCTGCTGCAGGAATATGCTTCTTCTACAGTTTTTGCAAGTTTTTCATCGTCAGCAACAAGTTTTGTAAACTGTTCTGTTACTTTTGCGTTTTCCTGGGCATTTAAAACTCCACCGTCATTTGTGCCGAATTTTATTCCGTTATGCCCAATCGGATTATGACTTGCAGAAATATAAATAAATCCGTCAAGTTTTTTTGCATAAGACATGATTTCTGGCGCCGAAGAAACGCCTAAGAACTGAATGATTGCGCCTTTTTTTACCAGAGCATGCAAAACTGCGTCTGCGATTGCTGGTCCTGTAGGGCGGGTATCCATTCCCACAGCGATGACCGGGGAACTTAGTCCTGTAAGATTAGAAAGATAATCAAAAAAACAAACTGCTGCTGCAACAGAAATTGCGGTACTTTCTTTTGTAATTTCTAACGTTTTGTCCTGTTCTGCTCCAGAGGCTGCAAATACTTTACGCCATCCGGAAGCCGATAAAATCATTTTATGTTCCATGATTTTATTCTATCACACTTTTAGTGAACTGTAACGTTATAATTTATTTGTCTTGAACTACCTTTTATGTCTGTAAAAATTAGAGAAATTGTGGCTTTTCCCTGTTTAAGAACTGCTTCACCGGCAAGCATAAGTTTTTCATCAGGATAAATTTCTGCATTGGAATAGTTTCTTTTTCCTGTAACGTTGCATTTTCCGTCTTCCTGATTAAGAGAAGTATAAGAAATTTCATCAGTCTGTTCGCCGTTAATCAAAATAGAAGTCTTAAATGGCATGGCAAGTTCATTTCGCTTAAAGTAGATTTTATAAGTTCCTGCCATAAATGCTTTTGCATATTGCATTTCGTAAGCAACGCCGTTTTTATTTTTGATTATTATGTTAGAAACAGAAAGTGGAGGCAACTGAGCAGGCTGTGGTAATAAAAGCAGCGGATTAATAGCCTTTTTTTCTTTTACATCAACAATCTGGAATTCAAGTGTGTTTTCATCTTTTACAAAACCAGAGTTTCCTGTTTTTGCAATTTCTTCATGTTTAGAAATATTGTAAGAATAATCTGTAGTTTTAATAGAGTCTTTATTAAGATGTGAATAAACAGAAATCAGATTGTCATCATGACGTACAATAAGAGCAGTTCCTAAGGCAGAAGGAAAGAAATCTGTATCATCTTTAGAATCTTCTAGAATAATCAGTGTGTTTCCGTTGTCAGAACTAAGAACTTCTTCTGTTTCTTTAAGGGTAACAAAGGTTCCCATGCTGTTTCCACTTTTCTGGGCAAAATATGTGGTGATTTTCTCTGCTTCAATCTTGCTTGTTGGCCAGTCAAATGCAAAAATATTTGAAAAAACTGAAAATGTAAGTGCAATTGTAAGTAATTTTTTCATATTTATTTCCTTTCTAAAGAAATCTTAGAGATCGAATCGTCTTTTCCTACGTATAAAGAATTTTTTCCTGTCTGAATAAAGGCGGTTTCTGCTTTAAAACTAAAACTTCCTTCCAGAGTATTTGTTTTTTCCAGAATATAAACTGAATATTCACTGCCGTTTTTGCCTAAAAGGAAAATCAAAGTGTCAGATTCTCTTATAGAAATAATTTTTGAGTTAATTGGAATTATATTATTCTGATTCTGTTTGTAATCATAAATACCGATATTTTTTTCAAATGTATAGATTACACGGCTGTTGTCATTGCAAAAGTGAACAAGGCTCTGATTTGCACCTTTTGTATCTAAAAAAGTATGATAAATGATTTTAGGCTGATTTTCTTCGCGATGTGCCAGTACAAAGCGCTGTTTGTTGTGACCACAAACGGCTGCAATGTAATCTCCGCTGTCAGAAATATCAATTCCAAGAATTACTGGGAAATCACTTCCGCCTGGAGAGAATTCAATTTCTGCAGTTCCTGTATCGTTATTAAAAATGCTGATTGAACCGTCTGCAAAACCAACTGCAGTATATTTATCCTGCGAGCTGAACGCTGTGATTGGCAGAATGCCTTCGTAATGCCAGTCTGCGTTACCGTCTGTATTGCATTTTATAAATGAAGTTCCGCCTGGAAGCATAACGTAAATGCGGTTTTCTACAATGTATGGAAGGCCTTCAAAATTGATTACGCCTTTTGCGCTTCCGTTATTTTCGTAAAAAGTTGTGTTTTTTGCGTAATTATTATAAATGGTAAAATACTCGTTAGAAATTGAAGCAAGGTGAGGAAAATTTTTGTAAAGAGTGATGTTTCCGTCTTCTGTAAAATAGCCAAGGTTGTTTCCAAGACGGAAGTAATGCTGCTTCTGACCTTCTTTTAATTCTGTAATTTGTTTTGTTATATTGATTTTCCAGATTGGCTGGAACTGATATTCTTTTGGGAGTTTTTTTGCTGCAAAAATCAGATATGCGATAGAAAAAATGAGTGCAATAGTTATAAAAAGTGGAACACGAGATTTTGTATCATTCATATTATTAATTTACTATAATTTAGTAATTATCTCAACTTAAAAATCATTGACAAAAAAGCGTAAAGTATGCAAAATATTCTAAAGTTTTCAAATTGAATTTAATAAAAATGAATATAGAGGGGGCGCGTCGTGGAAGACGATATCCTTACAATTGAAGAAGTTGCAAAATATCTTCGTGTATCAGATAGAACAGTTTATGATTGGGCTCAGAAGGGCGAAATTCCAGCCGGTAAAATTGGAACAGTATGGCGCTTTAAGAAATCTGAAGTAGAAAACTGGGTAAATGCCCGCCTTTCTTCAGATACTTCTAAACAGGCACAGATTCAGGTTCAGGTAAGAAACGTACTTTCTCCTGAGCGTGTAATTTTTATCAATCACACAACTAAGCATGACGCTCTTGTAGAACTTGCACAGGTTCTTGCAACAGCTCCTCAGGTTAAAAACGAACAGGAACTTACAACAGAAATCCTTAAACGCGAAGAATTGATGTCTACAGCAATTGGCCGTGGAATTGCTATTCCTCACGTTCGTCTTTCTTCTGTTACAGACCTTGTAATGGCTGTTGGCGTTTGTAAAAAGCCTTTGGAAGATTTCCAGACAATTGATGATGAAAAAGTAAATCTTTTGTTCATGATTGCTGCTGCTTATAACCAGCATTCCTACTATCTTAAGACAATTTCACACTTTAGTGCAAAACTTAAGAAGAGCGACCTTAGACAGGCAATGACTCAGGCTGCTACAGAAAAAGAAGTTTACGACCTTTTATTGAAGGCTTAAATAAATAAAAAAGACGGTTCGTATGAGCCGTCTTTTTTTTATCCGCGCTATGCGTGTCTAATTATCAAGTTCAATTGCAAACCACTTGGTCTTGTCTGCGTGGTCCTGGGCGATTGTGCCCCAGGTAACTTTTGCGGTTGTTTCTCCCATTAAATATTCTTTGTTAGTTTCTGTATTTACAAAGGTCTGCCCAGGTGCTTTTATTTCTGTTCCTGTCATGGCGTGCGAGTAAGCTGGACTTAAAAGAAGTACAGACGGAATCTTTTTAGCATTAAGCATTAAACTTACAAGCATAGATCGGCTGTCGCAGTCGCTGCCTTCTCCGGTTAGAATTGCTGGGAGTGGTGTAAAGTCTGAACTTGTTTTTTCTTTTGCACGTTTGTAATCAAAAGTCTGAACCCAGCTTAAAAGTGTCTGTGCGTACCCCAGTTTACTATTGTTTGGATATTTTGCTTTTATGTCGGTGGAAAGGGCTTTGTAAATATCATCACTTACATGGTGTAAACGTGCATAACTGTCGCGGTAAATAAGGCGGTAGTAGCGTTTCCATGCCTCCACTTTTTTTGGATGATTTGCGTACATTGAAAGAACTGCAAATTCAATATTAACAACAAATCCTGCAGCTTCTGCATCGCTTTTATCAATTGTGGTTTTAATTTTTTTTCCACCAATTGTAAGCTGCACATCCTGTTTTCCTTGTTTTGGATATGCAAAATCAGTAATAATTCCGGTTGATTTGCTATCTCCAATCTGCAGGGAATTCAGAGTAGACATAATAAAATAATCACATCTGTCAGAAATCGACTTTGGAGCATAACATAGCAGGGTTAAAAAATATCCTTTTAACTTTGTTGGAGCGCACACAGCCCAGCCGCCGAATTCCTGACCGTCAGAAAGTGCAAAGTTCACTTTAGAAATTGCACAAAGGTTCTTGTTCCAATCAAAACTTCCAGCTTCATCCTTAGAGCCGATTTTCTGCAAGGCTGTCTGCAAAACGCTGTGGGCCTCTTCTGTGCTGTCATAAATCTTTACAGCCAGTGTTACAGGCAGATTTTTATGATTGAAGGCATAGCTAAGATTATCATTTGTGGTTGCAGTAAGTTCGTAGCCTTCTGGAATATCAAGTGCATAGCCAAAGGTTTCGTCAATTACAGGTTCTGCAAAAGTACAAAAACAAAATAAAACAGCAGTAAAAAGAGCAATAAATTTTTTAGAAAGTTTTGTTGTCATTTTAGGTTTCCTTTATTATTATATTTCGGATGAATTCTATTCCTGTTTTATATGAAGATGAAGAAATTTATATGATTAATAAGCCTGCAGGGCTAAGCGTTCAGGGCGGACAGGGGGTAACACACTCTCTTGATAATGATTTTGCAAAGCAAGTTGGCTGTAAAGTTTTTCTTGTTCATCGTCTGGACAAAGACACAAGCGGACTTATGATTGTTGCAAAAACTCCGTTTGCAGCTGCCAGGTGGACAAAATTAATTTCTTCAAAAATCGTAAAAAAAGAATACATTGCAATCTGTGCCGGAACTATGAAGCAGAAAAAAGGCGTGATTACAGAAACCGTTACCCAGCACGGATGCGAAAAATCCGCCGTTACATATTATACTGTGGAGCAGGAAAAACAGGTTCAGACAGAAATTGAAGGCTTTGAAAATATAACTCTTTCTGTAATACGTCTAAAACTGGAAACAGGACGTATGCATCAGATTCGTATTCATCTTGCAAAAAACGGCTGTCCGATTGCGGGTGATGATCAGCATGGTAATTTTAAGCTGAATAAGGCATTAAAAAAATCTTTGAAGATAAAACAGCTTTTACTGGCATCGGTGCGGCTTACGCTCCCTTTGAACGGTAAGGAGCAGGTGTTTGAAATAGAACTTCCACCCCACATGAAAATGTGCTAAAATAGAAGAATGGGTAGAAAATTAAAAAATGTTCTGATTACCGGTGGAGCAGGATTTATCGGCTCAAATTTTATTCATTATCTTTTTGGACTTTCTTCCGCAAAAAATAATCTTTTTAGCGACGCTGCGTTTGACGGCACAGTTGTAAATGTTGACTGTCTTACTTATGCAGGAAACCTTGAAAGTCTTTCTGATGTAGAACAAAAATTTGGCAAGGCTGCAGGTAAAAATCAGCGATATTTTTTTGAAAAGGTTGATATCTGCGACCGCGAACAGATTGAACGCATTTTTAAGCAGTATGATATTGATACTGTTGTTCATTTTGCCGCAGAAAGTCATGTAGACCGTTCTATTCTTGGGCCGGAAGCCTTTGTAAAGACTAACGTAATGGGAACCTTTACAATGCTGGACGTTGCCCGCAATTACTGGAAAAAAGAAGACGGAAGCATTCGTGATGACGTGCTTTTTCATCATATTTCAACTGATGAAGTTTATGGTTCTCTTGGAGAGACTGGTTACTTCCGCGAGGACACTCCTTACGACCCAAGAAGTCCTTATTCTTCTTCAAAGGCAAGTTCAGACCATCTTGTAATGGCATACTTCCATACTTACGGACTTCCAATTACACTTTCAAACTGTACAAACAACTATGGACCTTATCAGTTCCCGGAAAAACTTCTTCCACTTATGATTTCTAATATCAAAGAGGGAAAAAATCTTCCTGTTTACGGTAAGGGCGATAATATCCGCGACTGGATTTATGTAGAAGATCATAACCGCGCTGTATGGCTGATTGTAAAAAATGGCGTAACAGGCGAAAAATACAACATTGGCGGTGAAAACGAATGGCAGAATATCAAACTGCTTCATAAAGTAATTGAACTTACTGCTGCTGCAACCGGAAAAAAGGTTAGCGATGTAGAAAAAACAATTACTTACGTTAAGGACCGGCCAGGGCACGACAAGCGCTATGCCATTGACTGCACAAAAATCAAGACAAAGCTTGGCTGGAAGCGCCTTATGACTTTTGAAGAAGGCTTGCAGGAAACTGTAAACTGGTATCTTGCAAATTCAAGCTGGATAGAGCACATTCAGAGCGGTTCATATAAGGACTGGATTAATAAAAACTACACGGAGATGGGCAGATAGCCGTTTGTAATTATGTTTGACGTAAAAGATACAGATTTTTTTGATTTGGAAGAAGAGTCTTTTAAAAATATCATAGAAGACGACATTCTCTTTACTGGAAATATCAAAACCAAAACTACCTTTATGATTCATGGTAAGGTAAACGGTACAATTTCCAGCGAAAGCGACCTTGTAATCGACTCTAATGCAGTTGTAAATGCCGACATTAAGGCAGAACGCATTCTTGTTCGCGGCAAGGTTTGCGGAAATGTAATCGGAAATAAAATGATTTTTGTTACATCTTCAGGCTCAATCGAAGGCGACATTACAACAGAAAAAGTTGTACTTGAACCAGGTTGTGTTTTTACCGGAAAGTGTACAATGAAGACTCCAGCAAATCACTCTATATAAGGCGAGGGGATTTTATGAAAAAAGTTTTATCAATTTTAATTGTTTGTTCAGTTTTTGCGTTTAATATTTTTGCCCAGGTAAGACAAGATGCACTTGTTCTTTACCATAATGGAAACTATAAGGATGCAATTGTTGTTTGTGAGCAGGAAATTGCAGATAATCCAAATCGTGTAGATTCTTATGTTGTTTTGTGCTGGTCACTTGTTGCAAATAAACAGTATGCAGAAGCAGAACAGCGTGCAGAAGCAGGTTTAAAGATAAGCCCTTATGATTTGCGTCTTATTGAAATCTTTGGCGAATCTAAATACTATCTTGGAAAAAACAACGGTGCTTTGGAACAGTTCCAGAAGTATGCTGCAACTGCAAGCGAAAACGGTGCCAGAATTGGTGCTGCTTATTATTATATGGGAGAGATTTATATCCGTCAGGCTAAATACCAGCATGCAGACATTTCTCTTTCTATGGCTGTAAAAAAAGAGCCTAACCGCGACCGCTGGTGGGCAAGAGTAGGTTATGCCCGCGAGATGGCTGGTAACTACGAAGAAGCTTTGCTGGCTTATGATGAGTCTTTAAAGCTGAACTCTACTTTATATGATGCAGTACGCGGAAGAGAGCGTGTTACATCAAAGTTGAATTAGTATTGTGAGTGAAATTAGAATAGAAACTTTAGGCTGCCGTCTTAATCAGATTGAAAGCGAGGCGGCGGCAAGATTTTTTATAGACAGCGGTTATTCCGTTGATATGAAGGGCGTTACAAATCAGACAGAAGAAGATTTGGCAACGCTTTTGTGTATTTTAAATACCTGTACAGTAACCCAGAAAGCAGAACAAAAGGCAAGAAGAATCATCCGCCTTTTACTTAAAAAATATCCAAATGCATGTGTTCTTGTAACAGGCTGCTATGCTCAGCTTGCTCCAGAAGAAATTAAGTCTATGGACGCTCGTATTGCAGTTCTTGGCGGACAGATTAAAAGCCGTATTGCAGGTGTTCCTGCACTCTTAAAAGAAAATACAGCAAAAGAAAACTTTGATGCAGCAGATTTTGCAAACCTTATTAATACAAAGCTTTCTTCTGCAGCTGCAGAAAAACAGGGCTTTCCGGAAAAGTCGTTTACCCTTTCAACAACATCGTTTATTTCTCATTCCAGAGCATCAATTAAAATTCAGGATGGATGTAATAATGCCTGTTCATATTGTGCAATTCATATTGCGCGCGGGCACAGTGTTTCTATACCTGTAGAAACGGCCCTGGAGCGCGTTTTAGAGCTGGAAAATAAGGGTAATGATGAAGTTGTCATTACGACTGTAAATATTGGTCAGTATCGCGCAGAATATGAAGGCAAGGTATATAATTTTACAAGACTTTTGGAATTCCTTTTACAGAATACAAAAAAAATTGCCTTTAGAATCTCAAGCCTTTATCCGGAAGTTGTTGATGATGAATTCTGTCGTGTTATTAAAAATCCGCGTGTAAGACCTCATTTTCACATTTCTGTGCAGAGCGGTAGCAATGATGTTTTACAGCGTATGAATCGCGTATACAAGGCAGAAGATGTTCTGAATGCCTGCAACAAGTTAAGGGCTGCAAAAGACTCTCCGTTCCTTGCCTGCGATATTATTACGGGCTTTCCCGGCGAAACTGATGCAGATTTTGAACAGACTATGGATTTGTGCAAAAAATGCGGATTTGCATGGATTCATGCATTTCCGTATTCAGAACGGCCTGGTACTCCTGCCGCAACAATGAAGCCAAAAGTGCCTCAGAGTGTAAGCGGGGAACGGGCAAAAAAAATTACTGACTTTGCAATAAATAGTAAAATTGAATATATAAATCAGTTTGCCGGAAAAGAACTTTCTGCCATTTTGGAAACAGTCCGCCATCCTTTAGCTTTGAGCGCAAAGTCTGGCACAATGATTTATCATGCTGTAACAGAAAACTTTATTCATTGCGAGATTAAAACAGATGTACCTCTAACTGTTAATAAATCTGTTCGCCTGCGCATTGTAAAGGCTCTTCCAGAGCGTATTCTTAAAGGTGGAGAGATAGAAGCCCTGGCAGAGGTAATAAATTAACCAAAAAATTTTTGAAAAAAAATGCAAAAATTTTAAAAAAATCCACTTTAAGGTATTGATTAAAATTTCTGTTTGGTATATATTATTAAACATGCGACGGGCAATAGCGCAGCTGGTAGCGCGTCTGGTTTGGGACCAGGATGTCGGGGGTTCAAATCCCTCTTGCCCGATAATTACTTACAGAATAAGTAAATAAACTTTTTTATTCTCTTGCAAATCGAATGTTTTGATGAATTAAATTTTTCAAAACGTTCGTTTTGTCATGTTTAAATTTAAAATACATCATGAAAGTGTTTTTGTCAACCATTGTTTTTTTCGTTAATGATATATTTTTCCTATGAACTTTAGAGATAATTTAAAAGATGAACTTTTCTTTCAGAATATTCAATTAAAGGAATTTTCTGGAAAACTAAAAATTCCTTACAGCACTTTTCTATCATATATTGATTCCAGAAACAGGTTACCAAAAGTTGATGTAGCTTATAAAATTGCAGAGCAGCTTAATGTAACTGTAGAGTATTTAATTACAGGTAAACCTGAGGATAATTACAAAAAAAATCTTACCAACACAAACAAAGAACTACTTGTTCTGCCTTCATGTTTTATTAATCAGATACAAAACATAATTCATTCGTATTATGAATTGTATAAATTAACAAATAACATGAGGTAATTATGAAAGATTTTGAGCTTCTAAGTAGAATTACTGGAGAAAAAGTATCTTGGTATTTTACATACAAAGATGGTGAAAAAAAGAGGGTAAAAACTTGCAAAGGATGTAAAACAGAATCAGATGCTTTGTTATTTATTTCTAATTTCAAAAAAAGACTATTACTAGATAATCAATACTTAATTAAAAACATTGCCAGTGATATGTTTTTGAGTGAAAGTGAACATTTAAAAAGGCTTAAAAAGTTTGGAAAAACTCTTTCTGCAGATACTATTCAACAAAAAAGACAGTTTATTGAATTAATTATAAAATCATTTGGAAACAAAAAAATTAATGAATTAAAAATTTCAGAAATAGAAAATTACCTTCTTGAAGATGATATTCATTCTGGTTCTTGGAAAAACTTCTATCTTGAAACTTTTGGAAATATTTATGATGAAACTATATGGAAATGTAAAACTCCAGTTCAAAAACCAAAATTTCAAAGATTTGCACGAAACTCAAGAAAACCTGACGTTTTTACGGAACAAGAGCTTAATTTAATTTTTAATAAAAACTTATGGGATTCATATAAAGAATGGTTGTTGTTTTACGTCACATCAGCTTGCGGATTAAGACTTGGAGAAGCTAGGGCTTTACAGGTACGACAAATAAAGATTCGAGAAGGTGTACTAATTGTAGATGGATTTTTAAAGAGAAACGGAATACGTACAAATTATAATAAAAAAGGAAACGAAAACGACCAGAAAATACGTTGTGTTCCAATTCCAGATAAAATTTTAATTGAACTTATTAACTATATTAATCTCAAAGGTTTAACTTCAAATGATTTTTTATTTTTAAATGACTTAGAAAAAACATATACGAACTGTCATTTAGAACATACTTTTAAGAAAGTTTTAAGATTAAGCGGTGTAAATACTGCTGGAAAAAAGTTTGTGCCACATTCACTTCGTTTTACTTATGTAACGAAAATGAGAACAGCATTTTCCGTAGAAGATGTAAGAAAAATGGTGGGACATTCTTCAACTGAAATGACAGAATATTATACACGTATGATGATTTCTGATATGTGCCAAGCTTTGCAGCCTGCAAGAAATGTTGTGAATGAACTATTTGAGTAGATTTTTCTATTAGAATTAATAATAATAAAAAAGGATTGATTATGACTGTAAATAAAATAAAGGTATTTGAAAATAAAAACGTTCGAACTGTTTGGGACGAAGATAAAGAAGACTGGTATTTCTCGATAGTAGATGTAGTTGCTGTATTAACAGATAGTAAAGATGCTGTTGCTTACTGGCGTAAACTTAAACAGCGTTTGAAAGAAGAAGGAAATCAAACCGTGACAAATTGTCACGGTTTGAAAATGCCAGCGCAAGACGGAAAAATGAGACTTACTGATGTTGCTGATACAAAGCAGCTACTTCGGCTTATTCAGTCTATCCCCTCACCAAAAGCAGAACCATTTAAGCTTTGGTTGGCGCAGGTTGGCTCAGAGCGATTAGACGAAATTGCAGACCCTGAGAAAGCAATTATTCGTGGTGCTGATTTCTATCGTGCCAAAGGTTATACAGAAAACTGGATTAATCAGCGTTTACAGACTATTGAAATGCGTAAAGAACTGACGGATGAATGGAAAGCTCGTGGAATTGAGCAGGAAAAGGATTATGCCATTCTTACAAATGAAATGACAAAAGCCTGGAGTGGACTGTCTGTAAAAGAATACAAAAAACTTAAGGGACTAAAAAAAGAAAATTTACGAGATAATATGACAAACATCGAATTGGTTTTGAATATGCTCGCAGAAGTTACTACTACGGCAATTTCAAAATCAAAAGAACCCGAAACCTTTGGGAAAAGCCTTTCAATTGCAAAAGAAGGTGGAAGTGTTGCAAAGAATGCTCGTACAGATATTGAATCCAGAATTGGAAAATCTGTTGTAAGTCCTTTGAATGCAAATGATAAACCTGCTCTGGAAATAAAAGATGATGAAACAAGGCAAGATAACGGAATCGAAGTAATAGAAGAAGATTAATTCTAAAATAAAAACCGTCTGATCCGTGCAATTACACGGACCAGACGGTTTTGTTTTTCTATTATTAAATAATTATTGCTCACCTACTCAACCGACAGCTGTCGGTTCATAAATTCCCATCATTCAGAAATATTCTGGTTATGATTTCATCCTGTATTCTATCAGCTTCTTTTGCAAGTTCTTTATGTCTGATTTTTGAACAAAAAATTATTCCTCTACTAAATCTTAAATATTTTTTATTTAAATTGCTTAGAGCTTCCAAATTAAAATTTGATAAGTCTTGCCCACTAAATTTTGATAACTTTTTGAATTCAATTTTTTCTATTATTTCCCAAATGATTTCAAAACTGCAAATTAATATTACAGTTATCGCTGAAATAATTTTGTTTTCAACTGTGATTTCTATTCCCAGTATTCTTTCAAAATAATGATTTGTTGCATAAACACAAACAATCATTATTAAACTTATTAACTTTTTCATTTTATATTTCCTAAAACTTTTTATTTTGACCAACAGCTGTCGGTTCTATTTATTTGAATCACCATCTTCATCTTCATTATTCCAATAGTAATAAAAAAGAACCCCAACTAACGCTGGAAATAAAATATATAAAAATTCTCTACTCATTTTTGATAAAATCTTTTGCAGTCTGCCTTAAACATTGAAGTTTATTCATTTTATTTACTCCCCCTCTGAATAAAAAATAGGTTTAAAACATTAATTACCTTCTTTTTGTGATTTACCATTAATATTTTCTGATAGGTACTTTTCTTTCAGTTCTTTTACAGTAAGGGTATGGCCGTCACGGTTATCAACTATGTGATGATATTTTTCTTTGTTATTTTCAGATTCATCAAGTACAGCATCAGAATCAGAGTTCATAATATATACATAACCGTTATTATCCACTGAAAAAGTATCGCAAAATATTTCCTTATCAATAGTATCCCAATAAATGGTAAAAATAGAATAATTATAACTATGTTCTTTCAGAACCTTTTCTCTTTCAGATTCGTAATTTCTTTTAAGCTTCATAAGGTCATTTCTTGAATATAATTCATTATCACGTCTGTTAAAATAAAGCATCATACAAATAAAAACTGTCATGAAACTAATTGCCAAAATGCTTACAAAAAAAGCAATCTGAGCAGTCTGAGTATTTCCTTCAAGTTCAAATTTATAAAGCTTATATATGGAAAAACCAATCGACAAATAAGACGCAATGACGATTGCAAAAATCTTATTCAACGTAAAAAATACGGCATTGTCTCTGACCGTATTATCATCATAGTAATCTAATGTAATCATTTTTTAACCTTCCTTATAATTAAGTTTTCTTTTTTCCTAAAAACTTATTCTATTTGTTTGTTTTTGATGCTTTTAGTTGAATTTGTTTGTTCATATCTCTATTCTCCTTATAACCGACACGTGTCGGTCGCTTATCTACTTTGCATTGTCGTATATTTCACCATAATAACCACCGTCATAATTTGATGAAAAACTTTCTATGGATAAATTAACATTTACTTTCTTTATGTATTCTGAAAGTTCATCATATAAAGTAAGAAACTTATTGAATGTATAAGTATAGTCATCCTTACTGAAAAAAGATAATTCGTCCACTATCGTAACTGAATCCTTATACCATCGTGAGTTTAATATTATTTCAGTAAGGAGATTTGCCGCAAATTTCTGCTCAAAAATACCTCTTAGTTCCGGCATCTGTAAATTGGGATGCGTGAGAAAAAGATATTTAAGGACAGCACATATTTTATTGGCTGTATTGTGTCTATCAAAACCATAGCGGTATAAGGTTCCTTTTGTTACTGATTCATTTAGTGAGTCTGTGTTATTCATCTCTTCTCCCAAATACAAATCTGATTTTGTTTTCTTCATCAAGTTCAAACTTGCAGTCAAAAGCTTTCCCAGTCTTACCCTCACAGTGCTTAACTCCTGTCTTTTTTCCGCTGCATAAATTGATTACATCTTTTTCCGTCAGCTTTGCTCCGGCTACATTTTCCCAGAGAGTAAATTTGCAGCCCTCTTTATAGCCTGTGCAGTACCAGTTTGACTTTCCTTTGCGGATATCTTTTCCACAAACGGGACATTTAATCCCGCTTGTGGAAACAGGGATACTAATAGAAACGTTCTCTTTTACGGCATTACGAACATAATCTTTAATTTGGGAAAGATATTCTTCAGGATTTCTGTCCAGACGCTCTTCCCAATCTGTTGTGGTATAAATGTCAGCAAGTTCTTTTATTGAAGAATTTTTTACAGCTTGTAGAAGTACAGAGCCTAAATCTGTGCAGACAATGTTTTTTTTGTCAAAAGCAATATAACCACGTTTAAGAAGAAGCGGAATGAAAGTATGACGAGTTGCTGCTGTTCCAAGTCCAACAAGTTTTGTTTTGATTGTTGGCATAACTGTAGAAACACCTCTGCCAGAACGTATTGGAACAACCATCAAAGTTCTTAATTTATCAGTATTTTCTGAATGCTCAATCACAGGTGAATTTGTTGGATTTTCCATAAACGACAAAATACTGGCTTCGTTAAAATATGCAGGTGGTCTAGTCCATTTCTCTTTTGTTTCAATATCAGAAAGAATAAGAGCGTTCCAGTTTATGTTATCCAATGACTGCTCATCTTCTTCATTTTCCTCATCTTCCTGAACCGACAGCTGTCGGTCGGTTGATAAATACTTAAAGATTTCTGAAAACTCAGGAGTTTTCCATCCAGCTGAAATTACTTTCTTTCCTGTTATTTCAAAAAGGTTGGCATCTACATCAAGGATGTACGTCTGTTTTTCATATTGTTCTTCCGGCAGAAAAGCAACAAAAAATCTTTCCAGAATAAGTTTATAAAGATTTGACTGTTCTTCGCTGGCTGATTTTGGAAGAGCTTTTAACGGAATTAAAGCGTGGTGAGCTTCAAGTTTTGCATCATTAAAGCACTTCTTATTTGAGAGAGATATATTCATCTGCCCTCTTACCTTTTCAAAGTCTTTATATGAATCACAAAGTTCGTCAGCAACTTTCTTACAAAGCTCAACGTTTCCGCTTCCCATAACTCTTGACGGTGTTCTTGGATATGAAACGCATTTTAATTCTTCATATAATGACTGAATGATTTTTAAGGTTTTATCTGCGGAATATCCAAAGAACTTAAAAGCATCTTTTTGTGCAGCGTTTAAATTATAAAGCTGTGGAGGATTTTTTACTTTCTTTTCAGTCTTACTGTCTTTTAATTTTGCTGATTTTCCAATACAACTTTTTAAGTTTTCTTTACGTGAATCATCGTCAAATGATTTATTCCAAAAACCGCCATCTGATTCAAAATAAATACCTTTGCAGATATTATTAGAACCGACAGCTGTCGGTCGGAAATATCCATAATGCTGAAAGTATTTTTTACTTACAAAGTTTTCGATTTCATCACAACGCTGTTTAATTGCAGAAAGAATTGCTGTCTGAACTCTTCCAACTGTAAGCTTTGTGTTTGCAGCATTTGAGATATAACGGCAGAAGTTCATGCCCACAAGCCAGTCAGCGTGCTGGCGGGCAAAGCCCTGAGAAGCAAGAAGATTATATTCTTCCAGAGGTTTTGCATTTTCCAGTCCTTGAAGAATTACAGGTTTTGTAAGAGCCTGAGAAACCCAGAATCTTTTGCATTTAGAAAAGTCTTTGATGCCTGCCTGTTCCAGACATTCACGTGCAATAATCTCACCTTCACGGTCTGCATCAGTGGCAATTATAATTGTGTCGTTCTTATGGGATTTTAATAGAGAAATTACAAACTTTGCGTGTTTGGCAAGATTTTCATCTTCTGGTAATTTGTAGTCCCAGTGTTCCGGGATAACAGGGTAGTCAGCTCTGTAATGAGCTGGAACTTCTTCCTTGAATAAATGACCAACACAGTTTGTAATTACAGTGGTTTTATTTATATACGCACCTTTAGTAAAAGTGCAGTTTAATGCAGTTGCAAAGTCTTTTGCAACTGATGGCTTTTCCGTAAGGATAAGCAAATTATGCTCCTTCTGGTGGGCAGAGCATGATTTATTTAATCATAAATTTCTGAATTTTTCAATATAGGTAAATTAATATTAAAAAACAAAAATAATATTATAAAAATTAAAGTGGCACTTTAATTACATTTTGATTTTAGTATTGTAAAATTTAATTATAAATAACAAAGGGGTATTCAAAAAATGAATACAGAATTAAAAGATTTTATTTACGGAATTGCAGAGTTTAATGATTGTACTTTTTGCAAAAATTTTGGTTTTCAAAAAGATTGTCCAATTAAACATGCTTAGGACAGTTTTGAGAAAGAAAACAAATATCCAGATGATGAGTTCATTTCTAAAAACGCCGGGCTGTGCAAAGATTTCGTAGTAACTTCGCTCCGCTCGATTTTGTAAGTATTTCCATTTTCTTAATTTCTAAGAACCGACACGTGTCGGTTCTTTACGGCTACGCTCGGTAAATGTAAGGCGAAGCCGTTTTTTTATAAGTTCCGACCGACAGCTGTCGGTTCTTAATAAATTTATTTAAAAATATATTAACTAATAAAAATATACTAACCTTGACGGCAAGATAATGGTTTGTGTTACAAGCCCTGTTAAATTACGGTATTGTCAGCGGTTAATTGTGTTACGTTATATTTTCAGCAATTACAAAGATTATTTTCTTCTATTATAAGTTTGTAACACAATAATTTTTATTGTTTTTGTTCAGGATGTCAGGTAGGATTAAAATGTAGATAAAGTAATATTGCATAAACAATACAATATTGTAATAAATACATTTTTACGGTATCGTATTATCTTGACTGAGTGATGTCGGAATTAACCGACAGCTGTCGGTCGGAATAAAAAAAGAGGTAGAAATGTATTTGAATAAACGAATGCAAAAAATGATTTTGAACCTGATTCAAAAAAAGAATTATTCTGTTTATGTGATTAAATTAAAAACAGGCGTTTACTCAAATGATGAAGCTGAGCTTGCTGATTACGTTGATAAGATGTTTATTGCATGGGGGAGAATTGTACGGAATAAAAATAAAAATTATTTAAGAAATTATTCTGGAATAATGCGTAGACTTTTTTTTGAATATTCAGAATCCAAAGGTGGCTATGAACCATTTTTTTATCTTTTTTGTTTAAGAGAGAAATCTATATTAAACACAGAAGAAGAGTATAAGAAAATAATCGAAATGGAAAAAATACGAGTTCAAACTTATATTAAATGGTTTTCATCTTGGGCAAGTGCTTTAAGAATTTGTACTCCAGTTTCTGTTAGTTTTTCTTTGGTTGAGATTGAAAATATAGAAGCAGTTTTAAGTAAGTTTTGTACCAATGAAAAATACACATTGCTTCCTTTGATTGAAGAAGCAAAGAAAGAATTATTAAAAAGGGCTGCAGGTAATGGTAGGCATAAGCTTTTTAATTTTTCTGGTGTTTTTATAGATTTGAACCGACAGCTGTCGGTTGAGAGGTAAAAATATGATGAAAACAAAAGAACAAATTTTATTGGAAATTGAAGCTCTGAAGCAAAGTGTAAATCAATTACAGCCAAATACAAATGAAATTTTGAGAGCAGAAGAAAATAATAATGTTCGATATATACGATTTCCTAAAGAAATTGATTCCCTGTTTATGATGATATATTTTCATAAAACTGATTATGAAGAATATCTTTTTTTAGATAATTATATTTTAGCTTGTTTAAAAAAACGTCTTAGTAAAGTTTTAAAAGAAATAGCAAATTTGGAACATCTTAAGGAAAAAACAACAGAAGGGCTTCTTAAATTTAATAGCACTGGAAAACAGAATAAAAATGAGAAGTTGCCAAATATAGATGGTTTAATTTTTGATTTATATTTTTGTGACAGGAGGATAAAAGAACTTACTCCTATTGTAGAAAAATTAGAGAAAGATATTAAATCTCACAAAACATATGCAAAGGAAGAATCAATTTTATCTGAAGAAGATATTCCTAAATATGAAGCTTGGCTTAGATATAAAAATTCAGAAATTGAATTTAATAATGTATTAGAAAACCAAGAAATAGATATTACAAATTTAGAAAATAGTATTTCAAAAACAGAAATTGAAATGCAGGAATTAATTGATAAATATAATTCTTAAGGAGAAGTAAGTTGTCTAATGAACTTGTAAAAGCGATTGAAAATGTATGCCAGAAATGTTGTCTTAAGTTTCCTTGTTGTATTAATCCATCCGTATGTGCAGATGTATGCGATTATATTGAAGAGGAAAATAATGACGACCGACAGCTGTCGGTTGAGAGGTAAGTAATGAAAGTAAAAGGATATTACCTTGAATACAAGGATTGGAAAACGGAAAACCAGTGGGCAAAAGCTGGGTATGTAATTATAGACCGTTCAAAAGCTGTTGAACTCTGGTCAAATCAGTTCTGTAATGTTTGTTCTTGGTATGCTTCGCCAGATAACGTTCGACCAATGACAGCAGAAGAACTTGAAGATAAAAAATCAAAAGCAAAAGAACATCGTAAAAAAGTCTGTGCAGAACAAAAAGAAAAAAGAGAACGTCTAAAGCGAATGGCGGAGCGTGCTTCTATACTTCGTGACGAATGGCATACAGTCTGGCAATGGCTTTCAGAACATAGACGAGAAGTGAAAGACGGAGCTTATGCAGAATCCGGCAAAACTTTGAATGAAAGAATTGGTAAAGGCTGTTGTGTTTTCGGTTCTGATTACGGCTACTTTAATATCAAAGATACCCGATATATCGAAGATGATGAAGAATACAAAAGACTGATTCAAGAATCGAATGATAGATATTACGGCAAATAAGAAAGTTTAGAGAAGAATTATTAGAACCGACAGCTGTCGGTCGAGAGATAAGGGGAGAATATGGAAAGCGAAAAAGGTGTTTATCACGATAAGCTATTGATAAATTACAAATTTTAAGGATTCATGATATAATCAAAAAATAAAAGCATAATCCAGTATTGTAAAACATTAAGGATATTTAAAATGAAAAGTATTGAGGAAATCATTTCAGAATATAATTCTCTTGGTATAAATCAGCAGATTGATTACGATAAGTTTTATCTTTATTCAATTATTACACATTCTACTGCAATAGAAGGTTCAACAATTACAGAAGTTGAGAATCAGCTTCTTTTTGATGAAGGCCTTGGTTCTAATAAACCTATAAAAGAACAGATGATGAACCTTGACCTTAAAAAGGCTTATGAAAAGAGTTTTGAATTTGCGAAGAATCACGAAAATATCACAGTAGAAATGTTGTGTATGTTATCTGGTATTCTTATGCAAAATACTGGTTCTGAATTCAAAACTATTGCCGGAAACTTTTCAGCAGCAAAAGGTGAGCTGCGACTTGTTAATGTCAGTGCAGGAAGAGGTGGAAAAAGTTATATGGCTTGGCAAAAAGTTCCTGTAAAATTACAGGAGTTTTGCGATTGGCTTAATGAAGAAAGAAAAGGACTTGATGATATGTCTTTACAAGACAAATATGAATTATCCTTTGAAGCTCATTACAAACTTGTTAGCATACATCCTTGGGCTGATGGTAACGGAAGAATGGCAAGACTTGTAATGAACATGATTCAATATGAAGCAAATATTATCCCTTCTGTTGTTAAAAAAGAGAATCGTGTTGAGTATATAAAATCTTTATCTGATAGTCAGGATAATGAAGATAGTACTGTTTTTATTGATTTTATGATGAAACATCACATGAATAATTTATTAAAGCAAATTGAGGAATATAAAAAATCAACTCAAAGCGAAACTATACATCAGAAAAAGGATAATAGTTCAGACTGGAGTAGGTAATATAATTAACCAATGAACCATTCTATTAAAGATATTTTTTCAAATAAACCAACAAGAGAAAAAGAAGAAGATTTATATAAAGTAAAAAAAGTTCCATTTCGTAAAGATGATATGCGTATTCTTGAAGATTTAATGAAGAAATCTCTAAGAACAAAACGCAGTAATGAAAGTTCAAGCTGGAAGAACTTTGGACATTTTGATGGTGGCGGAAGTTTTGCTGACAGTATTTTTAATCCAAAGCGTCAGAGGGTAATGTTTAAACAGTCTTTCAATCCTTCTAAGACTGTACATAAAAAATATCTGAATACTTATATGCCGCAGGAAAATAAGGATTATGTTGTAGAAAAGCCGGAGCTTTTTGGAACACCAGAAGATGAATACAATGAAAATATGTCAGCTTATCATTATAAGTGGATTTTATCGCCTGAAAATCAGAATGTAGATTTGAAACTTCTTGCTGAACAGTTTATAAAAAGAGTTGAAGAAATAACAGGGCAGCAGCTTTACTGGCGAGGTTGTATTCATAATGATACAGCGCATAGACACGCACATCTATGTATTAATGGAAAAGATAAGAATGGCTTAAAGGTTCGTTTTCAAAAAGAACTTGTGAAAACCACTTTCAGAGAAACTCTTTCTTACATTTCAACTCTTATGGTAGGAGAGAGAAGTGAGCAAGAAATAGAAGCTGCAAGAAAAGGTCTGATAAATTCAAAACGCTGGACTAAACTTGATGATGTTCTTGAAACATTTGGTAAAACAATATCAATTAAAAATCTTGAGCCAGAACTTGTAAATCGCCTGGCATATTTGAGTGAACTTAAACTTGCAGAAAAACATGAAGATAGATATGTGCTAAAAGACGATTGGAAAGATGTTCTTGTTGCAACAGGTCGCTACAACACATACTTTGATGAATGGCAAAAGTCAAATGGTAATCTTGAACTTTATGCAGGTGGAACGGTTAGGGGTGTTTGCGAAAATGTTATCACATTTGATAAAGATGAAGCTTGGAATGATGCTATAATAATAAATGACGGAGAAAAACATATTTACGTTCCGATCTGGCAGCTTACAAAAGATAATTTGATTGGTAAGGAAATTGCAATCTCAGGCGGAACGAAAGCTTTAGCCCGTCAGATACGCACCAGTGATATTTACATTATTGAGGATGATAAGAAACATAAGTACAGAAAGAACATCAAGAAACAAGGAGAGTAAACTATGACCGTTGGAGAATTCTTAAAGTCGTTACCAGAAAATTCTTTGGTATCTTGGAGAGAACAGAATGCTACTTATAATAATATCGGCATTTTAGTCGAAAAAGATGAGAAAAAATTGTGTTTTTCTGATATGACTTTGAAAGAATTCCTTAAAGATAATTCATCTTCTTATCGTACAAGAGATTTGAAATTAGAAGATAGAAGCGGTGAACAATTTAGCATTACGATTATTCCATATTTTGATTGGTTTAAAATAGAAATTGTCAGACAGTTTTTGGATTAATTATCTTTTATGTATCAAAAGTAATATGATGTATAAACTGTAATATTGACTAAAAAATCTATAACTTGTAATCTATAACACGTATCTCTGCCCACCGTTTTTTCTGGAGATACAAATGAGTACAAAAAGTTTTTACCCACAAGGTGAACCAACAACTCCGTTCAATTCAACTAAAATTAACGAAGTAAACGCATTGCAATTGCAGCACTTTGATTTCATCTGCGGTCAAGTCATGAAAGAAAACCGCATTTTGAGATATGTTGTTGTTATTGCTTGTCTTTCTTTTTTTCTTTCAATTGGTATTTCTCTTTTCGCAATTACACTTCCAGAAACTATTCCTGTTCTAGTTACAATGAATGATTTCGGAGAAACGAATTATGTAGGAGCAGTTTCAAGAAGAAATTTTCAGAATTTTGTTGTTCCTGAAATTGCAATTCAAGCACAGGTTAAAAAGTTTGTGAATTATGCTTATACACTTTCTACTGATAAAATTGTAATGCAAAAATCACTTAGTAATACCTATCATCTTTTGACTTCTACAACAGCATCAAAATATTCATTACGCATAAAAGAAGAAAAACCTTTCGAGGATTTTGGAACTCGCACCCGTGAAGTTATTTTTGAAACTGAGCCATTGCAGTTATCTAAAGATACATATCAATTAGATTTTAAGGTTGTAACAAGATTACTTACTGGAACAATTAGCGAAAGTAAAACTTACAGAGCTGTTGTAAGTGTAAAAGTCTTAAAACCAAGTAATGATGATATAAAAGAAAATCCTCTTGGTGTGTATATTACAGCTTTTGATTTTAAGGAAATTTATAAATAAGGAGAAATTAAAATGTATAAAATTAAAAATATCAGCTGCCAGATGTTAGGTATTTGCTCTGGTTTAATGCTTTTGTCGGCTTGTGCTACAACTAAAGACTTGGAAAAGGATTATAAAAAACAGGTAAGCCGTGAAGTTGAAAAGAAAGATAAACAGAAAGAACACGAATATAATAATAACATTTATGTTTTGGATTCTCAGGAGCATGAAAAAGAAATTGTTTATATTGATAGACCAGTTTATATTCCTGTTGAGAAACCAAATCCTAGTACAGAACGAGGAAATGAAACAGGTTTTGACGCTGTTGTAAAAAGCCAGAAAAAAGCAACTATTCTTCCAGAAAACTATAAAGATGGAACATTTTATTATCAGTACAACGAAAATCTTGTATATGAGGTTTATGGGCAGCCGTATCACCTTACAGACATTATTCTGGAGGCAGGGGAGGTTGTAATAAGTACTCCACTTTTGTCGGATGATGAAACAACATGGGAGCTTACTGCAGGCGTTGCCAAAGACCCAATTACTGGTGAAGATATTCAACATCTATTTATTAAACCTGCTTCCACAAAACTGGATTCCTCTTTAGTCATTATTACAGACCGCAGAGTTTATCACTTTAGACTTAAGTCTTATAACTCAACTTATATGTCTATGGTTCGTTTCAATTATCCTAATAGCCGTAATCAATGGGCAAAGAAAAAAGTAGAACATGATAAAGCTGTGGAAATTGAAAATGATTATATAAGAATAACAAATCCAGAATTTCTTTCTTTTGATTACAAAATAAGATATTCAACATGGCGTAAACCTGAGTTTTTACCAAGACGTGTATACGATGATGGAGCAACAACTTATATACAGGTTGACGACATTGTTTTACAGAAAAAACTCCCTTTAATTTTTAATGAAAGAAATGAGATTGTAAATTACAGCATTAAGAAAAATGTATTTGTTATTCCTAGACTTGTTAATAAAGTTACATTAAGACTTGGAAAAGCAAAGGTAACAGTAACAAAGAAAAAAGTAGGACGTATTAAAGCAAATAAAATACAGAAAGAAACTGAATCTGCTTCGGGAGTTAATAATACTGATGGAGAATAATGAAAATAGAGGGCAGGAACAGTCTGCTGATTTGTTTGATAGTGATACAACACTAGAAACAAAACCTGTTAATTTGCTTGATGAAATTAATAATGAGGAAGAAGAACTCTTACCCCCTGAAACAGATGAAAATGAAGCCAGAGAGTTTAATGCAGGAACGGCTTTTGGTGTAATTTTTTTAGTAATCGTAGTAATCATTATGATTGTAATGGTGGTTGGGAGTAGGAAAAGTAAAAAGAAAGTTGTTCAAAAAGAACTTGATAAAGCTGGAACAAAATATGAGGTTGAATTCAAAGAAAAATATCCTGTTGTAGAGGAAATTAAAGAAAAAGAGGAAACTGATAAGGAAGAAGTAACAGAGGAAAATATTGATAATATTTTAAATTCTCTGCCAACAAACTTACAGCCGCAAGCAAATCCAGCTCCAGCTCCAGTAAGTCCTGTTGGTTCTAGTAGTAGTCGAGAAACAAGAAATCCAAATTCAAAATCACCTCGTAGAATAGATGGATTAAAAGGACAGGGAAATCCAAGTTCTAATCAAAATACTGTAAATTCTGTGCTTAATGGCAATTATCCGTCTGCTCAAAATGGCGGGCAGAGATTAACTAAAGAAGAATACATTGCTCAAATGATGAAACAGACAAAAGATTTGCAGAATCAGATGTATGGCTCTGGTGGTGGGGTTGGTGCTTACAGCAATGATAGTGCTAGAATTGCTGCCGCTTATCAGCAGAATAAAGAGCAGTTTTATTCTAATGGCAATGGTGCTGGTGGCAGCGGACAGTTCATGCCGTATAACTCGTTGTGGGATGGAACAATTATAAGCGGTGCTTTGGTTACTGCAATTAATACTGATAATCCTGGAGTTGTAATTGCCCGTGTAACAGAAAATGTTTATTCATCTTATGACCATTCTTTCCTTTTAATTCCAGAAGGCTCTTTGCTTTATGCAACTTATAATTCATCCATTAGCTATGGACAGAATAAAGTACAGGTTGCATGGAATTTACTTATAAGACCAGATGGTTACAGATGCACACTTGGCAATATGAATGGCGTAAATGCACAGGGTGTAAGTGGTTATAAAGGTCGAGTAACAAATCATCCATTTGAAACATTAAAAGCTCTTGGTATGGTTGGTATTTATTCGATGATTCAGACTGAAGCAATGAATGATATTAAAACAACAAATAATCAGTATTTACAAAATGCAATGTCAGATATGTATAGAGAAACCGCAAAAATTGGTAACAAAATTATTGACAGAGCTTTGGATATAAAACCAACAATTTCGATAAAAGCTGGTACCGAGATCAAGCTGATTACGAATGTTCCGCTTGAACTCCCACCAGTTCAAATAAATCAAGTAACTAGAAAATATGTAAGGACACGCTAAAAGGAGGCACTTAATATGAAGTCCAAACAAAAAGTAAATAACCGACACCTGTCGGTCATTCTGTTTTTTTCAATGCTTTTATGCATAATATCTTGCAGTTTGATTAGCAGCTTTGATGCTGAGAATGATGAAGATAAAATTAATAATAGTAGTAAACCAAAAAATGAATTAGCTATTAATTCATTATCACTTGCAAAAACAACAATGTCTTTAAAGGTTGGAACATTGGACTATATTGCTGTTAATGTAAGACCACAAACAGTACAGAAAGATGTTTCTTTGACTTGGACTTATGATAAATCAATAATTGAGTGTGATACATCTTCAAATTGGGGTGTAACTGTTAAAGGTATAAAGGAAGGGCAGACATATCTCAGATGTTCTTGTCAAGGATATGATGCTACATGTGTAATTACGGTTACTGGATATGAATCAAGTTATGAGACAACAACAGAGCCATATATTTATTCAAATACAACTATATTACAGACATCTCCGGGCATTACTGAAAAAGTATATGTTTCCCTTTACGGTGGCGATGTAAGTGATATTGATGGCTATACATGGACAATTGATAATGTTTCTGTTGCAAGTATTCAGCCAACAGGTCAGTATTGTTTAATTACAGCTAAAGAATCGGGATATGCAAGAATTAAAGTAACTCATAAAAAAGCTGCATACCCTTATTATATTGGTGTTTATGTTTTTGCAGATGCAACAAATGTTTCCTATATCACTACTGGCAATAACATTTTAACAATGAATCAAGATGATAGTGAACAAACTGTTTCCGTATCGCTTGTAAATGGAAAAGAAACTTCTCTTGATTCAAATTTTTCTTGGAAAATTGTAAATGAAGATGATTCCGAGGTTCCAATTCAGATTCAATATAATGGGAATAAAGCAGTAATAAAACCGATTAGAAGCGGAAGCTGTGCTGTTCGTATAACACACCCAGATGCGTCTTATCCTTTAGATATTCTTTGTCGTGTTATTACAATAGTAAAGAATGTGTATATTCAGCCGGATAATACAATTGTCAGATTATATGATTCTGACCAGCAGATTATAACTTCATCATTGCAGAATATAGACAAAGCAGATTTTGATATTGATGATTTTGACTACAAACTTGATGATTATGATGTTGCGGAAATTGTATCTTATGTTGGAAATCAGGTAGTAGTTAAGGGAAAATCTAATGGTAGTACAAAACTTATTATTTCACATCCAAGAGCTGCTTACAGCCGAGAAGTTCTTTTGATTGTTACAGGTCAGGTTACAAATAATATTGTGGACGCATCGGCATATATTACAACCAGCCAGAACTATATTAGAACCAAAGTTGGAGCAGAAGCCATTTTACTCAATGTAAGTTTGAAAGGTGGTGTAGAGGGGGATGAAAATGGCTTTACTTGGACTGTAAGTCAGCAGCCAGATGATGGTGTAAATGATGTTATAAATCTTGAAACTCCTCATGGAAGTGCATTTAGTAGTAGAAGTGTTTCCGCTACTTATACATTTGGAAATGCATATATTACACCAAAAGCAGAAGGTACTGCAGTAATTACAATTAAACATCCAAAGGTTGTTTATCCAACTGAAGTACTTGTAAAAGTTCTTTCAAGTGATTCACTTCTTGACGCCCCTCTTTATTTTACTGGAGATGGTATTCTTAAAATTCTTAACGGTCAGAGTAAAGAATATACAGTTCAACTTCGTGGAACCAGTAAGAGCCTGTCTGATGATTCTAGTATCAAATGGAGTGTTGATGATAGTAGACTTTCTGTTATAGGTAATGGAAATATTGCAACTGTAAATGCTCCAGCTTATGGAACTGGATGTACAATTAGCCATATTACAGCAAAACATAAGAAAGCAGATTCTGACAAAACTGTTCTTGTAATGACTGCTGATGATGAAGAAACATTAAATAATATGAAAGCATTATATGCTGATAAGCTTTATTACAATTTTAATGTTGATGATGAAATCTTTGTTACTTGTAATCATGTTGGGTTTGATACTGAAAGCAAAACAACAAATGAAGCTGGAGAAGAAATAACCACATATACAAAATTTGATTTTTCACAATTTAAATGGACTGTAGCAGACCCTTCTATAATAAATGTAACTGTAAATAATACATCTTATCCTCTTAATTGTGTTGTAAAAGGATTAAAGAGTGGAAAAACAAAACTTATAGGAAGTATTTCTGTTGATGGTACTGAATACTCTTGTGAATTTACAATGACAGTTTATCCAAGAGGAACTGTAAAAGCTGAACCAGAAGTTTATTTAACGACAACTCAAAATGTAATAAATTTAAAAGAAAAAAAATCGTCAAATGTTTCTGTTTCTGCCATAAATCTTCCATCTTCCGAATATTCAAATATCGCTTGGGTTAGTGGAAATGAAGGCGTAGCGAAAATAATATCAAATGGAACATCTGCAACTATTGTTGCTGTTTCAGAAGGTGAAACAGTTATAAAAGTTTCTCATCCAGATTCTCAGAATACACTTAAGATTTATGTTAGGGTTGGTTCGGAATTTGTGGATGGTTCAAAAGCTTCAACATCTGGTGCTTATATTAAATCTGATGATGTTGTTACTTTAATTGTGGGTGCAGAAGACAAAAAAATTTCCGCTGCCATTATGAACTGGAATGCACAGTCAAACTCTGGATTTACATTTAAGTCTAATAATGAATCTGTTGCAAAGATTTCGAGCCAGTCGAAAAATGGTGTAGCTTTCATCTCTGCTGTGAGTAAAGGTTATACTGAAATAGAAATTTCTCATGCAGCTTCAAAATTGAATAAAAGCGTATTGGTTGTAGTTGGATATACTCAGCAGGAGATAGATAATATTTTAAATGAAAAAGTTTATTTTACAACAACTGACAATACGATTAATTTTGACAATGTTAATATGTCTACAACGATAGACATAAAACCATACAACTTAAAAACTTCAGAGTATTCAAAAATAAGCTGGAACTCGGCTGATGAATCAGTTGCAAGAGTTTTTTCAAATGGTACGAAAGCGACTGTTTATTCACTTAAAAAGGGTAAAACAACAATTACAGCTTCTTATCCGGGAAGTTTAAACTCTATTACTTTCTATGTTTTCGTAAATGCAGAAGATGTACTCGCAGAAAAATCTGGTGTTGTATACATCTCTGCTCCAGATGTTATTTCTATACTGCAAGATGATTCTTCTCAGAAAATACAAGCAACGCTTGTTAATTATACAGGGGTTGATTCTTCTGGATTTGCATTTAAGAGTAAAAATGAATCTATTGCTAAAGTTTCTAGCCAGACAAAAAACGGGATTGCATATATTTCACCTGTAAACAAAGGCTATACAGAAATCGAAATTACTCATCCTGCTTGTAAAGTATCTAAGTCTGTACTTGTTGTAGTCGGTTATACAATTCAGGAAATTGATTCTATATTGAATGAAAATGTTTATCTTACATCAACTAAAAATACAGTTACTTTTGACCGTGTTAATAAACTTTCAGTTGTAAATATAAAGGCAAATAATCTGGATTCTTCTAAGTATTACAAAATAGATTGGAAATCTGCTGATGAATCAGTTGCTAAAGTTATGGGAAATGGTATATCGGCATCCATTTACTCAGTTAAAAAAGGTAAGACAACAATCACAGCTTCTTATCCGGGAAGTCTGAATTCTATCACTTTCTATGTTTTTGTTGATACTGAAGATATTATCCCTGTAAATGATGATAATAATAGTTCATCTGGTGATTCCGGAACTGGCAGTGGTTCTGGTAATGGCGGAGGTAATGCTGGCGGTTCTGGAAGCAATATAACTGTTCCAGAAAAAGAGAGTGTAGTTTATATTTCTGCAACAGATGTTCTTTCTTTGCAGACTGGAGATTCTGCTCAGCAGCTCAAAGCAAAACTTGTAAACTTTACTGGAGCTGACAGCTCTGGATTCTCTTTCAAGAGTAAAAATGAATCTATTGCTAAAGTTGAAAGCCAGTCGAAAAACGGTGTAGCCTATATTTCTCCTGTAAGTAAAGGCTATACTGAAATCGAAATTTCTCATACAGCTTCTAAAGTGTCTAAAACTGTTCTTGTTGTTGTCGGGAATACAATTCAGGAAAGTAATAATACTTTAAGAGAAAAGATTTATCTTACAACAAGTAATAATACCGTTGCTTTCGATAAAGTAAATAAATCAACTGTTGTAAGCGTAAAAACTCACAATCTTGAAGAATATAATTATTCAAAAATTACTTGGAAATCAGCTGATGAATCTATCGCAAAAGTTATGCCAAATGGAAGTTCGGCTTCAATCTATTCGCTTAAAAAAGGTAAGACAACAATCACAGCTTCTTGTCCGGGAAGTCTGAATTCTATCACTTTCTATGTTTTTGTTGATACTGAAGATGTTATTCCTGTAAATGATGATAATAATAGTTCATCTGGTGATTCCGGAACTGGCAGTGGTTCTGGTAATGGCGGAGGTAATGCTGGCGGTTCTGGAAGCAACATAACTGTTCCAGAAAAAGAAGGTGTCGTTTACATTTCTGCTCCAGACGTTCTTTCTTTGCAGACAGGAGGCTTTGCTCAGCAGCTCAAAGCAAAACTTGTAAACTTTACTGGAGCTGACAGTTCTGGATTCTCTTTCAAGAGTAAAAACGAATCTATTGCTAGAGTTGAAAGCCAGTCGAAAAACGGTGTAGCCTATATTTCTCCTGTAAGTAAAGGTTATACAGAAGTTGAAATTACTCACACAGCTTCTAAGGTATCTAAATCTGTTCTTGTTGTTGTTGGTTATACACAGCAGGAAATTGAAGTAATTCTGAATGAAAAAGTATATCTCACAACAAGTAACAATACGATTGTTTTTGACAGTGTAGGCAAATCAACTGTTGTCAGTGTAAAAGCTCATAATCTAAGTTTTTCTGATAACTATAAGATAAACTGGAAGTCTGCAGATGAATCGATTGCAAGAGTTATCTCGAATGGCACATCTGCAACTGTTTATTCAGTAAAGAAAGGTAAAACAACAATTACAGCTACTTATCCGGGCAGTTTGAACTCCATTACTTTTTACGTTTTCGTAGATACAGAAGATATTATCCCTGTAACAGATAATAATAATTCTTCGGGTAGCGGCTCTGGAAACAATGGCTCTGGTAGCGGTTCTGACAGCAATATTACAGTGCCGGAAAAAGAAGGTGTTGTTTACATTTCTGCTCCAGATGTACTTTCTCTGCAGACAGGAGCTTCTGCACAGCAGCTCAAAGCAAAGCTTGTAAACTTTACAGTTGCTGATACTTCTGGATTCTCGTTCAAGTGTAAGAATGAATCTGTTGCTAAAATTGATTCTCAGTCAAAGAATGGCGTGGCATACATCGCCGCTGTAAGTAAAGGATATGCAGAAGTTGAAATTACTCACACAGCTTCTAAGGTATCTAAATCTGTTCTTGTTGTTGTAAGTTCTTCAATTCAGGAAAGTAATGCGACCTTAAAAGAAAAGATTTATCTTTCAACAAGTAATAATACTGTTTTCTTTGATAGAGTTAATAAATCTACAGTCGTAAATATAAAACCTCATAATCTTGAAGAATATTATTATTCAAAAATATCTTGGAAGTCTGCAGATGAATCTATTGCTAAAGTTATGGCAAATGGTACATCAGCAACTATTTATTCGCAAAAAAAAGGTAAAACTTCAATTACAGCTACTTATCCGGGTAGCTTGAATTCCATCACCTTCTATGTTTTCGTAGATACAGAAGATATTATCCCTGTAACAGATAATAATAATTCTTCGGGTAGCGGCTCTGGAAACAATGGCTCTGGTAGTGGTTCTGGAGGAAATAATGGCTCTGGTAACGGTTCTGACAGCAATATTACAGTGCCGGAAAAAGAAGGTGTTGTTTACATTTCTGCTCCAGATGTATTTTCTTTGCAGCTTGGTGAATCTGCACAGCAGCTTAAAGCAAAGCTTGTAAACTTTACTGGCGCTGATACTTCTGGATTCTCGTTCAAATGTAAGAACGAATCTGTCGCTAAGATTTCCAGCCAGTCTACAAATGGCGTGGCATACATTTCTGCAGTAACTAAAGGTTATACAGAAATTGATATTACTCACACGGCAGCAAAGGTATCTAAATCTGTACTTGTTTTTGTTGGATATACCCAGCAGGAAATTGATGCAATCTTAAAAGAGAGTGTTTATTTTACAACAAGTAATAATACGATTATTTTTGACCGTGCAAATAAATCAACCGTAGTAACTGTAAATGCACACAATCTAAGTTCTTCTGACGCTTATAAAATAAACTGGAAGTCTACAGATGAATCTATCGCAAGAGTTATGGCAAATGGCACATCTGCATCAGTATATTCTATAAAGAAAGGAAAGACCTCAATTACAGTTTCTTATCCGGGCAGCTTGAATTCTATTACTTTCTACGTTTTCGTAAACACAAAAGATATTATCCCTGTTGATGATGATAATAATTCTTCGGGAAGTGGCTCTGGAATTAATATAAACGACCCTAATAATGGTTCTGGTGGCGGTACAGGAAGTAGTGTAACAGTGCCGGAAAAAGAGGGTGTAGTTTACATTTCTGCTCCAGATGTACTTTCTCTGCAGACAGGAACTTCTGCACAGCAGCTTAAAGCAAAGCTTGTAAACTTTACTGGCGCTGATACTTCTGGATTCTCGTTCAAATGTAAGAACGAATCTGTCGCTAAGATTTCCAGTCAGTCAAAGAATGGCGTGGCATACATCGCAGCTGTAAGTAAAGGATATACAGAGGTTGAAATTACTCACACAGCTTCTAAGGTGTCTAAATCTGTTCTTGTGGTTGTTGGAGCTACAACGCAGGAAAATAACAGCACACTTAAAGAAAAGGTTTATCTTACAACTAGCAATAATACGATTGCATTTGATCGTATTAATAAATCGACTGTTGTAAGTGTAAAAACTCATAATTTGAATGAATATAATTATTCAAATGTAAGCTGGAAGTCTGCAGATGAATCTATCGCAAGAGTTGTTGCAAATGGCACATCTGCAACTGTTTATTCTGTAAAAAAAGGTAAAACAACGATTACAGCTTCTTATCCGGGCAGCTTGAATTCTATTACTTTCTACGTTTTCGTAGATACAGAAGATATTATTCCTGCTGTGGAATCTGTTGTTTATATTGCAGCTCCTGATGTAATTTCAATGCTCAAAGATGAAGAAACACAGAAACTACAAGCTACCCTTGTTAATTTTACAGGAGTAGATTCAGATGGTTTTGATTTTACAATTGATAATTCATCTGTAGCAAAGATTTATGCAAAATCTTCTAATGGTGTTGCTTATATTAAGCCAGTTGGAAGTGGACAGGCTGAAATAACTATTACTCACAAAAAATCAGAAATTAGTAAAAAAGTTCTTGTGGTTGTTGGTAATAGTTCAGAAGAACTTGCAGGATTTACTTATATGACTACATCAAATAATGTTGTAGCAATAGGTGAGGGTAATACAAAATCTGTAAGTGTAAGTGTTAAAAACTCAGAAAGCATCATTGTTGACGGATATACATGGACTTCAAGTAATCCTAGTATATGTGATGTAATTTCAAGTGGAACGAGTGCTGTTTTAAAAGGAAATAAGACTGGAACTGCAATCATTACAGTTACAAACAAAGCTTGTAAATATTCTTTAAAGATTATTGCACAAGTTATTGACCCAATTGCAGCTGCAGCAAATCCTTATATCCAGCTCACTTCTAGTGTTATGACACTTACTTGTGGTAATACTTATACATCAATTTCTGCTGAACTTGTTGGCGGAACAGACAGCGATAAAAGCGGTTTTATTTGGAGTTCGAATGATTCAAAAATTGCTGTTGTTTACGGACAGAATGAAGTTGGAAAAGTAAAGGCTGTTTCTGCAGGAACAACTTACATTACAGTAAGCCATCCAAAAGCAAATTATTCAGCTCAGATTCTTGTAGTTTGTGATGAAGAAAAGAAAACAGACTGTTACATAAATGTACCAAGTTCAATTATTACAATGAAGCCAACAGATGCAAGCCAGATTATAACGGCAACTCTCATTAATGGTTCAACATTGGATAAGTACAATTTCTCATGGTCGCTAGATGTATATGATATTATTGATTTACAGTATTCTGCAAACGTTTGTACGATTACACCAAAACAGGTTGGTACTGCAACTATTACTGTAAAACATCCAAAAGCCGCTTATTCTCAGCAGATTATTGTTAATGTGCAGCAATATTCAACATTCGCATTCCCAAGTGAAAGTATGACTGTAACACAAGGGGATGTAAGATTTATTTCAATGCAAGTTCCTAGTTCAAATGTTACAACACATATTGAGTATTCTGTGGAAAATGCACGAATATGTTCTGTCAAAGGAACTAAATCGACTGCTCAGATTACAGCAGTGGGTGCTGGTACAACAACAGTAACAGCTAAACTTGTTGCATCCAGTACAGGAGTTGTTCAATCTAAAGCTGAAATGATGCTTTATGTACAAGAAAAACCTGTAAATGCTGTTTATATTACTTCTGCAAACACAATTACAACAGTAAATAAAGGTAAATCTCAGTCATTATATGCTTCATTAACAGGAACTGGAGTAATAGCAAGTGACCAGTATGAACTAAGCTGGACAACAAGTGATAGTGATATTGTGCAGGTTGCTGGTATCGGTTCTGACGGAACTGTAAAAGGACAGAGTATATATATTACAGCATTAAAAGCGGGAGAAGCTGTTATTACCTGTAGCCATAAAAAGGCAGCAAGTACATTACAGTTCTATGTTGTTGTTCCGGGTAAAGGGGAAAAAGTTATAACTTTAGATAAGTCATATATTACAATAATGAAGGGGTCAAGTGGTTCCCCATTAAAAGCAAATATTGAGAACAAAGAAAGCTCAGCGGACTATAATAAGATACAATGGGCTTGTGTAGGTTCTAATGGAAATGAAGTTTGTCGTATTATGGGTGAAGGTCAGAATGTAACTATTTATCCTATAAATGTTGGGACTGCAACTGTAACAGCACAACTTACAGATAATGGTTCTATTGCAAGATGTAATGTTGTGGTTGAAGCTGGAAAAAAACTTACTTTTGAATCCACTAAAAAAACAATTGCTCCAAAAAGAACTGTAACTTGTAAATACACTGTAAGTCCACCAGATGCTATTTTGAACTGGTCTATGGCTCAGGATAAAGATTATTTCACTTTTGCTGATAATGGCTGTGATGAAAATGGTTTTGGTACAGTAGATATTATTGGTAATGATGAAGGTTTGACAGGTAAGGGTGTTCTAACTTGCGTAACTGACGGAGGGGCTAAAGCAACTATAACAGTTGAAGTCGCTTTTGATTATAAGCTTAAATTGAATGGTTCTACATCATTTACAATAACACCAGATGAAACAAAAACTTTTAATTATACTGTTGAACCTACTGATGCCTTAATTACAATTGATAATTCTGAAAGTGGGGAATACTTTGATTATGATATTGTTGAAACTGATAAGGGAACTGGCAGAATAATTATTAAACCTGTAAAAGAAACTCCTAAAGATGGAATTAAAATCAAAATTCTAGGCAAAGACCCTGCATTTAAGAATGTAACATTTGAAGAAAAAGAAATTACAGCAAAGTTCAAATATAAAAATCATTTAACTCCGAAAGTTGAATTTGTGAATGCTAATGGAAAATGGTCTAGAATATCAAATGTTGATGATGAAAATATATTTGTAATTGGTGATGGAGAAAATATGTATTTCAAAGTTACTTTCTTGGAAAAGAATGCAGACTTTGAGTTTGATAAAATTGTGTTCTCATCGATAGTAGGTGATATTCCGATAGAAAAAAACTTAATTAAAGGAAGTTCTGAAGATAAAACTCAAATGTTTACATTAGTTCATACTCAAGATGTTATAGAAAAAGTGTATGAAATAAAAAAATTATTTGTGCCTGCAAATAAGAATTTGAATTGGAAAAACGGTTCTTGGTATTTACAGACAGAAAATAGACCGGAAACTTGGGGGAGAAAAGGGTATCAAGATATAGACAAATTGTTTTTTCAGTTGACAGGACCTGGTGATTGGTATCAATTCTTGTGGTATGAAGGTAAAGATGGAAAACAACAAGCTCCGGAAAATAGAGATAAGGTGGAACATTGGGTAATTGACCTTGTAGAAGATACGTCTATGAGAGGTGTCCAGATGTCAGAACGCGAATTTAAAAATTATGCATGGTTATACTGTCCTGGCACACCTGAAGCATCATTTAATGGAACATACAGAACGAATTATAAAATTACCTATGATGATATTGTAGAAGGTAATTTCGGTACTTATAAAAATGGTTACTATGGAAGTGCTTTAGGAGATGACCCTCTTCTTCTTTATGTTGAACCTTATATTTGGAAAGAACACGTACAATTTGATAAGGATATAAATTCCAGAGATACTTCATTACGTTCTGGTTCTAGCGAAGTTGGTTATTTAACATTGGTTTATAAACATAATGGAGAAGAAGTAAAGGAATGTATTGGAAAAGTATTTTTAGAATTAAGAAACTGTCCGAAAGATTATAGACCATAAAAGGTCTAGTTTAAGAGAGCTGGTCGTAAAAGATCAGCTCTCTTTTAAAATTGTTGTTTTTAGTGGTGTTTATACCAAGTTGTTGTATAAGGCATACCAAAACTTAAATACTCATTAAATGTCATGGATGTATAATCATAATTCATTCTGATATGATGGTATCCTTCATTATTATCGTGTGGGGTTGTTTTACCAAAATATAATAGGAGTCGTGTATTTGAATCGCTTTCTTCATAAGCTACAGACCAAAAAAAATCAAAATCATGGGTAATTGTGTTACCTAAATAAGAAATTAGGTGTCCAGTATTATCGGGTTTTAATGTAAGTACACCGCTGTAACTGCTGTCTGTAATTGTCCAAATACCTGTAATTTTATTTGTAAGACTTTTTGTATTATTGGATGGCTCATTGGAATCATCTTTTGTATCATACCAAAAAGTATAAAAACAATAGAGTGTCGTATCTTGTGTAAGAGTAATTGTATCACCTTCATAATAAGAAGTGCCAGTATCATCTGGATTTGTGTTATAATGACTGAACTTATACCCTGCAACAAATACTGAAGTTTTGTGTTTTGAATTAAAATAACACCACTTTGAATAAGTAAAAGGAGAAGCTTCAAGAACTATGCAATTTTCTGATGTTATAGAAGCCTGTTCATCACAGTCATCTGCGACTGTGCCACCTTCCATGTAATAATATTCTTTACCATCAGAATCTAAGAAGGTGGAATTATAAACATAATTATTGTTTTCATCTTTTCTAACACCTGTGGCAAAAGGATAGTTTGCATCAAAACTTAAAGTATAAAGTAACGTTTTTTCATTTGAGTTATCGTCAGTAATCTTTGGAGTATCGTTTGAATTGTCGCTTGAAAGTCCGATATTTGTATTATTTCCGGTTTCTTCAGCAGGATCATCATTCGATGAACCTGCTGAATTTGAACAGCTTGCAAATAATAATGCGACAATTGTTGTAAAAGCGAGTAGTGTTTTTTTCATTTTTTATTCTTCCTTTTTAAAAATTGTTTTATATGCTACTGGTGTTTTAGACCAGTAAATTATACCTGCTAAATCTTTGTAGTTTCCAAAATCATCATGGTTATCATTTAACTTCTTATCTTTCCTCTCAAAGAAGTCAAGAAAATAAAGTTCTTCTGGACACTTACGTTCCGGGTACTTATTCCATGTTACAAAACCGTTTTTGTAGTTTACATCATGCAGAATATCATCATTTATATTTTTGAATTTATATCCGCCGTGAAAATTATTACAAAAAACAATTTCAAATACTTCGTTGGTTAAAAGGTTTGCAGCATAACCAAAAATTCCTGACCGTTTTGTATTAAGATTTATATTAATATAATCGCCAATGAATTTGTAGTAGAAATAGTGCTTTGCTTTAGTTTCTGGCTGAAAAACAGTCATATATTCTTTGTCGTAGATTTTTACTTCGCAAGTTGCATCTCCAAAGTTTACTGCAGTAAAGCTGTAGTAATAATCTTTGTTTTTTTCGTGCTGCGCAATCTTTTTAAATGCACTGTCAAAGCTTTCCGGCACTTCTATCGTTTTTACTTTTGAAGCTGCATTTAATGAAAAGGTTAGGCACGCAAGTAGAATGATTAAGAATCTCTTTTTCATTTTAAGTGTTCCTCTTTAAAAATCCATTTCCAAGTTTGCAAGACAGCTCTGGAAGTTTTCAAGCTCCAGTTCCCAGTTTTCCTGTTTGCATTTTGTTATAGCCCATGCTCCAGCTTCCATAGCTGTCATTCTGCTTAAAACAGAAGGGTATTCCGTAATCGAAAGAGGGTAAATTCTTGTTCCTTTTTCGATTTTTGGAAATTCCGGCATATCTTCATCTGGGATGAAAGATGATTTCAAAAGTTCAATGTCAGGTTTTTCAACAAAAACTTTTGTTTTAATAAAATTGACATTTGGTTTTGCTTTTTTTAATTCCTCTGCTGTCATTTTTTATTCTCCTTTTTTTTCTTTAGGTGGACTTAGAACAAGCCATTTGGCAACAAAACGGCTGATTGACAGACCATCACATTTTGCCCGTTCCTCTAAAGCTTTCGCTTCTTCGGTTGTAAGGGTAAGTGTTATGTTTACTGTCATTCTGCCAGTTGCTTTACGACCAGAGCCTTTTCTTTGCCCGCCCCAATTTCTATTATTCATATTTTTATTATAAAATCTACATTTTGATTTGTCCACTTATTTTTTCAAGTTGTGTAATAAAAATATTTTTCTTGTAATACAATTAATTACATTATGTATTGTATATTATGTAATAAATTATTAAAATAAATACATAAATAAAACATTTTCTGCCCACCAAGACTAAGGAAATGTTTTGAAAGAAAAAGAAGAGTTTTCAAGAACTGACCCCGATGCACACTACAAAGTATTCTGGTTAACTGTATTAAACTGGGTAGTGCCTATCATCTGTGTTCTTACAGGCTTATTCATTACAACTCAAAAGTTTGCTCCTCTAATGAATTACGACCCTCGTGTAATCGGTCGCCCTTTATTTATTTTAAAAAATGGTTATCGCATTTATAATCCGCTTGTTTTCATTTTGGGAATGTTCAAATATTCCTTTAATGATGTTTATTCCTTTTATTTCTTCCAAGCTGTTCCTGCTGCTTTCTTTGGACTTTCTCTTGGAGCTTTAATCTTTGTTGTAACAAGTATTATTGTTTCTGGACACCAGAAAAATCAGCACATTCATGGTACAGCTCGTTGGGCAACAGTAAAGGATTTACAAAAATACGGAATGTTACAGCAGCATGGTGTTGTTTGTGGAGAATTGGAGAATGCGAATGTAGGTTATCATCTTAAAGAAGAAGATATGAGCCTTGTTCTTGACTTACACAAATCTATTTTTGGTAAGCCACAAAACGCACCTTTGATTTGTCATTCTGGACGTACTAATACATGGATGATTGCTCCGACACGTTCCGGAAAAGGTGTTTCAACAGTAATTCCAACCTGTATAAATTATGGCGTTCCTTATTATCATTATGATGTTAATAAAAATGCTTTTTTCGTCAAACATTTTGACGGAAAGCTTAAATTTTTAGCCCATAAAAAGAAGGTTATTAAAGGTCGTGGTTCAATGGTAATTTTTGACCCTAAAGGTGAAAACTGGGCTGCTACTGCAGGTTGGCGTTCTAAGTTTTCAACTTGTGTTCCATTTCGCCCTCTTGGTGACAGACCAATTTCAGAAGAAGATAAAAATGACCCTAAATGGAAAAAGGTAGAACCAGAATGGACTGCACATTATAATCCATTGGCTGAAATTCCTGATAATCCAAATACAGCTTTTGCCTGGGCAGATATGATTGCTGAAATATTCTTTTCAAATGAGAAAAAGGGTAATGGTGGCGGTGGTGATGAAACATCTGCTTACTTTTCTAGCAAAGCTCGTGATATTTTTACAGCTGTTGTTCTTCACGTCAGATTCTCGCCGGAAAATGTAATTCCGTGGAAAGAAAAGAATATGGTAAAGGTTCTAGAATTCATGTCAGAAGCCAGTCATGAAGGAAAAACTGGAAAAGAAGCAAGTGATGAAGAAAACGAAGGCTGTGGCGAAGCAATGTGTAATACTATGATTGCTACGGATCACGGCTCTGAGATTATTAATAATTTGATTAGACTTGCAGCGAATCGAAGTCTTTTGCAACCTGCAAAAGAAAGAGGTTCAACTTATTCAACAGTTTTCTCAAAAATTACTTTATTCCAAGACCCTCTTGTTGCAGAAGCTACTTCTTATTCTGATTTTTCAGTTGATGATTTTATTAACAGCGTAAATGGAATTTCATTGTATTTGATTATTCCTTATAACCATATTCCTCGTATTGCGCCTGTGTTCCGTATGCTTATTACGTTTATGATTAAGAAGTTTTCAGACGGTACAACAAGTGCAAATTCTGTAAAATTAAAAAATCCTTGTTTGTTCCTTTTGGATGAGTTCCCAGTTTTAGGATATTTCCCAGACATTGCTCAAAACATGGGTATTTTAGCCGGATATGGCGTAACATTCTTTATTGTATCGCAGTCTGTTAATCAGCTGGTAGAAACCTATGGCGAGAAACATCCGTTCCTTGACCATTGTAAGACCCTTATTATTTATGCTCCGGGTAACTACCAAGATGCAAAAAACTTCTCCGAAACGATAGGTAACCGTTCTGTTTTGCTGGATAACATTTCTTCCAGCGGAAGTAAGTATCAGGTAGGCTACAGTAATATTTCCAGAAGTTCACAGGAAACAGCAACAAGTCTTATAAATCCAGATGAACTTATGAAGCTTGAATTCAATAGATGTATCGTTATCAATCAGGGAATGGCTCCGTACAAAGGCAAGAAAGTCGTTTACTATGAAGACCCACGCTTTATGAAGCTTGCATGGCAGCGTATTCCAGACTGGAACTATCTGACAACTTCATTTAACCGATTGCCGAGCCACCAGAAGATTAGAAAACAAATTTCATCTATAGATAAAGCAATTGAAAAGATTAATGCAGTAAAGGCAGATGTTGTTATTCCAGCTGAATATGATTTGTTTGCTGCGTCATAACATAAGGATTAAAAAATGAGTAAGAATAATAAAAAAGAAGAACACGAAAGATATTCTGTACAGATGCAGCTTCGCTTTACACAGAAAATGGCTGAATTAATAGAAGCTAAAGCTTTGGAACATCATACATCTAATAGCGAAATTATCAGACAAGCTGTAATGAACTATGTAAATCGTTCTATGAGCGACACAGAAATTGTTCATGCAAGTCTTATAGAAAACTCAAGAAAGATACGTTTTCTTGAAAGCAAAATTGAACTTATGGCTTTGATTGTTCTGCAACAGACTAAGCTTTTGATGAAAACGCTGCCTAATAAACAGGTAAATTCTGATTTTGTAGTAGAAAAAGAATATGAAAAGTTTATGAATGAATGTTCTTCTATCTTGAAAACAAACCATACAGGCAAACTTGAAGCAATGATTCTTGATGCTTACGAACAGCAGGGGAGTAACAGCTAATGGCAAGCATTGATGGATTTGGACAGCAGATAAAGACAGATAAATGGATTCATAATCTTTTGAATGATATGAGCCGGATTTTACCTTTTCTTGAAAATCCGAAAGTAACTGATATTGCAATTGGAATTGGTGGGCAGCTTATTGTTGAAGGTATCGGTATGGATAAGAATTATACAGGGATTTATTTTTCTGACATAGAAACTGAAAGTATTATTCATACCAGTGCGTCAATTCTTGGAATTAACATTGATTCAAAAAATCCTATTGTGGAAGGAGTTTTACCGCTTCCTAAATGGAAATTGCGTATTGAAGGTATTTTACCACCTCGTGCCAGTGCTAATCCTATGTTTATCATTCGCAGACCTTCGGATTATATTTTCAGCCTTGAAAGCTATCTTGAAAGTGGGCGTATTTCAAAAGAGAAATATGAGCTTATTATTGAACACATAAAAAAGCGAAGTAACATCGTAATCGGTGGTGAAACTGGTTCTGGTAAAACTACGCTTATTAATGCCATTATCGACAAAATGATTGAGTTTACGCCAGACGACAGATTTTACATTGTTGAAGATGCCAGCGAAATAAAATGTCATGCAAAAGACGTATTCCCAATTTGGGCGGAAGGTAAAGATTGTCTTAAAGCTGTTGGTATTGCCATGCGTTGTAATGTTTCCAGAATCATTTTTGGTGAGCTTCGTTATGGTGATGTTACAAATGAAGTCTTAAAAGCTTGGAATTCTGGTCATACAGGTGGAATTACTACGGTACATGCAAATTCTGCGTCTACTATGATTTCAAGAATCCGAGATTTGCTTCGAGAAGTAATTCCGGGTGAATTACCTGATGTTTCCCAATCGGTTCAGCTTCTGATACACATGATACCTACGAAGAATGGTCCGATTGTGAATGAAGTTGTTGAAACAAAACAACTTTCGGCAACTTTAGATATGGAAAAATAAAAAAAGGAGGTGTTGTTTAGTAAAAACCGACACGTGTCGGTTAAAAAACTGTTGGATATTGCTGAAGTTTTGTTTTCTGATGTTTATATATGTTTTTCAGTAATTTTATCTTTTGATTTTTATTTTTGCTCTGAACGTTTTAATTACATCTTTTGGATTTAATAGGAGTTTAAAAATGAAATCCATATTAAAAAATCTTAAAGGTTTTGTATGTTCAAAATCTTTTATTATGTTTGTTCTTTTCTCTGTTGTAATGGTTTCTGGTATGTTCGCAGAAGATGCAACAATTGATACTCTTGATACTTGGGGAAATAAAGTTCTTTCAATTTTCTCATCAGGCTGGGTAAAAGCTCTTGCTTGTGTTGCTTTGATTATTGAAGCAATTGGTATGATTGCTGCAGGTCAGCAGGGTGGCGGTGGACAGGTTATTAAGAAGTTTGCACCTTGGATTATTGGAACTGTTATTCTTCTTAGTGCTTCTGGAATTACAGGATATTTCTTGGAAGGACTAAAGTTTGATGAATTTAGTTGTACAACTCTACAGACTGTAGAACGTATTGCTTAATAATTTAATGGCATAAAGTCCAGAAGTTGTTTTTTAATAACTTTTGGACTTTATTGGAGAAAATAATGGAAGATGAAATTACGGTAATGGATTTTGCAACACCTATTCATAGAGTTCTGCTTGAACCATCTCAACTTCTTGGAATTGGTGCTGCTCCTGCTATGTTTATTCTGGTACTTACCATAATCTTTATGAATACAGTAAGTTTCTGGTGTTTTGGAATTGGAATTGTGCTTTTTATTATCTGCCGGATTTTGTGCAGAAAAGACCCTTTTATGCTTACAATTTTGTTTGAACGGCTTTTGCAACCATCAATCTGGAGGGCATTATAAATGAATATACCTTTTATGGATTTCAAAAAAACTGTAAAAGAACCGTTTAATCAGTTGAAGTATATTTCACCATACTCTTTTATAATTTCACCTTCTGTTTGTCTTTTGAAAAATGGTGCAATTATGACCACCTATCAGGTTGAATATCCTGATTTGGAAAGTTCTTCAGCTTCTACTATTGCAAGTATGGCATCGCTTTTTAATAAGAGTGTAATGGCGCTTGCTCAGGACGAAGGGTGGGCAATATTTTTTGATGTAAGACGTTACAAAACAAAAGATTATCCAAGTGGTGAATTTGATAATCTTGCTGGCTGGCTTATAGACCAGAGAAGGGCAGAAAACTTTCATAAATATGGAGAGCATTTTACAACAGATTATTACATTACATTTGTTTATCAGCTGCCTAGTGATATAGAAAATAAAGCTACCTCATTTTTCTTTAAGAATAAAAATGCAAAAAAGAAAACTACAAAGTCTAAGAAAGCTTCTTTATTTAGCTTTAATGATGAAACAATAAATGTTTCTTTTTTCAAAAAAGAAATAGAAAACTTCCTTGATGAAGTTGAAAAGGTAATGGGTACACTAGCAACAAAAATCTGGTGTCACCGCCTTAATGATTCAGAACTTTTTACTTACATAAAAAATAACATCAGTCTGAATAGACAGGATTTAATTTACCCGGAAAATACGTTCTTTTTTCTTGATAATTTTATCTGTGATATGGACGTTCATACTTCTATGCCTTTGAAAATCGGTTCTTACTATGTACCTATAATAGCAGTTATGGATTTTCCAAGTAAAAGTTATCCGGGAATTTTTGACCGTCTAAACCGAACAATGTTGGAATTTAGATGGACTACACGATTTTTACCAATGTCAAAAGAAACTTCTGCAAAAGAAGCAGATAAATACCAGAAACGTATGTACTCTGCAAGGAAATCTGCAGGAACTCTTTTTACAGAACTTGCAGCCAATGTAGAAATCGACCGAGAAAATCAAGGTGCTGTGGAAATGGAAGCCGAAGCAAATCAGATTCAAGCTGATATTGCTATGGGTGAATATGTTCTTGGTTATTACACAAGCAACCTTATGTGCTGGGATACTAATCTTGAAGCTGCAAAGGTAAAATCCCGCAAATTACAGCAGACTGTTCGTGCCTGTGGTTTTGCAACAAAAGAAGAAACCTTTAACAACGTAGAAGCTTGGTGCGGAATGATGGCAGGAAATGTTTATTCAAATATCCGCAGACCGCTTATATCTACAAGAAATATGTCTAATATCATTCCATTATGTTCTGCATGGCAGGGAATGTTTTATAACGATTTTACACTTGAAACTTGTGGTAGTGCCGTTCCTCTTTTAACTTGTTCTACAAGCTATGGTACTCCGTTTTTCTTAAATCTAAATGTAAGAGATGTCGGACACACGTTCGTGTTTGGTCCGACTGGTGCTGGTAAATCAACTCTATTAGCTTTACTTATGGCACAGGCAACAAAATACAAAGATGCAAACATTGTATGTATTGATAAGCAGCTTTCAAGCCGTGCTTTTATGGTTGCTGCAGGTGGCGTTTACATCGAACCTGGCAAAGATGAAGTAGCTTTTCAGCCATTAAGTGAGCTTTTGAATCCAGAAGAATGTAGTGATGAAGAATATTGTGAAAGTCTGATGTGGTGTCAGCAGTTTATTGAATGTCTTATCTTACAGCAGAATATTGAAGTTACACCTCAAATGAGTAAGGCAATCAGTGAAACTCTGGTAATGCTTTCTATTAAAAGCTCTGATATGCACGACCTTACTTCTTTTCAGGGATATGTAAATTACACAAATCCAAACAATGGAGATAATACAATTAGAACCGCACTTGATCCTTACTGTCGTGGCGGAACATTCGGTTCTATCTTTGATGCTGAAAAGACAACTCTTAATCTTTCAAAACTTATGACTATTGAAATGGGTAGTTTAATGAGATTAAGCGAAAAAGCTGTTGCCCCAGCTCTTATGTATATTTTCCGCTATCTTGAAAAACTCTGGACTGTTCCACATGGAGCAAAACAGCCGCTTACATTCCTTTTTCTTGATGAAGCTTGGCTTTATCTGCAGCATCCGGTCTTTGCCGGATTTATTCAGGAATGGCTTCGTACTTTGCGAAAGAAAAAAGTGTTCTGTATTTTTGCAACTCAGGAAGTTTCTGCAGCAAGTAAATCATCTTTGCGAGATACAATCGTTCAGCAATGTCTTACTAAAATCTATCTTGCAGATGAATCGGCACTCTCACTTGCAGAAAGTTATAAAGACTTTGGATTAACAGAAAGCGAAATTATTGCATTAAGTGAAGCAACAATGAAACGTGATTATTACTTTAAGAATCCAAACGGAAGCCGAATGTTTACTTTGGACTTAGACGCATTCCAGCTTGCACTAATTTCAAGTGACCATGAACTTCTTGATAAACTTGAAAATCAGTACGGACGGAATACAACAAATGAGCTTGCCTTTGAACTTATAGACGCAGTTGCAGCCAAAGCTCGTGAAATAGGAAAAGATACAAGAAATCTTGATACTTCCAGATATAAAAAAATGTTCGCTTAGGGGGAAATATGAAAAAGAAAATTGTTAGTGGTATTGTGGGAGTAAGCCTTATGCTTACTCCTGTAAGTTCTGTGTTTGCATCTGGTTACCCAGTTTTTGATGTTTCAGGCTGGCTAAATGGTATAGACCAGCTTTATCAAGAGTATGATATGGTAAAAAATACTATTACACAGATTGAAAATCAGTATAAATCTATTCAACACTCGATTGAAGTTGCTAAATCTATAGATTGGGACAATATAAATTTTGACGGTGATTTTGATATTCGAAATGATATTAAAAATGCAAATAAACGTGTAAATAAGCTTTTGACACAAGCTAGAAATATCAAAACAACACTTACAACACCTTCAATCAATTGTGGTAACGTAAAGTATTCAATTGCAGACCTTTGTGGTTGTACCAGCAGTGATACATGGGAAAGCCGCAAGAATCTGCTTACTGCAGTTAGTGATTATAAATATTATATGACTAATACAATGAAAGAAGCTGTAAGTTCTGTTGTTGATGGACTGGACGAAAAGCAAAGAAAAGCTATCTGGGTAAAGTACGGAATCAGCCCGTCTAATTATGTGTTTATTCAACAGTCACAGACATCTGTAATGGCTTCAGCTCAAAAGGTTATGGCAAAAGCAACCGAACAAGCAGAAGAAATGGTAGCAGAAGAAAAACTTGCTAAAGCAAATGCAATTATTGCTGCAGCTCTTGATAATACAGATTCAGATGGAAATCCAACTGCGGCTGGTATGCAGGAAGCTCAATTGCATTTGTCAGAAGAAATTTTACAACAGCTTGTGGAGCTTGGTTTTAATATGAATGAAGTAGGTCAAATGACTGCAGCTCAGTTGATTGCAAAAGATGCACAGGAACAGGCTGAGAAAGATGAAGCTGCAAGAGTTGCTGAAATTGAAAGTAATAGTAATAGTCAGCTTTCTTCAAGATTTATTAAAAAGTAACCAAAGGAAACAATAATTATGAACGGAAACTCATGGATTGATTTACCAGTTGTAGAAGCAATGGATTACTTTGGAGGAATTATAGCCGTTGCTTTTAAATGGGCAACCAGATACGGATTGCTAATAGGAACAATTGGACTTTGCTGGTCTGCTTTTAAGGTAATGATGAGCCGCATGACTGTTAAGGATTTGTGGTGGGACACACTTTTTAAATGGTGCGGATTTGTATTGATGATAGCAGCTTATCCTACTATGACAACAGCTTTTATGAATCTTGGAAATGAAATAGGAATGAAAGCTGGTGGTGGTAAACAGGTAATTATTGATGGTCTTAAACAAGTTCGGGATTCAATAAGATATGACTTAAAAGAAAGTGAACGAATTGCTGATGATTTGGAAGCTGAATTATCATCCAAATTTGAAGGGCTAGTGTTGACAACGCAATTTCAAAATAATGAAACAATGTCAGAATATTTATCAAAAATATCAGATGAGGTTCAAACTTTTAAATTTAAGAAAAATTCTGATAGAGACTATGCTTTACAAATGATAAATGATGTAAAAGAAGCTGACAAATATAAAGTTATGTTTAGTCGTAAAACTTTGGCTTCTATTGAGAAAGTTTTACGTAGGCGTAATATTAAAGGTGAATGGGTAGATGATAACAGTGACCTGACTAATACTTATCTTGACCTTGATATTTATTTAAAAGATTCTGAGCAGAGAGATACATATTACATTTCTTCAGCTTCATTACTGAGGGTTGCATTATTAAGTTGTCAGATAATGTGGGAAAAAGAAAATTTACGATATAAAAACATACAAGATGATATTGAAAGCAGACATGGCGGCTTGTTAGATGTTACAAAACATATTGAAAGCTTTGGTGCATTTGCACAGCATTTATGGCAAATGGTTATGTGTCTTTTTTGCTGTTTTACTTTAATTCTTGCTACAATTTTTGCTTCAATTCAATATGTTATGACCATTCTTGAATATACAATAATTGTGGGAATAGGTGCTATTTTTATACCTCTTATGCTTTTTGATGGAACAAAAGATATTCCAAAAAAACTTATTCCTGTATTTACAAGTTTTATGGTAAAAGTTGTCGTTATAACAATTTGTCTTATGTTTGTGTATTATCTTATGTTACAAAATGCAGTTAATACAATTGCAGATGATGGTGGTATGACATGGCCAAGAGTTGCAGAAGTAAGTTTTGAAGCAATCTTAGCCTATGTATTAACACAGAACGCACCAAAAATTGCACAGACAATTCTTACAGGACAACCACAGCTATCTATGGGTGAAGCATTACAAGCTGGAGGAACAGCACTTGGTACTGCAGTTGCTATGAAACAAGCTCCGGGTGCAGCTGTAGGAGCAGCTGCAAAACTTGGTAACAAAGGAATTGATGCTGCAGGTGGTATAAGTAAAATGCATCATGCAGCATCCACTGTAAGAAATGGGTTAGGACCGAATGCTTCAACTGCTGCAAAAATTAAAGGCACTCTGGGTGCTTATGGTGCTGTGGCTGGAGGTGCATTAAAGGAGCGTACTAAAGCTAAATTAGAATCTGCTGCCAGAAAACCGGGTACAGGTTTTTCTGTGCTTGATAAAGCCTTACAAGCGGGTGGTTTTATTGAAGGTGGAGCTGGTGGCTCTGGTGGAGCAGGGGGAGGTTCTCCGGCATTTATGAGAAATGGACAAAGTTCAGAAGGTAACAGTCTTAATAACCAATCCAATTCCCATAGTAGAACAGCTACTACTACAGACCAAAATACAAAACAAACAAGAAATATGACAACATCAGAATTTATGAAAGAAAAAGCTTCTCAAGGAGATTCAATTGGACAAGCAAGGCTTAAAAAAATACAAGATGCACAAAACAAGAAAAAAGGTTCTAGTTCTGGAAATAATGGTAATAATGAATCTGAAAGTATAACTAATGGGACTAGAGTAAATAATTAAAGGGCATAATTATTTTATTAGCAAGTAATTTTTTTAACTTGATTCTTTAACTTGACTTTTCAAGTTTGTTGAATTAAATTTATTTTTGAGGTGAATTATGATTAAATGGGAATATAAATCTTTTTTGTTACCACTTAGAAGTGAAGAAAAAGAAAAGATGCTTAATGAATTTGGAGAACAAGGTTGGGAAGTTGTAGGTTTTAATACAGATAATATAGTTATCTTAAAACGCCCAAAAGCTTAAATTTTTATTAAATAGTATTATCTTCTTGTTTCTCAAATCTGGTCTTGCAGTGATAATATAGATATTCTTATATCAAAACATCTGCAAGACCATTTCTAATTATGATTATAAATTATAATCTTTATAGCTCAAAAATAGGGCAGTTGTTTTCTCTTGCCCAGCGTATAACATTATTAAGTTTTGATTGATAACCTTTTACACCATTACTTTGAAGCCACGAAAGATTATCTAGTTCAATACGGAAAGTAATAGATTTTTTTACACCACGTTCTGGAACAAATTTTATAACAGATTTTAAGGCATCTTCACTTGGTGTAAAAAACTCTATTGGATTTACTTCATCACAAACTTTGCGAATAAAAATTGGTGTTGGCTTTGTTCTATGAGTAACAAAAATATTAAATGCTTGATTGTGTTCTAGGTTATATTTTTGTTCAATAACTTTGTAATCTTTTTTGTGTTCTGTAACGTATTTACAAGGCTTATCAAATGGAAAAGGGGGTAATAATACTGGTTCGTAAGGAAGTTTTTCGTCTGTAAAAAAAAGCCATTCAATTGGAGAAATAAGATTGCACATTTGTGCCATTGTTTTATAAGTTAAAGCTTGTTCACCCAGTGCAAGTCGATATGCTGAAGGATGTGTAACACCGTTTTCAAGACACCAGCTTCGAAGTTTTCGCTGCTCAATTAAATTTAAAAGCTTTTTTTGTGCGTAGGTTATACGCTCTGGAGTTTCTTTAAGCATAAAGTTCAGTTCCTAAAAAAATTAAATCAGATAAAAAATTTTAATATTAAGTAACTTTTTTAATATTAAAACAAAAAATATATATTTATATTAATGGATATAAAATATTCTATCAATTATGTTATACAGCTTTTAAATCACGTTGTTCTTTTTTACTAAGTTTAATAAGTCGCTTTTGTGTAAAGCTTTCCCACAAAACTGAGAGATCACTTCGTGGCGCTCCGTTTTGTTGGATAACAGCCGCAAGTCTGTACCAGAATAATAATGGTAACTTAAATACTTTATGTTCTTCGCCCTGTTCATCTGTAAGAATGTATAAAACTCTTTTTAAATGGTCTATTTTTTTACCTCTGGCTGTATATATTACACATAGTTTTTCGTTTACTCCCGGTAAGGTAACTGGTTCACCATCGTTGTCACTTTGCCAGCCGGTTGCTATATAAGCCCTGCGGAATCCTGCAAACGTATAAAAAAGAACAAAGACAGTATTACCACCAAACTTAAAGTGAACAAATTCCTCATTATCATCAAACCACGGTATTTCAATCAATGAGCCTTTTGCATATAGCGTGTAGGGTAGTTTTTTCAAATTTGGAATATCTACGGTTACGTTGTATCTCATATTTGTATTATAACAATATTAAAATCTATACACAAATATTACATTTATTACATTTTTTTATTGAAAATATGTAATAAATGTAATAAATTATTAATATCAGTACAACTGATTGTTTCCTTGTGGAAATATTATTTGGTATTGTTTTCGTTCCTTACCCGTTAAAAAAATAGGAATTATCTGTTTGGACTCCTAAAGCAGATTGGAAAACATACCGCAGTAAAAGGAGGTATCTTAATGTCAGATACCCAGAATTTACAAATTTCAAAAAATGATTGGATTGGTGCGTATGTTCCTAAACATACTGCAAAACTCATCAAAGCTGGTATCGAAAACGGTACAGCTCCTTTTATTCCAAATAACGGACAGCTTAAACCTTCTCTAATTTACAACGTTAATACAGAGCATTGTTTGGAAGCAAAAGATTTAATTCCTGTTCAGCTTACAAAGATTGAAAAAGGATATGAATCTGATGCTGTAGGTACTTATAACAGTGCTTCAAAAGCTGATACAAAGCTGAAAAAAGGTGAACGTGGAATCTATTACAACTTTGTTAGAAAAGACGGACAGTTTGACCATAATGCTTTTTATTTTGCAGAGCAGATGGAAAGTCCAGAGAAGTTTTCACAGTATGCAAAAAAGCATTGTCACCAGACCCAGAATTTAAAAAACGAAACCTTAAAGATTTCTTCACCTGATGTTACTGAATATCTTGGAACTTATGTTGCAGCTTGTAAAAGCGGTGCAAAACTTGAAGTTACTCCAGAAATTTCAGAACAGTTCAAAACAAATATGCTTGCAATTACGTCTAATGAACTTGCACGTACTAATGCAGAAAAAAATCCTAACATTCCAAAAATGTCAGATGTTCTTTTTGACATAGAAAAGTATTCTTCGAATATCGTAAAGAATCGTGAAAAAGAACTTGGCATTGGTCAGAAGCAGGAAAAGCCGGAACAGCAGCGTAAACCAAAAGAACAGGCACGTAAAGTTGAACAAGAACGTTAGCAGAAATGAGTTATCTGTTTTGCAGATAACTCATTTTTTAAAGGTGTAGAAAGTAATGAAAAAAGCATATTTTAAAAAGTATTTTGTAAAAAACATAAAACTCTGTCAGAAGTTCTAATTCCTTAATCAGCACAAGTTAAACAGCTATTCGTAGGAGCATAAACAATGACAGATTTTTACTCAAATTTTAGTAGCTTTGAAAAAGACGGGCAGACCGCACAACAGTATTTCTACAAACAGATTTACGAAGCTTTTAAAGAAAATACACAAAACAACACATTACCTTTTTTTAACAAAGATTTAAACAAAATTCCTCGCGAACTGACTACAGGCAAAGTAATCAATAATGAAAATTCTATTGCCTTAGAGCAGATCGCAAGCCGTTATGGTTATAAATCTAATCTTTGGATTTATGGAAATGAATTGAACAAGCTTCAAAAAGAAGTTGGAAGTCTAAGTTATAAAAAAGGAACAGTACCAGCTTTGTGTATAACAAAATATTTTGGAGCAACTCACCTGAACGAACAAGATTTATACATTTCTGAAAGCGGTACAGGAAATAAAGAACAGTATCTTTACAATCTTGATTCTCTAACCGACCGTTCCCGTGAAAAAGTTTTGAAATATTTTGAAATGGCAAACAATGTTGATAAAAGCTACACAGAAGCAAATTACAAAGCATTTCAGTCAAATATAAAGCTTAATAAACAGGGGGATAATAAGACTTTTGAAGATATAAAGAAAAAGGTTATTGAAGCAAGTAATCAGAACGGTTTGAACCTTACAGTAATTACAAACTGTCATTATTTCCATAACCTAACAAACTCAATTGGAATGCCTGAACTGGCAGAAGAAAAGACTGCCAAGCATAAAGAACTTTGCTATCAGACTTCAAAGGAGTTTTGTAATAAATCTAACAATGTAGGAGCTTATAAAGCTGGTCTTATGCTTTGTACGGCTCTTAATGCCGGAACTGAATTTCAGCGTATTTCAGTGGCAAAAGGTTACAACTTGGAAAACGCCAAAAGAATTGAAGAAATGAAAGTTGCGGAAACAAATAGAACCAGACCTTACCAGCGTGGTGGTGGCGGCTGGTCATACTAAATCGAACGGGTAAACACAAGGAGATAATCATTATGGAAAACACAGAGAAAAAAGAAATTTATAGCTTTTCACCATTTGGATATGAAGGAAGTATTGTTTCTGTAGAAACAGATTTAAGACGTGGTATTCCTTCCATTGATATTGTAGGTCTAGCAGACGGTCAAGTAAAAGAAGCAAGAGAACGTATCAGAGCAGCTTTCAGAAATTCACTTCTTGAATTCCCACAAGAAAGAGTTTTACAGAGTTTAAGTCCAGCTGATTTAAGAAAAGAGGGTGCAGGGTTCGACTTGCCAATGGCTTTGTCAATCTTAAATGAGCAGCATCATTATGCGCTCGATGAAAATGTTCTCGCTATGGGAGAACTTGACCTTTCTGGTCATATCCATCCTGTACGTGGTGTTCATGCAGCTGTTAACTCAGCAATGTCAGCTGGTATTCATAAGTTCATTGTACCAAAAGAAAATATGGAAGAAGCACTTTCTGTTAATGGTGCAACAGTTCTTGGTGTTTCTGCACTAAGTGAATTACACGAAAAGCTTTATTCAAGAGAAGTAAACGAATTATTCAGAACTTCTTATATCGAACCTGTTTCAAAAGAAGAAGTTACATTTGACGAAGAATCATTAAATTCAGACCAAAGCTATTTTACTGGCAGAAAGGTTTCTGAAATGAGCCTTGACGGTTTTTATGACGCAGCACGAGCTATTGAAGTTGCGATTGCTGGTAAACATAACATCCTTTTGAATGGTGCGCCAGGATGTGGGAAAACTATTCTTGCACAGTCTTTATTTCCAGCTCTTACACCGCAGCTTACACAGGAAGAAAGCCAGTCTACAACAAGAATCTGGTCTATAGCAGGTCTTACAAAATCTGACAGGGCAATGATTAAAAATATTCCTTTCCGTATGCCGCATCAGACAGCAAGTATAGAAGGTATTTGTGGTGGTGGTACGCAGTGTAGACCTGGTGAAATTAGTCTTGCTCATAACGGAATTTTGTTTCTTGATGAAGCTGCAGAGTTTAAGAGTTCTGTTCTGCAGATGCTTCGTGTTCCTGTTGAAAACCACAATATTACTCTTTCAAGAGCCGGAAGAACCACAATTTTTCCTGCCAATTTTCAGCTTGTAATGGCAACAAATCCTTGTCCATGTGGAAACTATGGAAGCAGTTCAAAGATTTGTCTATGTTCTGCAAAATCTATTGACCAGTATTGGAAAAAGTTTTCAGCTCCGCTTCTTGACCGGGTAGAAATCAAAGTAACTGTTGAAAAAGATGAAAATGATGAACGTAAAATTACTGTTCCTGAAATGAAGAAACATATTGAAAATGCAATTCGTATTCAGCGTGAAAATCCGAATTACAATTCAGCTCTTACACCGCAGGAAATTGCAGAGAAATGCAAGCTTAATGAAGAATGTAAAGAATACTTTGATTCAAAATTGAGCGAAAAAAGCCCACGTTCACTGGCAAATACTTTGAAAGTTGCCCTTACAATCGCCAATATGGAAAACCGAACAGAAATTGCCATTAACGATTTGAAGGAAGCCATAGAACTTAATGCGCCTGTCTTTGAAAAACCGCAGGAATTTAAGCGTGTTCCATCTGCAGAAAATACAATTACTGCAGAAAATAACCAAGCTCCTGCAGAAGCTTTACAGCCAAAGGCTGTTGAAGCTGTAAAAACTACTGAAACACAGACAACAGAAAAGAAAGAACCTTATGAAGAAATACATAAGAGTTATGAAGGTTTTTCTTACTAAATAAAAATACTGGAGAATAAATAATTATGAAATTAGAAATTTTTAACTCATCATACGGATATTACAACTTACGCACTATTGACGGCAGACCTACTGAAGAAATGTTAAATTACCTTAAAGAAAACGGTTACCGCTGGTCCCGTAATAATAACGCATGGTATCCGGCAACAACTGAAGCAAAGAACATAGGAAAGAATGAGCAGTTTGTTAAAGATTTCCAGAAAAGATTTTTTGATCCTGCTGCACAGGAACAAAAATCTTTTGGACAGGAATTATTCGAGCGTGAACAGCGTAAACAGGCATATCGTGATGCACACGGGCTTAATCAGAATAAGGAGAACAACGATAGCGGTATTCACGAACTTGAAGAAGTTATTGATAACAGCCTTGATTATCAGGCAAATGAAACTGTTGTAAAAGCTCTTGCAGAAGATATTGCAAAGAACATCGTTGATGAAAAAACAGCCCAACTTGAAGCCTTAATTGCAGAACTTCGGGAAGAACGCAGAAAAGACCAAGAGAAAATTGCTAAGCTGGAATTTGAACTTGCAAACAGCCGTGATGAAGGACTTTCTTATGCTCTTGATATTCAGGAAGAACAGCAGCACCTTGATGAAGAAGCTGAATGGGAACGTGAAAACACACTTACAGAGGAAGAAGAACAGGAAATTATAGAAAATCAGAAAGAACCTTCATCGCAAAAAGAAACTCTTGAAATTACAGCAGAAGTAATGGATAAGGTTAATCAAATCCTTGAAGTACAGGATAAAAAAGATTTGCCAAAGGTTGAAAAAGCCTTTATTAAAGATGTAATTACAAGTGAAAGCGAAGTTCTGGTAGAACCAGAAGAAATGGAGATTTTTAAATCTGTAATGCCAATTTCTCAATATGTTACTACGCTTCGTATGGCACAAGGCGAGGAGGGGAACTTCTTTAAGCAGAAGATTAAAGATATTGCAGAGATTGTTAATAACGCACCAAAGATTTATGAAACAGGCGGAGCAGAGCAGCATCCTATCGTACTCCGCTATTTCCATCCGACTGGAACAGAAACTCTTGTAACAGAAATCGGCAAAAATGGTGAAGCATACGGCTTCCAGTGTCTTAACGGTGATTATACTTTTGCAGAATGGGGATATATCGACCTTAACGAAGTCAAAAGTATTCGCATGATGGAAATTGACTATCATGTAGAAAAGGGAATGACCGTAGAACGTTGGCTCTATAAAAATCATCCTGATATGTACCCAGAATATGCAAAATTCGCTGAACAGCCGGAAGTAAAATCACCTTTAGACGTTGCCAAAGAAACTGGTAATGATGTTGAAGCAATTTCTGAATCACTTGGTCAGCATAAACGCTACTACTACAATCCTTATTCACAGGAATATTTAACAATCGCTTTTGAAGATAATGACTGGCACACTGTATTCTATGATAAAGATTATAATGTTCTGAGTGATGATGTTGGTTTTACAGCTTCTACTCCAAAGACTATTTCAGAAGTCATTGATACTGTTCTTGAAATGCGATACCACATTGACAGCTTTGACCCTGAAGGAATGTCCAAATCTGAATATGAAGCAACAAAAGCCGAAAAGGAACGCTATCTTTCAAAGAATTGGACTATCTGGACCGATGAGCAGGGCTTTGAAGAAATCCTTGAAACAAAAAGAAAAGCTGAACATGAAAAAGAAAATAAAATATTGTATTGGAAAGATGTTCTCAAAAAAGATGAAGAACTCAAGCAAAGTGCTTTAGTAAATAATCGTCAGGAGTTTGCAAATGCTTATTACGATAAATTATCAGAAATACTTATTAAAGAGTATGACAATGACAAATCTGATTTAATTAGAAATCTTTTAGACAGTGACAAAGCAAAAAAAGAAATTATGGGTGAATATATTGATGAAGTATATGATTCCTTTAATTCTGAAAAAAACAGTATTACTGAAGAAAAGCCTTACAACTTCTTTATCAATGACGCTGCAAATCTTGATTTGGGAATTGGTGCTGAAATTGAACCAATTACAGGGCTTTCTGCAGAGAAAGCCGCATTGAAATATGCAGAGCTTAAAGATAAAGGACTAAGCCCTTATATTGGTCTTAATATTCCGGGCGATTTTATTTTTGATGATAAATATGGAGAGGGAGCTGGAATCTTTACTGAAACAAACGGACATCCTTCATTCTATATTGGTGATAATTTTGTAAAAGAACTCAAAAAGAATGATGAACACGCAAAGAATGTACTTGCAGCATACAAAGAACTTTATGAAATGACAGACAAGTGCATTTTAGGAGTTGAAAAGCCGGATTTTGTTTTTGAAAAAGAAAATGAATTGTTTGAGAATATTCCAGCTAATGATGAAGAATATGCAGAAAATCTTGCAGACTGGATTGTCCAGCACGCAATGAATGAATCTACTGAAATGGAAAACTATTCTGTTTCATACGAAGATATTCTTGAAAACACAGATACAACAGAAGAATGGCTCTTAGCTCATATTGATTTAATAAATGACGCTCTTACAGCTCATAACGATAATGAGCTTTTGGAATATAATCCTGATGAAAATGAGGGAAAAGAGTTCAATCTTTACTTCTGTTCAAATTCTGATGAAATGGCGGAGAATACTCTTTTCAAGCAGAATGAAGAAGGTCGCTGGATTAGAAAATCTGAAGAAGAATTAAAAAAAGAAAAGCTTGAATTGGAAAAGGTCGAAATTGAATCACCATTTGACCGTGTAACTAAGCAATATAGTGAAAAATACAAGGACTTTTATTCTACCTATGAACAGATGAAAGCTCAGTTCCTTGAAAATGAATCCCGCTATATTGGTGATGCAAGAATACGCAGCAGTTTTGAACAGATTCATGATGAGCTTGTAAAGCTCCAGATTCAGGAATTAAACGATATTATCAAAGAATCTGCAAATATTAATGAAGCAAAAGAAAATGCAATCCGTTATTTTAACTTTAATGGTAATGACGGTTTAACAACAAATAATCTTTATTTTGCAACAAAAATCGGCTCATATAATCAGGGAAACTTTAGTACATCTGCAGACAAATTAAATGAGTACATTGAAACAAAATTCAATGAAACTCATGAATTAGAAGCTGAACAAGAACCTATATCAAACAGTTCGCAGCAGATTTTATCTTGGGAAGAACTTGGACTAGACCCTAACGACTATGATTCGCTAGATGTTCCAAAAGACGAAACAGAATTTAAGGAATGGGCATTAGCTTTACAGCTTGAAAATGAGCTTGATTTAAGAGGCTTTGATACAGGACTTGAAGGTGTATCAAACGAAGATAATAGTGCTATCAGCGAACAGAAGTGGGCAATTCTTGATGAAATGTCGCACATGATTGTTTCAGGATTGTTAAAATACGAAAAAGATAATTATGCTTATTCAAATCAGCAGAAAACTTATGACAATTTGCTTAAAGCAAATCCTGTATTCCAAGAACTTACAAGTAAAGGTGTAATCAAAGCTGATTTTGAAAATCCTTTTAAATTTGTTACAAAAGAAAAATCAGAACAAGTTCCATTGCTTACTCTTGATAAAATTAAGTTTACAAGAAGTTCAAAAGACGAATTATATTCTTTTGATGGAATAGATGGTACTTGGCTTATTAGTGATAAAATGATTGCTGATAATATTTTTACTTATCAGCTTGCATTTAAGCCAAAGCCAGAAGAAAGAACTTTTTCAAATGAAATCGCAAGAAACAACTGGCTTGGTATTACTGAAATTCCTTCAGATAATTTTGTAACAAAAAATAACAAGCAGTATTACATTTTTACAGATGATAAGGAAACTTTCAGAATCAAAGAACTTACAGAACGTATTCCATACGGTAAAATGTTCCGTAATTCAAAGGCTTGTCGTGATGAAGCTGTATATTTGGTTTTAGAAGAAGAAAACAAAAAACGTTCTGAAATCAATAAGAATCTTGAACAAACATCTGTAAATGTAAACAATGCGAAACTGATAGCAAACATTAGCTGGGCAGAGTTTACAGAAGATGTTTTCAATAAAACAAAAGAAGATTTGAAAAACTGGAAAGACGGTGAAGTTTATGCTGCAATCAATGTAGGTCAGCTCAGTTTTGAACTTGTTCCTCAAAACATGGGTGATAGAATGGAGCTGTTTACAAACATCTATTATCCAGATTTGAACGCTACATACGGTGAAGATGCAGATGGTGTAAAATATGATACCGCCAGCGGATTTGACATTGCTTCAGACACATTTATTAAAATGTCTTATGAAGAATTTAAAGAATATTTTGCAAACACAGTATTGCCATCTTCTCTTGATAAAGAGCTTACAGAGAGAGCTTTAAAGCCAACAGAAGATTGGAATACAATATGGGAAAAGCTTAATAAGGAAAATGTTCCTGTAAATGAAAGTAATGCTAAAACTGCAGAAGTAGAGCAGCTTACTTCAAAGAAAGACATTAAAGCTATCCGTGAACAGTGCAAAGTAATCTTACAAAAGCCTGATTCTGAAATCACAGAAGCCGATAAAGCAATTCTTGCACAGTACGAAGGAGCAGGCGGACTTAACGAAGAAAATCGCACAAATGCCGGAATTCTCAACGAGTTCTATACACCAAATAATCTTGTTGATAAGGTTTGGCAGATTGTAGACGCTTATGCCCCAAACGCTAAAACTGTTCTTGAACCAAGTGCAGGTCTAGGTAAGTTTGCAAATAATCGCCCTGGCAATGAATTCACTATGCATGAGCTTGATGAAACTTCGGCAAGAATCAATAAGATTCTGCATTCAGAAGCAAACGTTATTCAGGGAGCATATCAGAAGCAGTTCTTTGATGCTGGCGAACGTCTTAAACTTATTGATTATCAGCAGCCTAAATATGATGTAGTTATCGGAAATCCACCTTATGGCAAGTACAACGATAAATACAAAGGACTAGGCGAGGGTAAGGAATTTGACCGCTACGAAGAATACTTTATTGCAAAGGGACTTGAAGCGCTTAAAGATGATAACTCTTTACTTGCTTTTGTAGTTCCATCGGGATTCTTAAATACAGCAAGCGATAAGCAGAAAAATATTATAGCTTCTAAAGGTATTCTTGTAGATGCTTACCGTTTACCAGTTGGTACATTCCCAACAACAGAAGTCGGTACAGATATTATTATCTTGAAAAGCCGTGAGCATTGTATTGATGAAACTTACGGTGAAAAATGGGATGACCTTGATAAATACCAGCGAGAAGATGTTATTTTTGCAGAACTTGATAAACTGTCAGAAGGAAACTGGTTCAAGCAGCATCCAGAAAAGATTCTTGGAGAAGTAAAGACACGTACAAACCGCTTTGGCAAGGAAGAAGAGTATGTTGTTGTTCACGAAGGTCTTATAGTACAGGATGAATTAAACAAGATTGATTCAATGCTACCAAAGCTTGAAAAAAACATTTCCCCTGCCGACCGACTGCTGTCGGTTGAATCAAAAGAGAATGAAATCGAAGAAAGTCTGAATACTATAAAAGAACTTGAAGAAAAGATTTACAAGAAATATATCGAAGCTGATATTCCACCAGTTTTTAGTGATAAAGAAGGATATGCACATACTATTTCTCATGAATTAGCAGAAGGATTTATACATAAAAATAATCTTGGTAATACAGTTACTCTTAGACATCATTTATCATCTACAAACCATAATATTTCTTACAAAGAAAGACAGCTTGTAAAAGAGATTTTTGAAGAAGTTACAGGATATTATCTTCCTGCCATTGAAGAAGGTAACGAAACTGTTGATTCAGAAATTAAAAGCATTATTAAATTGTGGCAAAATGGTGAAAAACAAAAAATGGAATATTCTTCAAAGAATGATGTTTTGGCAGCATACCATGCAGTAATTACACCAGCCTTAGAAGAAATTTATCCAGATGACCCTAACAAAGTTCGTGAAGAAACATTGAAATTTTCTGAAGCAATAGAAACAATGGACTTCCATAAACTTGGTAGTTTTATTCTTTGGACTACCGAAAGAGAAGAACCTGTAAAAATTGCTGCAAGAAAAGTTTTTGAAGAAAAAATTGGTAAAACATTCCCTACTTTTGATGATGTTGATGATTCAGAAAAACGACATCTTACAGAGCTTTGGTTGGCAAAACAAACAAATGCTGCACAAAAAAGTAACTACTACAAAATGTATGACTTACATTCAGAGCAGGATGTTCTTGAATATCTTGTTTCTAGGGGAACTATAACACAAGGTGGTAAAGAACGTATCAATGAATTCTTTGAAAAGAATTCCAAAGACCAAGAACGTATAAAATTCCTTATAAATGAATATGGTTGGGGTGGTTCATATCAAGGCGTATTCAGCATGAATTGCAAAAACGATTCAAAAGGAATCAAAGTTGAAGCATACATTACAAATCCTGAAACTGATGAAGTAACAAAGTTTGATAAAATGGTTTCATGGAAAGATATTTGTAATGAAATAAAACGTCAGCGTTTACTTGATATTTACCTTGATAAACCAATAAAAGAATCTGTTCAGGATCAACATTCGTTGAACCAGACAGATAACAAAGGACAAGCTCCAAAAGTAAAATCACCACGAGCCAAAAAAGAAAAGTGGAATATCACAAAATCAAAAGGCGAAGTAATGTCTGCAGAAGAATTCTCTCGCCTTTATGGTCGTGATTTTGACGAGCGTGAATTCCCAATCTGGGCTGCTACTGACTGGCAGGGGAATATCGACTTGAAAAAACTTACTACAGGCGATATTCAGTATATGCACGAAAGCGGAAACTATGTTCAGAAGAATGTAGGTGAGTGGACACATAAAGTTCTTTTCACAACAGGCGATATTTACGCAAAAATCGAAGAACAGATAGAGCTTCGCATAAAAGAAATTGCACGTAATGGCGAAAACTCAGAAATGGCAAAAGATTTTGCTAAAAATATCGAATTGCTTGAATCTTCAAAGAAAGCTTCCCTTGATATTGAACATATCCATTTTGGTCTTAAATCAACACTTGCAGAGGAATTTACAATTCCAATGTATGACGGTGAAAACATGGTTGATGTAAACCTTCAGGAAGCTTTCATTTTGTGGGCAAAGAATGAAACTCTTGCAAATACTTCAACATGGCGAGGTGGTATTGAATACGCAACCGCAAATATCACACGAGAAGAACTTGGCGAAGGTATTAACTTCAATGATATTGTAGACTACATAGACGGTAAACCTGTAAAAGCTCAGGCTGTTCGTGGCTGGCGAACATACGATATGAGCGAAGAAGAAAAGAAAGCCGAAAAATCTGAACGTAAGAAGGAAGCTGACCTTAAACGCCAGGCACGTGCTGATGTTGCCAACAAACTCTTTGACCGCTATATCCACGAAGGTCTTGAACTTGAAACAATCAAAAGACTTGAAGCAGAGTATAACCGCCGCTTTAATTCATACATCATTCCTGACTATTCAAAGCTTCCGCTTTTTGTTGACGGAATGAGTGCATATAAAGGCGATTCTAAATTCAAGCTTTATGACCAGCAGATTAAAGGTATTTCTTTCCTTTGTAACAAAGGTAACGGACTTCTTGCTTATGATGTAGGTGTTGGTAAAACGGCAGCCGGAATTGTTGCAACAAAAAATCAGATTCAGACTGGAAGAAGTCAGCGGCCGCTTGTCGTTGTACCAAATCAAGTATATTCAAAATGGTACACCGATATTAAGCAGCTCTTCCCGAACGTTCAGGTAAATGACCTTTATAACTTCAACAAGGAATCAGTAGGTAAATATGTTGATAGTGAAAATCCTCACAAACTCAACATTCCTGTAAATTCGATTTCCCTTTGTACTTATGAAGCCTTGAAAAACATCACCTTTACTGATGAATCTTGTGAAAATGAGCTTTATCAGGATTTTGCAAATCTTCTCAGTGCTGATATGGACGGAAGCGAAAGAGAAAATGCACAGGATTCTGACAAAATTAAGGGAATTATCGGTTCTGCAAGTCATGTAAAAGACGCTTCATATTACTTCTTTGAAGATTGTGGCTTTGACCATATCACCGTAGATGAAGCTCATAACTTCAAGAATCTTTGGGTAGTTCCTCGCCCTAAGAAGAAAGGTGAATCTAACGAATATTCTGGTATTCCTAGCGGAAAGCCTTCGGCACGTGCATTAAAATTGTACGGTATGACACAGCTTGTTCAGCGTCATAATGATGACCGTAACGTTTTCTTGCTGACCGCTACACCATTTACCAATAGTCCGACAGAAGTATATTCAATGCTTTCTTACATCGGTCGTGAACGTTTACAGAGAGCCGGAATTACAAGTCTTAGAAGTTTCTTTGACCAGTTTGCACAGACAAAACAGGAATTTGCTGTAACATCAAAAGGCGAAATTGATACAAAACAGGTTATGAAGAACTGGAAAGAACTTCCTGCTTTGCAGAATATTCTGACAGAGTTCATCGATAAAGTTGACGGAGAAGAAGCCGGAATTGTTCGCCCAAATAAATTTACACACGTAAAACCTCTTGATATGAGCGAATTACAGCAGCTTATGAGAAAGATGGATGAAGAACGAATGGCAGAGATAAAAGAAGGTAATTCAGCTGCCGTAATCGTTGCTATGAATAATATGCGTCTTTCTTGTGTAGCTCCGGCACTTGCTAATCCTGATATGTATGAAGGACTTGAACTTCCACCGCTTAATCAGCTTGTAGAAACATCGCCAAAACTCAAGTTTGTTTGCGATGCCATTATTGATATGTATAAAGAGAATCCTGAAAAGGGACAATTTATGTACGTTCCTCTTGGAAAGGAATCTCACGGAATTATTAAGGACTATCTTGTTCAGCATGGAATCCCAAAAGAAGCCGTAGAAATCATCAATGGTGAAGTAAACAATACACCAGAAAAGAAAGAAAAGATTACCTCAAAGTTCAATAATGAAAGAGACAAATGTAAAATCATTATTGGTGGACGTAATACTGCAGAAGGAATTGACCTTAACGGTAACTCTTTTGTGATGTATAACTGTTCTCTTGGCTGGAATCCTTCGGAAACAATTCAAGCTGAAGGTCGTATCTGGCGACAGGGTAACTTACAGGGACACGTACATATCGTTTACCCGGTAATGAATGACAGTATTGATTCTGTACTCTACCAGAAACATGACGAGAAACGTAGCCGTGTCAATGAATTGTGGAATTACAAAGGCGATTCTTTAAATGTAGAGGACATCAATCCTGAAGATTTGAAGCTTGACCTTATTAAAGACCCTCAGAAAAAAGCAAAGCTTATTCTTGAAGAAGAAACAAAAGAAACTAAAGCCGAACTTGCTAAGATAAAGCTTAAGATTAAAGACTTTGATGATATTGTTGAAAGAAGAAAGCAGCTTACTCTTGATTTTGGCGACGCAAAAGACAGCGTTAAGTATTACGAAGAACAGATTGAAGATTATAAATCTCGTGAGCTTGAAGTTCCTGAATGGATTAAAACTGGTTTGAAAAGAGCCAAAAAAAGTGTTGAAAAATCTGAATACCAGAAAGAAACTTTAAACAACAAGCTTTATTCTTGGAATATTCAAACTCCTGAAGATGAAGAAGCATATATCAGAAATCTGAACACTCAGAAAGAACGTTGTGAAGAAAAGATTAAGAATATTACTGCCCAGCTTCCAGAAATCTTACAGAAGCTCGAAATTGAACGTCTGGAACAGAAAGTTATGGAATATCCAGTTACAAAGCAGCGTGAAATTCTTGAAGCAGATATTCTTAATAATCTTCGCCCAATGCCAGATGTAAAACATGAGATTTTGACAGAACGACACTATAAAATGCTGGACGAAAAGCTCAAAGCTGGAGATATTACACAGGAAGAACATGACCTGTATAAAGCTGCTGGTTATGAAAATTATGAAAAGTGGCTTAATGGTGAAATTGAAAGCCTTGAAAACATTATAAAAACAGAAACTCAGAAAGAAGCAGCACAGGATCAACATACGTTGACCCCGGCCGCTAACGAACCAAAAAAGAATTATCAGGTCATTACATATTCTGATGATATTGGTGCAGATGAAAAGCCTGAGTATTCAACCCTTAAAGAAGCTAAAGAAAGCGGAAAGCTTTATATGCAGGATGAAGAGCAGGAAGGTTTTGGTGTATTTAATCTTGAAACAAAAAAGATTGAATACACTTATGGAAACTTCCCAGTTAAAGAGATTTTCAGTGAAGATGTTATTAAATTAAATGAAGTTAAAACTTCAATAAAAGAAGATGTTGAAGCAATTCCAAGCCAGCTTAAAGACGCACAGCAGCAGGAACTTTTTGATTATGATGAATTATTCAAAAAACTTCCTGATGATAATTTAAGTGTAAAATCGCCGGAACAGCCATATTTCAACTTTGGAAACGATGATACTCATCTCACTCCTGATCAGCTTACAAAAGCTGAACTGAAGCGAGATGAAATTGTACTTCCAATCTTGAATGGTAAAGAAAGCGGAATGTATAAAGCTTTCAATGATTTTGCAAAACGTGGTGTATTTGACATCATCGGAACAAATATAGAACTTGCAGAACTTCCGGGCGGAAGAAAAACTATTACGGAAGCAGGTTTCCAGCAGCTTCATGCAACTATGAATATCTACCGTGATAAGCAGTTTGAAACAATGCGTTACGTATTCATTAACAAAGATACTGGTAAAATACGTGACCAGCTTGCAATTTCATCTTGTATGCCAAATTACAGTTCTATTGCAATGAATAATGCAAACCAGAAAGATACTTTCAACAAACTTATTGCACGTGCTGAACTTACTGATTCTATGATTGTTGTTGTTCATAATCATCCAAGTGGAAATATTGAAGCTAGTGATGAAGATATAAAAACAACAGAAGGTTTAGATAAAATACTTCGTTCTGCAGATGGGGAAAGACTTTTTGCTGGTCATATCATACTTGACCATAAAAGTTTTAATGTTTATGACCCGCTGCAAGCTGAAGTTCTTGGAGATAATCGTGGTTGGGCAACATATCTGGATAAAGATTACCGATACAACGCTAAAGATGAAATGATTAATGAAAATTTTGAATTTAAGAATTTAAAGGCTAGAGGTGCTTATGATTTGGCTGATGTTGCAAGAAAAGTAAATGAAGAAAATAACTGGAATGATGATTTTATTCCTGTTTGTTTTTCGAATGCCAATAGTGATATTACTGCAGTAAAGCTATATCACAAAAGTTTCTTTAACAAAGAAGCTGACGCAATTAGAAATGAATTTCAGTTTGCAGGTATTGAATCTGGTTCTATAAGGGCATTCCCTGTAATAACAAATGCTTTTATCGATAGTCTTAACAGTGTAGACAGAATGTTGTTTGAAGAAAAGATGAAGAATCATATTAATTCAAATGCTTTTACTGACGCTGTTATTCCAGATACAACAGGTGCAGCAAGAACTATTGTTGAAAAATATTCAATAGATGCTGGAATTCCATTCTTTACTGCTGCTGACCACGCAATGAAGCAGCCTGATGTAAAATCTACTTGGCAGACAAAAGTTAATCCTAGCTTGTTTGAACAGGTAAGACTTGGAACTCTAAAAGTCGTTCCAGAAGAAGAAAAACAGAAGTTTCAGATTCAACCACGCTTAAAAGAAGCTGTAGGAATGGAATATTAAACATTATACCGTAGCTGATTTTCAGCTACGGAAATTAATTAAAAATAAGAGGTAAAATAATAATGGCAGAATTATCAAGAGAAGAACAGCAGGCAGAACAGAAAACAAACTATGTACTAGAAAAGCTTTCAAAAGCTGGAATTGAAGTTATTACGGATAAGGAAGAATTTGACAGAATTCTTGAAGAAGAAAAGATTCTTCAGAAAATGGAAACTACTTCTGTGGAAGAAAAGAATCCTTTATTCCTTGCAGATGAAAAAGAATTGAAAGCTTTTGCGCAGAAAGTTGATGATTGGAAAGCTGGAAAACTTGCTTCAACAGAAGTTATTAGTGAATTTTCTACAAGTACAGTTCTGCAAGCTATAAATATTCCTGCCAATAAAGTTTCTGTAACACAAGATGTATTACATAAAATAAATGAATTAGAAACAGTAAAAGTTGGAAAAAGCTATGGCCATGATATTGATATTGCAACAATTAAGAAGATACCTGAATTCCTTGCAGACCCTGTTATGGTTTTTGATTCAGCATCAAAGTCTGGCAGTTATGTAATAATGTCAGAAACCGTTGATAAAAATAATCATACTATTATGGTTACAATGGAAATCAATAAACAGGAAGGAAGTGTAATTGTAAATAATATTACATCTGCTTATGGAAAAAAAGATGATTCTTTCTTTATTGAACAGATAAAATTAGGAAATCTTCTTTATCAAAATAAACAAAAAAGCCTTGAATGGACAAACGAAAGAGGGTTCCTATTACCCCCACGATTGACTACTCAAGGCTCTTTAAATGTAACTCAAAAAGAAGATATTGTCAATAAAAGAACTTTAAATTTTAGTATAAATGATAGAAAAATTGAATTTACAGAAAACCAACAAGAATTTTTAAAATCAATTGGATTTGAAAATTCTTTAAATGAAGATGGAACTTTAAGTAAATCATCTTTTTTTATAAAAAATACTGAAGGGAAAAAAAACTTTTTAAAAATTAATCTTAATGTTAATAATAATTCAGCTATTTTTGTAAAAAATGAAGAAGCTGTTGATGATTTTTTAATTTACGATAATTCACATAAAAATTTTATTGAATTTTCAATGATTGAAGAAGCCGATGCAAACGAACCGCTTGTTCCTGCAGAAGCTTTAGGAAAAGTTTTATCAGATTATGCTTTAGATAGACTTGTTAGTGTTGATGATAAATTGATGGAAGAAAAATTTATTAACAAGCCAGATTCTATATTTGTAAAAGATAATTTAAAAAAACAACTTGAAGAAATCTCTTTTAAGAATAAAGTAGTAAATTTACCTGCAAAATTTATTTCAGAAGATATTTATAGTTCTGGAATACAACCTATTGGTAAAGTTCTTCAGTTTGTTATTCATGATAGAGTTGCAAAAGCCGCAGGTTTACAAATTCCAAAGCAAAAGCACTATCTTTTGGAAATACAAACAGATAACAATTATGAATACGTTCATAACAAAGACTATCCTCGTTTATATGAAGCAAAATGGGATAGAAACAGTCAGAACTATACTGATGTAGTTGAGCTTGATTTAAGGAATTTTGATTCTAAAACCATTGGTAATATTCAATATATTGCCGCAAATAATTGCAATTATCCAAATCCACCTGCACAAACAATGACACTTTCAGATGGTAAAACATACGGCTTTGCCTACGAAGGAAAAATCTATTTGAATCCTGAAATAATGAATAGTGAAGTTGCTGTTCACGAATACACACATCTTTGGGATAATTATACACGGAAAACCAATCCAGAGCTTTGGAATAAAGGTTTAGATATTTTTAAGAGAACATCACTCTGGAATGAAGTAATAAATGACCCAAATTATGTAGATATAAAAGATGATGAAAACCTTGTTTTAAGTGAATGTCATTCACGTATTTGCGGTAAAATTGCAGATTCAGTTTTACAAAAGATTCTTGAACGTGATGGAGAACTAACAAGAGATACAGTTATTGATTGGGATAAAGAATGTTCTCAATATCTTTATAATGAATTTATACAAAAAAATGAACATCTTAAAAACGAAGAATTATCTGAAGCTGTAAATTTTATGGTTTTACCAATGAAAGATTTATTTGTTAATGGATTAAACCTTAATATTGATTCTCAGAATATAAAAAAAGAAAATCTAAATAATGATTTAGAGCAAACTTCCTTAGATAATGCAGCTAATTTATTAAAATCAATGAAGTTTAATAAGGATAATTATAAAGAACTTCTTGATGTAATAAACAAAATCTCTGGGCTTAGTGGAAAAGAACAATTTCAAGTTCAAACAGAAGAACAAGTAAAAAATATTGAAAATAAACAACTAGAGAATGAAAGTGTAGGGGAGAAAGTGTCAGAAATACCCCTTGTTGCGACACTCCCTTTTGACCCAAAATCTCCTATCATATATGGAAAGACTATTCTTCCTTCATTTGCTGTTCTTGCAGATGGAAAATTAACTTCAATCGAAAATGCTGTTGTGAAATCACATGATAAAACAAAAAATGTCTATATTGTGGACAATGGAATAGATAGCTTTGAACTACCTGAATCCACTTTTAAGACTTTGCTTCAAGATAAGATTGAGGAAGAGAAGAAAAAAGCACGTATTGCCGAGGGTAAAACAATAATATTTGAAGATAAAGCTAGGGGAGTGAAGGGGACTATAATTCCTGAATGGGCAATGTTTACTCAGAATGGACTTGAAAGCTTTAAGGATTTTGTTGCTACTCGTTTTAATTCAAATGATAACTCTTATACCCTTACAAATGGAAATACAACAATTAATATTTCAGCTGATAAGTTTAAGGAAATTACAGCGCCAGAACGATTTGAAACAAAGTTTGATGAAAACTCGCCAGCATATAAAAAACTGTGCGAAACAGAATACAATGATTTTTTCAAGCCACGTGATAATACAGCTTATAATTTCCGGCATAATCTTGAAGTTTACTGTCGTAGAGAAGCAAATTCGCCATGTGATGCTTTTAATGTTGCAAAAGAAATTATTCGCAGAATGGACAAAGAAGAAAAGAAAAAGACAGAAAATCTTATAAAGAAAATTGTAGGCAAAAATGAAACTATAAACGAATTTATTGTTCGTACATATCACGAAGCTATTAAAGAAATGCCAATAAATGAGGATTATATCAAGTATCATGAACCAAACAAATTTATTGCCAGACCGTTCTATGATACGATTAATACCGAAGGTGTTAAAATTGAAAACGACCCAGCTCTTATTCACGGAACTGTAGATAAAAACCTTGCTATTGGTTCAGTTCTTAAAAATATTCAAATTGATACTGGTAAACTTTTCGGACACGGAAAAGATTCAATTCATTTTGATGAATTAAAAATTGTTTCTGCGTCAAAAGAAAATAATTCTATTACTGTTATGGATTTAAACAAAAGTTTCTTAAAACTTCCACGTGATACTGTTCTTAAAACATATAAAGAACAGCAAGAGAAAGAATTTAAACACGTAAACAGACATAACAAAAGTAATTCTATGCAACTTTCATACGGGTATTAAATAAATAAGCAGCTACGATCTGCCTGATTTATCAGGTAGACCGTAGCTGCTTTATTAATCTTCTTCTATTACTTCGATTCCGTTACCATCATAAATAATCTTAAAAGTCCAGAATTGAGCAAATCTTACAGGCGCTTTATAGTCTGTTGTTACATCAATAGATTTTTCAATACCAGAATTATAATATCGTATTCCTTTGTATTTTACGCCATAATTGCCACAATCTATTTCTAATTGAACTGTCTGCCCTGGCAACAATTTACCAGTCCAGACAGATTTGTAATTATCATTGGTTGCATTTTCACAGACATAAATATCTGTAATTACATCTTCGTAATATTTGTTGTAACTTGTATTCACAGCAAGAATATAAGAATATTTATTATCAAGCTGGCAACTTGATAATAAAAAAGATAGAATTAGTACAAAATAGATTTTTTTATTCATGAATACGATTATATTATATAATTGCAAACAAAACTTACAATTGACATAATCGAAAGTACAAAAATAACTAAATCCTTTTTAGAGATTTTATTATTTGCAACTGCAGGAACTTTTTCAATAAGTTTTGTATTTTCTGATTTGCATTGTTTTAGAAAATCTATTGCCTGTTTTTGAACTGTTTCTAAATGCTGCTGACATTTTTCAGTGTATGCTTTAAGCATAGAATTGCACTCTGAAACAAGAATTTCTTTTTGGTTATTTGAACCTTTAATAAGTGAATCAGATACTTCATTCATTTGCTGCTCAACATCATTGTTGAATTTTATAGCTTCTGATTCTAACTTATCTGTAAAAATTTTAATTTTCTGGTCAATCATTTCATCAACAGTTTTAAGTTTTCTTACATTTTCCATTATTTGATTAATATTTTGTGTAAGAAATGTTTCTGTCTTAATTAAGAATGCTGAAAATTCTGCTTTTTCTTTTTGAAGCTGCTGTTCAAGTAAAGCAATTTCACTATTAAGGCTGGCGTTTTTTACTTTTTCTTCAAGATAAACTTCATAACTTTCTGTTGCGTTTAATTTTTCAGATAAACTTTGTGTTGTAGAAATCAAGTTATTAAACTTTTTGATTGTTTCATCTTGAAAGGTTTTAAATTCAAACTTTTTATTATCAATAAGTTTATCTACTAAGTTTTTCTGTTCCTGAACATCTCCAATACATTCTTCCAATATAAGCAGAAAATCTTCTGCTTTTGTTCTATCAATCGTAATCATATTAGGAACATCTTTATGCTGTTCCTGAACCTTTTCTTCTGTCTGTTCCTTTACCTCTACAATAGAATCAACTGCTTGTTGATTATTAATAGTGCTTAAATTTGTTGGTAACATAATTCTATTCCCTTTAAAAATTAACCTGTCTACCTTTATATATAGACAGGTTTTACTTAATTATTTTCATCAGAAAGATTGTTCTCTATTCTGACTGGAAAACCATTTTCCCAAAATTCATTGGTGTTTCCACCATCATCTACAACTTTAGTAATAAGTCCATTGTTCCAGTATTCCCAGTGCATAGGATATTCAACTGCCGGAAGGTTATTTTCCGAATGAATTAAACCGTTTTTAAAGTTGAAAATAACAATAACTTCTTTACCATTAATAATTTCAGTTCTTGAATGTTGTCCTTCAAGAATTTCTCCATTTGAACTAAATTGCTCAAACTGAAATTCTTTATATGGTGAAGTCGATTTTTGATAAAGTTCGTTGCTTTTAATCAGTTCCTTTATTTCTGTAATTTCTTCCAATGTCATATTAACCTCTTATTTCTGCTGCGGTAGAACCTGTTTTCCATCAAGCCACCATTCTTCATAATTATCTATATTATCAATTACAGCAGGCTCATTTTCACAATGTAAAACACCTTCTTTCCAGTGTTCAATATGGCTGCCATCAGCTGTAGCAATTGCTGGAAGTAATGAACCATCATCACCTTCAACGTCATTTAAAAATCCGTCTTTAATTCTTACAGTAATTTCTTCGTCAATAATGTAATCGCCATTTGCAATAGTTTTATCAGAAAGAAGTATTCTCTGATGTTGATATGATTTGAAACTTTTCATTTTTTTTCTCCTATTATACATTTATTTTTTTTATAGATATTTTTGGGAAAAAGGATTTTCCGACATAATCTTTTTACTAAGTTCCTGCATTTCTAAAGAAACAGAATTTGCTTTCTTTAGAATATCCTCGACAAATAAACTCATTTCTTCGTCCTCTGTTGAATTAAAAAAAGAAACTAGCATTTTTATTTTTTTTTCATCCAATTCGATTGGAATTGATATAGATTTATTCATTTGTCGTAAATCCCTCTTTTTTTCCAGAATTGAATACAGGTAAAAGCTCCACAATATCTGCGCATAAGTAATAACGGGCAATTTTATTTCCCTTATCATCTTTCGTATACTTTTGGCGCATTACACCCTGAATGTTTACTTCTTTATCTTCTACCAGATAGTCGCAAATAAGGCTTGCAGCTTCTTTTGGATAATTGACCAAAAAGAAAGTTGGCTCAATTCGTTGATATGGCAATCCGATATCAACAACTGTAAATACTGCGACTGGTACTGGCTCATTATTAATTCTTAGAAGTTTCATTTCAGCTTTTTTAGTTACTTTTCCATGAACAAAAATTGAATTCATTTCACATAGCTCCTATCAATAATTTAATTGAAATAACAACTAAAGCAAAATATAACGAAGTCGTTATAGCTCTGCTTTTCCAAAGCCAGTAATTCCAATGGTTATAGCGGAAAAGATAACTTGTAACAAAAAAAAATATTGTCCCACTTATTATCAAAACAACTATAGCCAAAGGTGTATAATGTTTATTCAAATAGAAAAACACATAAGTCATTTTTCTTTCCACAATTGAAGTCAAAGATTTTAGTATTTGAAAAACGACTGTATTTTTCATTTTAGAAAACATCTCCAGAATAAATTTCACTTTCTGTTACATACATTTCTGCCTGCTGTTCTTCTGTGAACTGATATGAAGTATTTTCAATTTCTTCCTGTGGAGCAGTTTCTTCAAGTGTCTGATTATCATTTTTCTTTGAATCAAAGATAAGTTGAATTGATTTTACTCCGATTCCAATTTCACTTCGTTTTTCTCCGTCTTTTTCCCAGTGATTCTGTTTCAAAAAACCTTGAATAATTACTTTCTGACCTTTTTTCAATTTCTGAGACATTTTTTCAGCATAATTGTCATAAATTGCCATAGAAAAAAAATCAGCCTTACTTTCCCATTCACCATTAGCGTTTTTAATTGAACGATTAACAGCAATAGAAAATAATGCAAAACTATGATTGTCACCCGAATGTCTTAGCTCTGCATCTCGTACAACTCGACCAAACAATTTTACATCGTTTAAATCAGACATATAAAATCTCCTTGTGGTAGAACCGACAGCTGTCGGTTCTAAAAAAAACTTTTTATTCTTATAAATGCACCGTAAGCTGCAATTATTAAGATTAGAATCCAAAATAAAATTCTTATAGACCAAACCATCTGATACATTAAAGATTTATTTCTAAATCCTTTGATAAATGAAATTACAGTTTCCTTTACAGACCATTTAATTTCATCATCTTCGAATTCAGATGAATCTGCTTCTACCTGTTCAAAAAGATTTAAAATATTATTTTTATTCTTCTTTTCAAACATTTAATACTCCTATGCTGTAATCCCATATTTTTTGTAAATTTCATTTAATCGTTTGCTAAATTCGATTTTAAGCTCTGGATTATTAATAAACGCTGTAATTCCAAAAGAACTTTGTCTTTCAAGTTCTGCATAATATTCAGCTTTGAAAGCTTCCCTTGCTGGTTCACTAAGCTTAAATATTTGCTTTTTCAAATTGACTATATGAGCATCGAACCTGTCATTCATGTCAAAGTCACAATGTGGACAAATCCCGTAAGATTCAGCTTTAGAGCCACAGACTGGACAAATAATTGTTTTTTTTGAATCTGAACTATCTGATTTTTCAAGCTCCAGAACAAAATCCTGCATAATATTTGCAGACTTAGCCATTTTGTAAAACATATTTGTTAAAGATTTAGGTTCTTTGTCTTTTGCTTTTTCAAAAACAAAATCAATGTATTTGACAGTTTGGATCTCAGTAAGTCCAAACTGTCTTGAAAGCAAATAAAGTTCAGGAACAAAGTTATCATCAAAAATGAAATGCCCCTCAAATAATTCTAGTAATTTATTTTTGATAAAATCTGCTGCTGCTTTTTTTGTGTTACTTTCAACAGCAGAAGCAGAAGAATTTTCATCTAGAATTTCAGAATTCTTATAGGGTAAACTTTGTTTACCCCCCCCATTAAACTTAGTTGACTGGGTATGGTAAACTGAGTTTACCCCCATTAAACTTTGTTTATCACTATCTTCTTGTTTAGTAGTAAACTCAGTTGAATTGGTATTAGGTAAACTTTGTTTACCACTTTTTGTTTGTGTAGTTTTTACGTTTTCTCTTGATTTAACTGTCCAGTATCGTACATACTGAGTACCATTTTCAAAATATACATCTTTTACAATTAAACCTTTTTCAAGTAACGATTTAAGAGCTTTAATTACACCTTGTTTCGTTGAATTTGTCCAAAGTGAAATGTAAGTAAGTCCTCCATGATAATCACTTTTTCCATCCTGCGAAAATCCATGAATTAGTGCATAAATTAAAAGTTCATTTCCTTTGAGGTCAAGTTCATTCAGCATCCAACCAGCTATTTGAATGTAATTTTCATCCCTAATAGTTACTTCTTTCATTTTTTATCCAGTTTTTTTATGTTTTTATTTACCTTTTATTTCAACTACAATTTTTTTTAAATTTTCTTGTAATCCTACAAATTTTGTTTCTGAAATATTTTTTGGTGAAATATATGGAGAAAATAAAGCTGTTATTTTACCCACATAATCTTCTGTTGTACTTTCTTTTTCGTTCATTCTAAATTCTCTTCTTGAAGCTGATATAGAACCTACAAAACCTAACTTTTGTATTTGAGCTTCTAAAGTCATATTCAAGCTCCTTATATTTTTTTTAAGGCTATGAATTTTTCCACTTGCCTTATAATTACAAGATTCAGTCGTATCTTTTTTTGACACAACTAAATCTTGCTTCATTAATTCGGCATAATCCGAAAAACATTTTTTTTTGACTTCTTCTGTGCAATCTATATCAAGAACAGAATCATCAACACCTTCACACCAATTGTAAGTTTGTTGATTATGTTCTTCTGGACTGTAATTAAAAAAGCCACAAAATGGACAAACTCTCGGATTATACTCAACATTACCCATTATTATTCATCAAATTCCATATTAAATGCGTCTGATGAACTCTCTCCATAATTATTATCACTAGATGATGTTTCAGCTTCTTCAAAAGGAAGGTCTTTTCCGTCATATTCTTCTTCAACAGGTTGAGGTTCTTCCTTTGGAACAAAAGCAGAAAGTTTCTTAAAATCTTTTTTCGCTTTGGAAAGTTCCTTTTCAACTTCTTCTAAGAAAACATTGTTTTTAAGCTGTGAGAAAATATAAGAAGCTGCCTTTTCAAAACCTTCAACATATCCTTCCTGATAACGTTCAATAAGCCGTTTATCAATTTCACTTTCCTGCCCTACATTGAAATGTTCTGACATATCTCGGCTTTTGACATTTACGGCTTTTGGATTACCATCTGAATCATCAAGAGCGTCTGAAATATCATCATCTTCTTCAGGTTTTACTTTTGTCTTTGATTTTTTCTTTTCAGCCTTGATTTCATCATAAGTTGAATTGACAGTTGCTTCGCCAGCTTCGATTGCTTCAATCTGTTCTTCGGAAGCGTTCTTTTCTACGAATTTGGCTCGTTCGATAGTCTTTTCAGAAACTCCAAGCATTTCGCCCATTGCAGCGTTTTTATTGCCCTTCATATTCTGAATGTATTCACTTCCCATAAGAGCTTCGATATTGTGAAGCAAATCCATGCCGTTCAAGTTTCTGCGGTCTACCTGAAGATGAAGAGCGTATCTGTGGGCTTCTTCAAAAGATTTAAAGTTATGCTCAAAATATGGAACAGTTTCCAGTCCTGCAAGCTTTGCTGCTTTAACACGTGTGTAACCGTCAATCAGGTAATAATGCTCAATACTTTCTTCATCTTTGCAAAGCCAGATATGAACAGGCTGACTTGCGTCAAACTTGTTTGCTTTCATATCCTCTGCAATACGACCAAGTAAATCTTCATCAATTGAATACAGTTCTTTGAACTGTTCGTTTTCTTCAATTTTTTCGATTGCAAGAATCTTTGATAATTTAAGTCCCTGGTTCTGAACTGGAAGTCCACCTTTATTTCCGTTTGTTATAATGCTTAATGTTTTTGCCATAACTCTTAATCTCCTATTTTCCAAAAACATTTCTTAAGAGAAGAATATCTTCAATAACTAAAAGTAGTCCTACAATAACATTTAATACTGTTCTAAATGTAAAAAACTTTGTAAGACGTTCACATTCAAAATCTTTTACATAACAAGAACACTTTCTATTTGACCAGTTAGAACATACAATACTTAAATAACTGATATGAAGTAACAATAATGCTATATTATTCATGTTTAGAATCTCTCCACCCATTTAGTTTCATCATCTACATCTTCACCAGTTAACATATTAATTAGCTTATTGATTTCGATTGCAAGATTTCTTGCTGCAGTAAGAGTTTTGCTCTTTGTACTTAGTCTTAAATCCTGCTGAGTATACTTTGATGCAGCTTCTGTACGTGGAATATAGATTTTAAGAATGTTAGTGAAATTATCTTCAAAATAATGAACAAACTGTGTCTGTGGAGCATTTTCAAAATTTGCGAATTTCTGCTGCCAGTCAGAATATAATAAGTACCATTTATTTACCTGATTTGGAGCATCATCATAAAGCTGTTTCTGCAGGAATTTTGCCGTTGTAAAATCAAAAGATGAAAATTTAAGTGGAGTAAGGATAATATCAGATGCAAGTAAAGCATTGATTACTATATTGTCATAAGTTGGAGCTGTGTCAATTACGACATAATCATATTTATTTTCATATCCTCGCAGTGTTTTTTGTAATTCATTATAACCAATTCCACGTAACTTAAAGATGTTTAAGTGGCTTGGCACTATGTCAATATTTTTAATTCTGGATTCAATTGCGTATTTATCAATTGAATTATGGGATAAAGATTCAAAAACATTTTTGATTTCGATAGTATCATTTATCCCTTCAATGCCCATTGTAAAAAACATTGTTCCGGAATTGTTTGTATCAAGGTCAAAAAATAAGACTTTGAAGCCACGAGCTGCAAGATTTGTTGCAGTTAAAATTGCGTTAGTAGTTTTTCCAACGCCACCTTTCATACTTGAAAAAGTAATAATCATAAAAACACCTCAGGTTCTAAAAAACAAGGGAACGGTCAATCTCTGCCCACCAGACTTTGTTGCTTTACCGTTCCCTTGTAAAAATAAAAAAAGCCTATAAATGCTCAAACGGGTAAGTTCTTGCATTTATAGGCTTTCTAAAGTAGCCGTTTACTTCACAAAACGACTATGTAATGCACCCGTTAAACATTACATAGTAATTCTGTGAAAAACAGACTAAAAAAGTTATGATTTTATTCTTGATTACCGTGTTTTATCACGAATCCCTTATATTGGTTTGGGACCAGGATGTCGGGGGTTCAAATCCCTCTTGCCCGATAGAAGCTCTCTGAAAAAGAGAGCTTTTTTTTTGCCCGAAATCTGTATTAACCCGCGACATCCAACGGATGTCGTCTTCGCTCGCAAGTCTCGCTCAGAGCCGAAAGTAGGTAAATCCTAAAAAATTGCGCTGTCGCACAATTTTTTTTAACGGATTTGCTATTATCGGCAGGTTCAAATCCCTCTTGCCCGACTAAAAAGCTTCTGTAGAGAACTACGGAAGCTTTTTTATTTTAAATTTATTTTCTTAGAACTAGAAATGGATTTGAAGCGGAGTGAGCGCGCCGGCAGGCGAAAAGCTGCCATGGATGGCAGCGACAGCGAATGTAGACGGCGTGGAAGGAGCAAACAGGATGTTTGCGACTGTAACGCCAAATCCCTCTTGCCCGACTTCTTGGAGAACTGTAACTCACCCTTGGAATAAAAAAAGGCACTCGCATTACGCAAGTGCCTTCTTCCTTTTAATAAGCTTTGATTAAATCTCTACAGACTTATCTGCTACATTCTTTG